>JBGCER010000624.1:0-4784 GCA_045106515.1 Myxococcota bacterium
CGGGAGAAGTCTTACACCTAGCGTCCTGACCCCCCCCTGCCCACGACGCATCCAACCCTGTACGTTACACGCCACCGCAATCGCAGGAGGCGGACCGTGGGTCGGATGTTTGAGAAGCGGAAGTCGACGATGTTCGCCCGATGGGATCGGATGGCGAAGGCGTTCACCCGCGCCGGGAAAGAGATCGCGATCGCCGTTCGTGAAGGGGGCCCGCTTCCCGAGAACAACCCGTCGTTGCGCAGAGCGATTCAGAACGCCCGCGCGGTCAATATGCCCAAGGACAAGATCGAGAAGGCGGTGGCCAAGGCCAGCGGTGAGGGCGCGGCGGACTATGCGGTCGTCATCTACGAGGGCTACGGCCCCCACGGCGTGGCGATCTTGGTCGAGACGGCGACGGACAACACCACCCGCACGGTGGCGAACGTGCGCCTGGCCTTCAAAAAGGGCGACGGCAATATGGGCAATAGCGGCTCTGTTGCCTACATGTTCGACAAGATGGGTGCGTTTAAGATCCCCGCCGAGGGGCTCGACGCCGAAGAGCTGGAGCTGGACCTCATCGACCATGGGCTGGAATCGATGGAAACCGATGAGGACGAGGAGGGCAACGCGCTCTTCGTGATCCTCTGTGCGTTCAACGACTTCGGCGTCATGCAGTCCGCCCTCGAAGAGCGCAGCATCGAGCCGCTTTCGGCGAACGCCGAATATGTGCCGCAGAACGTGATCGAGCTCGGCGATGAGCAAGTCGAGGATGTGCTCAAGCTGGTCGAGCGGCTCGAACAGGACGACGACGTGCAGAACGTCTACCACACGCTCGCTTAGGCACCGCTACCGCGGTCTATCGCTGGCTCCACACATAGCCGACGATGCGCTCGAACCGATAGCCATACTCGGCGACGGCGCGGTCGCGCTCGGGCGCGCTTGTGGTGTAGAAATGGTTCCTCGCTGCACCACTGTACAACCGGTAAAGCGGCGTTGAACCGCAGGCCTGGGTCGGAGCGATGTAGCCGAGGGTCGCTTCGGGTGCCCGGCCGATCTCGCAGTTGGTCGAGGTGGTGAGGAAGCGCCGTCCGCCGCCCTTGTCACACCGGAACAGCGCCCGCAGCTCGGGTCCTTCTTGGGCGTACAAGAAGAAGTACTCCGCTGATTCCAGCTTTTGCCCTAGCCTTCCTGCTTCGGAAGAGTCGGTGCCATAGACGTGGCCTAGGCCGCCGCTGCTGCGGTAGATGGACTGTCGACAGCCGGGAATGGCGCCTTCGTCGCACTGACCATCGCAGTTGTCGTCGCGCACGTTGCACGCTTCGTCGGGGGCCTGGCAGGTGGGGGCGCACTCATCGGTGCAGTCCACGGTGCCTTCGGAGCCGCAGGTGGTGGCGCAGGTCTCGGTGGCGTCGCAGTCCACCTCGGCCTCACACCCATTGATGGGATCATCGTCGCAGTCGGCGAAGCCCAGGTCGCACACATCCAGAGCGCATTCACCCAGCACGCAGCTTGGCGCCCCCCGGAAGATGACGCAGGTTCTGCCACATGAACCACAGTTCTCGGGGTCGTTGTCCAGGTCGGTGCAGTCCCCGAAGCACGCGTCCAATGGACAGTCCAACGGCACCCCGCCGTCGTCGCTGTGGTCGCTGTGGTCGGAGTCGTCCGATGCATCGGTGAAGGTGCTCCAGCCCAAGCCGCAGCCGGAGAGGCCCATGGCCAGGATGCAGATCCACGCACGGGTGGTCATGATCCCACGCATCAGGTGAGCAACGCGTCGAAAGCGTCGGACGTCTCGGCGCCGCTGAATCCGAAGCTCGGGGTGTCGAGCCCCAAGGCTCGAAGCACGGTTACGTGGGTTTTGCAGTAGTTGCCGCCCACATCGCGGACGTGCACGCCGCGATTGAGGGTGCCGCATCCGCCGCCTGCGAGCACGGCAGGCAGCTCGTTGACGCTGTGCTTCCAACCCTCCCCGTATTCGGACGTACCCAGGATGACGGCGCGCTCCAGCAGGGACGTGCCCGTGGGGTCGAGGTGGGAGTCCAGCTCGTCTAAGAGGCGGGCAAACGCCTGTTGTTGGTGGAGGGACACCGCCCGAACCCAGTCCCAAGAACCGTCGTGACACGCCTTGTGCAGGCCGGAGGTCACGCCCAAATTGCGGAAGACGTGGGTGGTGGCGGGCGAGGTCAGCATGAACGAGAACACCCGCGTCAGATTGCAGGCGAGCCCGAGGGAGAGCAGGCGGGCGATGGTGGTGGTCTGCTCGTGCACGCTGCCGGAATTGGTGGGGCGAGCGGGGGCTTCGCACACGGCGCCACCGAGCTCTAGTCGGCGCTGAACCTCAAAGATGCCCTCTAGGTGCTCATCGAGGCGAGCTTGGTCCGCCCCGCCGAGACGGCCGCGCAGGTCGCTGGCGTCGTCGAGCACGGCGTCGAGGAGGTCGGCCCGTCGGGCCAGGTCGGCGTCTCCGCTCGGCACAGCGAAGAGCATCTCGTAGAGTCGACCTACGTCGTGGACCGGCAGGTTGAGCGAGTCCGGGCCATTGTAGGAAATCCCGTTCCAATGCCCGTAGTCATGGAATCGTGCGGTGCTGACGCCCACCTGTAAGGAGCGGTAGCGCGGCGACTCATCGGCGTAGAAGCGCTCGTCGCGCGCGATCACTTGGTCGATGGACGCGCGGCGGGACGTGAGGGTGTGGGAGGGGTGATCGAAGCCTTGGGACCGCGGCCGGTCCGACGTCAACGCCACCATAAACCCGCGCATGTGGCCATCGCCTTGGCCGCCAGGGCTGGACGGGATGTCGGTGTGCGGGCGCAGGCCGGTCACGACGCTTGGCGAGTGGCGTGCCAGTGGCTGAAGCAGGGTGGACGGTGTGTATCCGGCGCCGGTCTGGGCGGGGGTCCACAGGTCAGGCTTGCCGAGGCTCGCTTGTTGTGCGCCGTGGGCGGCGTGCCACGGCAGGCCATTGGCCCAGAAGAAGACGCCAAAGATAGGGCCGAGCTCCGCCTCTGCGGCCGCCGCGCTCGTGGGCAGCATGGCGTCGAGGGTGGGCAGTCCGAGAGACACCACGGAGCCCGCGGCCAAGCCGCGAAGCACGGTCCGACGAGAGAGTCGCTTGCTCATTGGGCCTCCACCGGATGGTCGACGTAGCGGAAGCTATCGTGGGTCGTGATCGCCACGAGCAGCTCGCGAAAGCGGAATCCGGACGCCTCGAATTCGCGGTGGATTTGTGTGAGGCTCACGTCGTCCTTGGGTGTGTTCAGCCGGCTGTGCGCGTGGCGGAAGGTCTGTTGTGCCATGCACACGCCGACCCGTTCGTGGGTGCCCAAGGCCTCGGCCAACCCGCGGGCTCCGTCGAGGGGAGATCCCCAGAGTCCACCGGAGGTATCGATGGGGTGGCCGTCATCGGTGCTGCGCCACGCGCCGACGGCGTCGAAGTGCTCGAAGAGGTAGCCGGTGGGGTCGAACAGCTTGTGGCAGTTGGCGCACTCGGGTTCGGCGCGATGCAGCTCCAGCCGCTCTCGTAGGGTCTTGGCTTCGCCGCTGCTTGCGGGGATCTCCAAGTCCACATCATCGGGCGGCGGCGGCACGAGCTGGCAGAGGATCCGCTCGATGATGTACTTGCCGCGGGACGTGGGAGAGGTCTCGATGGGGTGGGCGTTCATGGTCAGGAAGGCACCTGACGTCAGAATGCCGGCCCGAGGTCCACTATCGGGGAGCTCGATCGGCGCGAAGGTGATGGGTGTGACGTCTTCGGCATTCACGCCATAGTGCCGCGCCAGGTCGCTATTTACATAGGTTCGACGGGTTGAAAAGATGTTTCGAACGTCGGTGTCCTGGCGGCTCACAACGTCGTCGACGAGCAGTCGAACCTCGGCGCGCATGGCGGCCCGAAGGCTCTCGGACCAGCCGGGGAAGGTGGCGGCGTCGGGGGTGGCGTGCTCAAGTCGGCTCAGGTTGAGGTACTGGTCGAAAAAGTCTGCGATGGCGACTCGAGCGCGTTCATCTTCGAGCAGTCTGCGTGCTTGAACCTCGATACCTTCGGGTGTGGCGAGCTCGCCACGGGACGCGGCCAGCAGCAGCTCCGCATCGGGGGGGCTGTTCCACAATAGGAAGGACAGCCGGGAGGCGATCTCGAAGTCGCTCAACACGCGCCGAGTGGGGTCTTCGCGATCGGGCTCCCCGACTTCGACTCGGTACACCATGTGTGGGGACTGAAGCATGCCCGCCACCGCGCTGCGCAGGCCTTGCCAGGGGTCACCCCCAGAAGTGCGGGCCACCACGTCGAGCCAGCGCTCGGTCTCGGTGTCGGTGAGGGGGCGTCGGTAGGTTCGGAGCCCAAAATCTGCGATGAAGCTGTCGACGCAGGGGTCGGTCACCGACGTGGGTTCGCACCCCACCAGCGCCACGCGTCGCTGTCGGTCTTTGAACACCTCGGCGCTGACTTGGGTGGCAGCCTCCTCGAGGAGCTGCACCCCATCCTCAGACAGAGACGTGGTTGCAGCTCCAATATTCGTGAACAGATACGGGTTGGTATCCGCCTGGAGCGCGACCGGCGTCACACCATCGAACAGGTCGTCGAGGGCGTTCCGATACTGGGTGGCTGTGAGTCGAGCCAGGGGCGCCGGCTCAAATTGCACAGGTCCATCAGGCACAATCTCAGGATCGGGCTCAATGGCGGATTCCGGCGCTGCGCAGCTGCACACCAGTAGAATCATAGGAAAAATAAGGGACAAACGCATCAAAAACCCCGGCCGCAGGCTCGGTTTAGGTATTGTACCACGGAGTTCGGCGATTCACTGGGGCCA
>JBGCER010000625.1:0-14690 GCA_045106515.1 Myxococcota bacterium
GGTTCGCTGTACCCGCACCGAGACGCTCAAGGCGATCGACGTCGACACCCAACCTCATCCGGGCTTCCCCACAGACATGCAAGCCCAGCTGATGGCCGTGGCCGTCACCGCACGCGGTAGCAGCGTCTTCCGCGAAAACATCTTCGAGAACCGGTACATGCACGCCGCCGAGCTCTTGCGAATGGGAGCCCGAATCGACGTTAACGGCCGGGTTGCCACCGTGACGGGCGTCGATCGACTCACAGGCGCGGCGGTCATGGCCAGCGACCTTCGGGCCTCCGCCGCCCTGGTGCTGTCCGGCCTCGCCGCCGAGGGCCTCACTGAGGTGCTTCGCATCTACCACCTCGATCGGGGCTATGAAAACTTGGTCGGCAAGCTGCGAGGCGTGGGCGCGCACATCGGCCGCGTCGGCGATGACGTGCGGGATGAGGCGCAGTTGCTAGAGTCGACTCTCGCCTAGCGAGTCGAACCCCTCGCGCGACACCGTCTGACCGACGCAGGAGCCGCGATCTCCCGCATCCCTCGCCACCTTATCGACGAAATCCGCGAGCGCACCGACCTGGTGGAGCTCGTGCAGCGTCACGTCCGGCTGAACAAGCGCGGCAATAGCTACGTCGGTTTGTGCCCATTCCACCAAGAAAAGACGCCGTCGTTCCACGTTGTGCCCAATAAACACCTGTTCCACTGCTTCGGCTGTGGGGCGGGCGGCGACTGCTTCAAGCTGCTCATGGAGCTCGAAGGCGTCAGCTTCATCGAGGCCGTCAAGGAGCTGGCCACGGGCGCTGGCGTCGACCTCCCCTCGTCCGACCTCACCCCCGAGCAGCGCCGCGCCTTACGAGAACGGGCCTCGCTCTACGATGTGCTGGACGCGGCGAGCCAGTTCTACCAAGCGGTCCTGATGAGCCATCCCGACGGTGCCGCGGCGCGGGAGTACCTCAAGGGCCGTGGGATCACCGCAGAGACGGCCTTGCAGTGGCGGCTGGGCTTTGCGCCTGGCGGCTGGACGACCACCATCGACGTTCTGCAAAAACAAGGCTTTCCACCTCGACTTCTAGACGCAGCAGGTCTCGCCAAAACCAGCGACAACGGCCGGCGATACGACACCTTCCGCGATCGCATCACCATCCCCATCACCGACGAGCGGGGCCGGATCTTGGCGTTTGGGGCCAGGCTCATGAAGGGGGATGGCCCCAAGTACCTCAACAGCCCCGAGACCGCGCTCTACACCAAGTCCAATGTGCTCTTCGGCATGCAGCACGCCCGCCAGTCCGTGCAGCGAAACGACCGCGCCTTGCTCGTCGAGGGATACTTCGATGTCATTAGCCTGCATCAAGCCGGATTTCCCGAGGCGATCGCCACCTGTGGCACCGCCCTCACCGAGCCCCACCTAGAGACGCTTCGGCGCCTCACCAAGAACGTCGTCGCCCTCTTCGACGCCGATGAAGCCGGTGGCCGCGCAGCCGAGAAGAGCTTGCCCCTATTCATCAAGGCGGGGGTCTTGCCGTGGCGGCTGCAGATCCCCGGCGCGAAAGACCCCGATGAGTTCGTGCGAGAGAGCGGCGCCGAAGCCATGGAGACCGCGCTCACCCGGCGCCAACCCTTGTTGGAGTGGGTCATCGACCGCCGCCTGAGCCGAAGCGGCGGGGGCTCTGCCGCGCGAGAGCTGCTCGTAGAAGACCTGGTGGGTCTGCTCGCGCTCACCGATGGCACCGAGATCATCTCCAGGGTCTCAGCCCGCCTAAAGGTGCACGAGGTGGTGTTGCAGGAGCGAGTGGCCCGAGCCCGTCGCCAGGCTCAACTCCGACCGCCCCAACACCGCGATCCCATGCAGATGGCGCCGGATCCACCGACGTACGATCATGTGCCGATCGATCTAGATGAAGACGATCCCGGCGACGCTGGGTTCGTGGCACCGCCGCGCAAATGGGCGCCGACCCGCGACATGGTCCACCTGCTGTGGCTGCTGGTGCATCGCTACGATCAAGTGGCTGGGCTGCTCAAGGTGTTGGGTCCGGTTGCGTGGGAAGACCAAGGTCCCGCGGTGTCGGTGTTCGCCGCGTTGCTCGAAGGGCAGTCCGCAGCCGCCTTGCTCGCCGACATCGACGACGAGGGCGTGCGCAAGACCCTCGCGGCGGTGGTCGCACGGCAGACCCTGTACACCGAGCCTCAAGCGGCGAGCGGCTGCGCCCAGGTCCTGTTCAATGTGTTGGGCCCCCTCGTCGAGCAAGCCGCAGCGGAGCTGTCGCAAAAAGCACGGGCCGCAGCGCAGGCGCGCGACTGGGATCAGCAGGAGCTTGCGAGTGGGCATGAGCGGGACATTCGCAAACAGCTCGCAACCGCAAAATCAAGCTTGAAAGCGAATGAAATCAACGCCTATGCTGAAGCTATAGCGGGCGCTCTCTCCGCCGCAACTGCACTCCTATGACGATAGAGGTTGTCAACCCGCTTCACAGGCGGTTAACGCGCGACAGCCCATATCGTCTCCCACCTCGAACGGCGTGGGTGCCCATTTCGAAGCAGGAGCTGCTGGTCCATGACCAAGACTGATCTCTCGGAGCTCCAGAAGCTCGTCAGCCTCGGAAAGAAGCGCGGATACGTCACCCAAGAGGAGATGTCCCAAGCCCTGCCCGGCCAGAACTCAAAGTCTGGACGTCTCGATGATGTGCTGAACATGTTCAGTGACAAGGGCATTCAGATCGTCAACGAAGAGCGCAAACGCGCAGAGCAGGGCCGGGGCGAAGATCGCCAAGACACCACCCGCTCGAATGACCCAGTGCGGGTCTACCTTCGCAAAATGGGCTCTGTATCCCTGCTTTCCCGCGAAGGCGAAATCGAGATCGCCAAGCGAATCGAAGAAGGCGTCGATACGGTCAAGCGGATCGTGCTCACCAGCGCCATCGCTGTGCAGTACATCGAGCGCCTCATCGACGAAGATGAGGAGCGCGTCGCCAAGGCGATTCGTTCGGGCAAACGCCCCAAGCCGTACAAGACCCGCGACGTCAAGGGCTGCAAAGGCGGCAAGTCCCTGCGCGAGGCCCAGGCCATCTCCATCGAGCACCTCAAGAGCTACGACGCCGCCTATGACGTGGTGACGAAGGCCAAGAGCAAGCGCAAGCTCGAAGAAGCCGAAGATGAGTTCGCCGAGGTCGCCGACGACTTCTACACCTTCATGGACACCCTGGACCTCAACAAGCTCCAGCTGGCCTACATCTCGCTGCAAATCCAAGAGGGATGGGCCGAGATCGCGGAGTCCGAGACCGAGATTGAGTTGGTCGCCCGCGACGCGCGCCTGCCTGTCAAAGACCTGCGCCGGTCCATCCGCCAAGTGCGCCGAAATCTGGACACCACGGGCCAAGAAGTCATCGAGCGCACCGGTATCGATGAAGAGTCCTGGCGCGAGTTCGATAGCCGGGTCCGTCGGGAGCTCCGCAAGATCCGCAAGGTCGAAAAGCACACGGGCATGCTCCGCGATCAGCTGTGCGTGTCCGCCCAAGACCTGCGACGCGGCGAAGCGCTCGCCGAACAAGCCAAGTGCGAGCTGGTCGAGGCCAACCTGCGCTTGGTCGTGTCCATCGCCAAGAAGTACACGAACCGAGGCCTCCAGTTCCTCGACCTCATTCAGGAGGGCAACATCGGTCTCATGAAGGCCGTCGAAAAGTTCGAGTATCGGCGGGGCTACAAGTTCTCGACCTACGCCACGTGGTGGATCCGCCAGGCGATCACCCGGGCCATCGCCGACCAGGCACGAACGATCCGCATCCCCGTGCACATGATCGAGACCATCAACAAGCTCATCCGCACGCAGCGGCATCTGGTGCAAGAGATGGGTCGCGAGCCCACCCCCGACGAGATCGCGGACAAGATGGAGCTGCCGGTCGATAAGGTCCACAAGATTCTAAAGATCGCCAAAGAGCCCATCAGTCTTGAGACGCCCATCGGCGAAGAGGAAGACAGCCACTTGGGTGACTTCATCGAAGACAAGAACACCTTGTCTCCGGCCGATAATATCGTCAATGCCTCCCTCAACGAGACCACACGCAAGGTCCTCGCCACGCTCACGCCCCGCGAAGAGCGCGTGCTGCGGCTGCGGTTCGGCATCGGCCAGAACCAAGACCACACCCTCGAAGAAGTGGGCCAAGACTTCGAAGTCACCCGCGAGCGCATCCGCCAGATCGAGGCCAAGGCGCTACGCAAGCTGCGTCACCCAAGCCGCTCCAAGCGCCTTCGCGCCTTTATGGAGCAGTAGGCGTCCCACCACGGGCCTGTAGCTCAGTTGGTCAGAGCACCCGGCTCATACCCGGAGGGTCTCAGGTTCGAGTCCTGGCGGGCCCACGTGGGACGCCCGCATTGGGTACAGTGCGGTCATGTCTGACCTCGACCAAGTGACCGCGCTCGGCGCCATCGATGCCGTCCTCGACGATCTGGACAAGAAGCTCGCCAAGCAGCGGGCTCGCGTGCCCCACGCCGACGATGCCATCGACGCCTGCCACAAGACGCTGATGCGATCCATCGCGGCCTACAAGGCCGCAAAAGAGGTCGAACGCGCCACCGCTCGCGAGGTGGAACAATATGAAAAGCGCAGGTCTCAGGCCCAACGTGCCCTGGATAGCGGCATGGGAAACGCCGAAGCCGCCGACCGCCAAGTACAGCAATGCACCTCGATTATCGACGAGCTAGAGACCCGGCAGCTCGACGAGATGGAGACCAGCGAGGCGTTGGACCAGGCGGTCAAAGCCGCCGAGCTCGCTCTGGAAGCCGCCGAGGCGTCCCGGGCGGAGCATGCCAAGCTCAGCCCCCCGATCATCGAGGATTTATTGGCGCGAAGAGCGGTGGCCCAAGCGGAACGCGACGCGATCTTTCCACTCCTGCACGCCGAAGTGGCCAACCGATACACGGTGTTGCGCCGCACCAAGACCTTCTCGGTGTCCGCCATACCATACAACACATGTATTCCATGCCGGCGCACGGTCGCCATGGCGGAGGCTGCGGATGTGCGCCGGGGACTGCTCAGGGCCTGCCGGGCCTGCGGGCGCTACCTGGTGCTAGAGCCCAAGGAATAACGAGTCCGTCGCTGAACTATTCGCCTTTCGAGCGCTCCTTGAAGTAGTACATCAGGCCGAACGTGGCGCCCATGAACCGCACCTTGTCCGAGCTGTCTTGCGTCATCCATGGGTACCCCTGTCGACCCGCCCGAAGCCGCATGAAAATGCCGCCATCGCCCGGTGCATCCAGCGAATTCAGCTCGAACGTGGTGTTCACTTCCCATCCCGGGGTCCACGTCGTGGTGGCCTCGCTCGGCCCGTCACCACCACTCGGGGGACTCGTCTTGACGCGAGCGGGGTCCGCCACGATGGCGCCGCCGATCAGAATCAACGTTCTCTTGTTCCAATCTCGGGTCTGCAGCAATCGCAACTGCGCACCACCGCGCATAGGCAAGAAGATCCAGTCCTGCTCTCTGGCGCCGCTCACCCAGGGAATCCCGACCTCGGTATAGACGCCCAACCGGCGCAGGGGCCATAGGTACAGGCCGGCGGCGCCGCTCATCACCACCTTGTTCGGACGCACGGAGGTGTCCACGGCGAAGCTCAACCCCACCGGGCGCATGCCCTCTGTCTCCAGCGCGAGTGCATTGGCCAGCTTAAACCGCCGTCCCTCTCGACTGGCCCGAGCGGCCGCCACAGCCGCATCTCGGTCGCGCCCCTCATCGAGAGCCTCGATGGCTTGGCCATACGACACCGCAGCCTGGGTCGGCGGCGCCTC
Organism: Myxococcota bacterium; assembly: GCA_045106515.1. Taxonomy (GTDB): domain Bacteria; phylum Myxococcota_A; class UBA796; order UBA796; genus REDI01. Next base: position 5,761 of record JBGCER010000625.1, read on the forward strand.
TTCGGTGTACCGCTCCACGAGTTCAACGCCGCTGATCGCCTTCGCAAGGTCCTTAGCCACGCGCTCTTCCAGCCGAAAAAATTGGTCTGCCCTGCCTTCTTGGACAACAGCTGCCACGACCTCAGACGTGGAGACCTCGATGGCGCGAGCGTCGATGCGCAGGTTGTCCCCGACCTCGGAGATCCCACCCACCACGATGAGTTCAGCACCCACCAGCATGCCCACCGCGACAGCGCTCTGGGCATCGAGGATTTCGCTACGCTGGAGTTGGAGCTCATCCAACACCTCGTTGAGCCGGGAGCGCTCCACCACCGTTAAGTCTTTGGACCGTGACAAGTCGCTAATCAGCATATCGGCAATGGCGCGGCCAAGCGGCTGGTACTCGGGGCGCACGCTGTGCACCTCGAAGTAGGTCAACGCCAAGCGGGTGTCGTCCGCTAGGGCAGACGAGGGAAACACAAGGGTGACCAACAAGACCAAGAATCGCATGCCGGGCCCGTAACCCGATGGAGCTGGGCGCCCGCCTGCCGACAACGACGCAAGAACGTGCGCCAACCCACGAAACCCAGTCTCCGCCCAGCTCCGCCGGCCCAAGTCGATACCTTTGGCGTTGGAGGCCCCCATGCACGCCCTGCTCCTGCTGCTCGCAACCGCCCCGGCCGAGGCCGCCGAACGGACGTCCGATGATGCCAAGGCGATGCTCGCGGTCGCGATCGAAAGAGGTGCACCCTTGTATAACCAGGGTTCTATCGAAGGCTGCGCCGCGGTATACGAAGTGACGGCCGTGGCCTTGGTCCGGTTTGGCGCCGATGAGCTCTCCGACGCCGATCGGGACCTGCTGGCGTCGACCCTGAACGTCTTGCCGCCCGACGCGAACGGACGCGCGTGGGCGTTGCGGCGCAGCTTCGACGCGGTCTTGGGCACAGGGCCCCGCCCCAACGGACCCGTGGGCGGAGGGTCCGCGCTCCCCAAGGGCACCGAGCTCCCGCTGGGTGGCGACTGGAACGAGGTGGACGATCGAGTAATGGGCGGCATTTCCAAGGGCAGCGCAGCGGTCAATGAAGACGGCCACGTGATCTGGACAGGCCGCATGACCACCGAGTCCAATGGCGGCTTCGTCACCACACGCACGCAGTTCGAGCCCCTCAACCTCTCCGAGTCTACGGGTCTACGACTACGGGTCCGTGGCGATGGACGGACCTTTAAGGTGACGATGAACACGAACCGGTCCCACGGACGAGGCGTTGGCATGGCCCAGCTTCCTACCCGAGCGGGCCAGTGGACCGAGGTCGATCTCCCGTTTTCGGCCTTTACGGGGCGAATGTATGGCGGCACGATTCGACTAGACAAAAGTCGTGTTCAAAGCCTTCAATTCCAGCTGTCCGGGGCGGAGCAGGTGGGCGAGTACCAACTCGAGATCGGATCGGTTCAGGTGTACTAGAGCGTTGCGTCGAGCGGTACGCTGAAGCACTCAAGCCGAGCGTCAAAGTGGACTGCGCAGCGCCGCTGCCCGACTAAACGCTCATGCGTAGGGGGGGGCAGTACACGAGATCATCGCCGTCGCCCCGTGGCGAGCACTCAACCCCACAGTTCAAGCGTCCGATGCCGTAGGTCGGAGGCATGAACCACATGGCATCATCATCAGCGGCAGTCCTACCCAGCGCACCGGCGGAACAACCGACCGTCCAACATCCGTTGGTCGACGCCATCCACCGTTCCAACGCAGTTATCGAGTTCGATCCCACAGGGAACATCCTGTCGGCCAATAGCAACTTCTGTTCGACGCTCGGCTACTCAGAGTCGGAGATCGTCGGCCGACATCACTCCATGTTCTGCGATCCGGCACACGTCAGCTCACCGGCCTACCGCGCGTTCTGGCAGCAACTCGCCCGAGGCGAGTTTACCGTCGGTGACTTCGCCCGGCTGAACAAGCATGGCGAAAAAGTATGGATTCAAGCGTCCTATAACCCCGTCATGGATGAGTCGGGCGCCGTGGTTAGCGTGGTCAAATTCGCCACCGATATCACCGCGGTCAAGCACACGACCCAAGAGGCCGAGTCCTTGGTCGACGCTATCCACCGCTCCCAGGCCGTGATCGAATTCGATCTCACCGGCACCATCCTGAGCGCCAACGACAACTTCCTACAGACGGTCGGCTACACCCTTGGAGAGATCAAAGGCCAGCAACACCGCATCTTTGTCGAAGCCGATGAGGCCAACAGCTCGGACTACCGCGCGTTCTGGGACAAGCTACGCAGCGGCGCCTTCGACAGCGGTCGATACAAGCGCATCGGAAAGGGCGGCCGAGAGGTTTGGATCCAGGCTTCGTACAATCCGGTGAAAGATGAAAACGGCGACGTCACCAAGGTTGTGAAGTTCGCCACCGACATCACTGAACAAGCGAAGAGCGAGCAGCTCAAGACGCGAGTCGGCGAGGCGCTCAACTACGTAGCCAAAGCAGCCGGAGGCGACCTCACGGTCAAAATCCCGACCCAAAACGAAGGCGACGACCTAGAGCTGTTGGTCGGGGGAATCAACGACATGATCGCAGCCCTTCGCGGCGTGCTTTCCCAGGTTCACTCCGCCACCACGAGCTTCGCGCAGCAGACCGAAGCCATCACGGACCAGACCCGCGAGGTGGCGGCCCAATCCGAACGACTCGGTCAGACCTCCGAGGAAATGTCCGCCAACGTGGAGGAACTCACCGCGTCCATCGCCTCCATCGCCGACGCGAGCGGGCGAGCCAATAATCTGGCTCAGGCCGCGTCCAAAGAAGCGGTCACCGGCAACTCGGCGATCAAGGAATCGCTGGTCGCCATGGAGCAGATCGAACAGAGCTCCGAGGAAGTGGCGGAGATCGTCGCCGTCATTGGTGACATCGCGAGTCAGACGAACTTACTCGCCTTCAACGCCGCGATCGAGGCAGCACGTGCTGGGCAACACGGTCGTGGCTTCGCGGTTGTGGCCGACGAGGTCCGAAAGCTGGCCGAGCAGTCGTCGAAGGCCGCAGGGCAGATCTCCAAGCTCATCCAAGCGTCGACCCGACGCGTGCAGAAAGGCAGCGACGTATCGCGCAAGGCATCGGCAGCCTTCGAGTCCATCGTGAACAGCGTCGAGGCGACGTACAACGCGGTGAGCCAAATCGCCAGTGCGACCGAGGAACAGTCGATGGCCGCTCGAGACGTCAACGCCGGCATCCAGACGATCAGTATCGAGACCGAAAAGACCGCCCACTCTTCAGAACGCATCGCGAGCGCTGTCGGGGACCTGGCCACCAGCGCCGTCGCCGTCCGCACCCGCGTGCAAACGTTCACGGTGTAATCATGACCCTATCTGCCATGTCCGACCGAACGATGGATGCTCTGGTGAGCCAAGTGTACCGACACACCGGCATTACCATGGACCAAACGAAGCGCACGATGCTCGTAGGGCGGCTCACACGCCGCGCCCGCAAGCTCAAGATTGACAGCCTGGAAGACTACCTTCAATACCTGAAGACCGAGTCTAAAGAGATCGGCCCATTCGTCGATGCCGTCACCACCAATAAGACCAGCATGTTCCGGTCCGCATCCGTGTGGAAGTACCTGCACCAAACGTGGCTACCCGAGCGCGAATCGCGACCCGGCCAGTCGCTCCGGGCGTGGTCAGCCGCGTGCTCCACCGGCCAAGAAGCGGCTTCCATCGCTATTCTGATGGCAGATAGGCAGCAGATCGAACGCTCGTTTCGGTGGCAGCTCGATGTGTCGGATGTGTCTCCGCAAATGGTGGCGACCGCCACAACTCAGTGCTTTGACCGAGCGCGGAGCCACGAGGACTGCGCAAGGTCTCCCGTTCAACACGTTGATCGATGGCTCAAGCCCAGCGGGCCCGAGCACGTGACCCTCACGCCAGAGCTGCGATCGAACATGCGCTTCTTCAAGCACAACCTATTCGATAACTGCGGCATAGGTAGATACGACCTGGTCTTTGTCCGCAACGTCATCATCTACTTCTCCGCCAAGGACCGAGACGCGGTCATTCGACGCTTGACCGGCGCGGTGCGCCCAGGCGGCCTGTTGGTCGTTGGCGAGAGCGAGTCCCTGGAACAGCAGAAGTTTGGCCTCGAATCACTCATGCACTGCGTGTACCAAAAGCCGGAAGCGCGATGACCACCCCACCCGACACCCTCGAACCGCCTCCACTCGAGTTCGTAAACCCAAGTAGACCGCCTCAACTCCAGGTCATGGCGGCGGATGAACCGGCGCTGCTGCATGGCGACAGCGTCACCGAGGAGGACCACCCCGGTGCCACCTACGGCACCTTCATCGTGGACGGGCACGAATATGCGCTTCCAGCCTCGCTAATTCGCGAAGTTGTGCCACTCCCATCCAGCCTGTCTCCGCTGCCGGGTACCCCTGATCACGTGCTCGGCCTGTTCCGACTCAGAGATGAGGTGATTCCGGTGGCCGACACCTATCAGCTCGTCAACGGCGCCGAACGAACGGCTCCGGACGAGCTGCGGGTGGCGATTATCGACGCTGGCGAGTTCGTCTTCGGCGCCCTCTTCGATCGGACCGGTGAGGTCCTACGGCTGCAGGCCAATGACGTCGTCCCCTTGTTCCACGCGGGGAGCTTCGCCGAAGGAGTCCTGTCTACGGGTGACCCCAATCGGGTGGTAACCTTGCTGGGAAGGGAGTCCTTCGCCGGCACGCCCCTGTCGCCCAAGGCGGGCGGGGCAGAACACGAAGACCTGGTTGAGCGGGACTTGGCCCAGTACATCCTCGTTCGCATCGACGACCTCGTGTTTGCCATCCCCACGCATCAAGCGCTGGAGGTCCACACCTCCATGCCCGTCTCCACGACCATTCCTTACTTCGACCACTGCGTCGGCCTGGTCGAACTTCGAGGTGCCTCGGTGTTCCTGCTCGATCTACAGCTGGTGCTCGGCCGCCCCGAGGCCACCGCGACCGAACGGCTCGTCTTCTTGCACGACGGCAACGCCGTGTTGGCCGTACCGGTGGACGAAGTGCTTGAGGTGGTGGAGATCGACCCCAATCGAGTGCGGTCCATCCCGCTGATCGACCAGCTCCCTTCGGCCTCCTTTTGCCACGACGTTCTCAGCAGGCCCGGCGAGCGCGATGCGTACTGCATCGACACCGTGGCCTTGTTCCAGCACTGCAACGTCAACGGTTCCTGCCCCCACGGTACAGGCGAGGGCTTGCTCAACGTGGCGGACCAAGCTGTGGCAGATGTGCCTTCAGACACCTACTACCTGCGCTTCACCGTGGGTCGCACCGCCTTCGCCATCGATATGGCAGAAATCCGCGAGGTCTGCCGGCCCACCAACCTCACGGTCTCGCTGGCGACCGAGTCGCAGATCGCGGGACTGGTCAACCTTCGAGGAGATGTCATTCCCCTCGTCGACCTACGCATGCGCTACAATCTTGACGAGGCCACAACCGACAATCCGCAGAGCGTCATTGTCGTAGAGGACCAAGGCCGCCCGTTCGGGCTGGTGGTGGACCAGCTCGACGGGATCATCTCCGAGGACAAGACCAAGAGTTATGGCACCCCCCCCGAAGTCATGAAACAGGGCTTGGGACAAACGAATTTGACGCTCAGAGATGTGCGTACCATGCTGCGAACCGAGCTCGATGGTCAAGATCGGTGGTTGTGGGTCTTGGACCTGGGCGCCATGTGCCGAACGGTCGTGATCGACGACAACACTCAGCTCGCCGCCTAGAGCCCAGCCCTCATGACCGCTCCGCACGAATCGCCGAGAGTTCGGAGCGAGCCCGCTCGGCTTGGGCGATCGCCGCGTTCCAGCTACCTTCATCGGCGAACGAGTAGCGCTTGTTATTGTGCACGATGGTGTAGCGCTGACCGGCCAAGCCACACCACAGCAACTCCGCCAGGTTCTTGATGTGCTCGTCGTGTACGTAGACACCGCCGTCCACGGTGTCGTCTTGGCGCAGCTCCACCACCCCGCGGCTCACCATGGCCTTGTTCACCACCCAGGTGCCGCGGTCTCGGGCCTTGCTGCCTACATCAGGAAAGTCCTGCCATAAGAAGTCCGCCGCCGACGCGTTCGCATCGGCGAGGGGGGCGTAGGCCAGAGGCGTGCCGTCCGCGTCTCTCCGCACGAGCCAACGCAGGGCCGCCTTTCCAAAGCGCGCTTTGATCTTCACATTCCAACGCTCGATCTGGGTCTTTCGGTCCAGAGCCTCCCGCTCTACATCCAAGCGAGTCACCACTCCATTCCATACGGGCGAGTCTTCGTCGGTGTCCGCCACAATGCCCTCACCACGGCGCAAAGCGGCTTGCAACAACGCTTGGTACGCGGCGGGATCGTCCAGACGCTGCTCCCGAGACAGAGTCACCTTGAGCGGCGACAGCATGGGCATCACCACATGCTTCTCAGGCACGGCCACCGGAACCCAACCGTCCCCATCGGGCTGCCAACGGGCGAGCTCCGCCACGATGGCCGGCTGCTCGTGGTCCAGCCACACGGTGTACAGGGCCCGCTCCGCAGCATTGTGCAGGTGGGTGCCCAACATCGTGCGCCCTTCGGTCTTGGCCAGATCGATCTTCAGCACCTCGTGGGTGCGGGTGTACGCCCCCGTCTTGGCGTCAAATCCATGGATGCGGGCCCGCACCGATACCGTGTGCCCACTGACATCGATGACGTTGTAGTCGCCCTCCACCGTGGTCTTGTACAGGGGATTGCTCGCCAAGGTCAGGGCATCCCCATCGGGCAGCCAGCGTTGAAAAGCGGTGTCCAAAGGGACCGCCTTGGCGGCCGAGTCCACGAGCCCAGTGGTGACCATCGCCCCCGCCTGGCGTTCGAGGGGCCAACGAAAGCTCCTCCCAGCACCGGGACCCTGGAACTGAAGCCGATCCGGCAGGGCATCGTTTCGGGCTCCGCCAAAGTGCGTGACGCCCTTCGAAACCGTGCTCGATCCATCAAATGGTTGATAGATACTCCCGAATTCCATTATCGCCGTCAAGACCTCTAGCAGGCGATCTCGATCGAAGAGGTGCGTTTCACCGGTGTCGGTTCGATGCTCGTGGACCGATGGCAGCGGCTGCGAGGTCATGGTGAGCCCCACCGCCTCCTGGATCGCCTTGAGGTCGCAGTGGCCGGCCCAGTCGATCCATCCGATGGGCTCGTCGGCGAGCAGACCATCGCTGTCCCAGTCGAACATCACGCCCTTTCGAAGCAGCGGACTCTTGGGCGCCCGCTCAAAGGTCACCTCTCCCGCCTCGATCCGCCGGAGATCAATGCCCGCAACGTCCACGCTAGACCCATCGCGCAGCTTCCACTCCGCGCCATCTTGGTACACCCACGCCCCCGCGTGCTCATGCTCGGCCTCGGGGGGCACCCGGTAGAGCCACAGCTCCGGCACCAACGAGCCCGACGGCAGGGTGGAGGTCACCACTTGGCGCCAGCGCCGATCGATGAGCCGGCCGCCGACACTTCGCTCGATGTCGCGCTCGTTCACTCCCGTGTAGGCATACTTTCGTCGCATCACATCGTCCAAATGCGCTTGGCACTGTCGCCGCTGGGCTCGCACCGCGGACTGCTGCTCGGCGGGCAGGCGAGCAAACGCCTCTGTGCCCGGCTCTGGCACCGTGCTCAACACGGCTTCGAGCACGTGGACGAACGGCTTGTCTTTGCCGTAGCTGTGGTAGGTGCCGGTGTTGGCATCATCGAAGAGGTGGGGGCCCTGGAGGGTGCCAGCGTAGATCTCCTCGATCGCGTATTCCGCGCGATTTTTCTGCTTTCTAGGCCAGTCCTTGGAAAGCTCAGCAAGCCAGTCTCTGGCCTGGTCAAAGAAGACGGCGTGGCGTTGTCCCCGGACCGACGCGGTCTGAAACCGAGCGCTATCCCCTGTGGGAGTCGGCGCATCGAGAGCGGACAGCGCGTCTGCGTTTGCCGTGAGCTGAGCGCGAAGCTCCGCCTCGAAGGCAGCCGCGTTCCGTGGTGTGGAAGACCGATCGAGAGCCGGTCGTACACCCGATGCATCATCGGCCGGAGGCAGGGAGATCTGCATGCGCGGGTGGGGCCGGCCCCCGTCCACCGACTCGAACAGGCTCAGGCGACACCGCCCCCCCGGCGACAGAGGCTCTGCACGATGGGCCTTGACCCGAGTCCACTTCTCTTGCCCGGGCAAGGCCAACCACTTCACCCACATCGCCTGATCCACCGCCATCGTTCACCCCTCTGCGCGAGGGCCACGCTACCGCAGCGGGGCCAGACCCCCGTGCCAAAACGCAGCGACCCCGCCGCATGACTGCGACGGGGCCGGTCCGAGAGGTTCGTAAGCCGGGTCCTGTGCCTGCTTGGGTCGCCCCGCGCAGGTAGAGGTCATTCATCTAGGGCCGCCGTTACCGACGGCCTCGAGCAACCAACCCGAGAGCTTCAGACGGGCCGCCTTCAAACGCTCTCCTATTTGGTCTTGCTCCGAGTGGGGTTTACCTGGCCGCCCCCGTTACCGAGGGCGCCGGTGCGCTCTTACCGCACCGTTTCAACGTTACCGGGATTACTCCCCTTTCCTCCTCCTCAAGTCTTGCCTCGCCGTTAGGCGGGGATGGCCCGAGGGAGCCGAAAGAGACCCCGAAAGGTCTGGCGGTCTACTGTCTGTTGCACTTGCCTTCTGGTTGCCCCGCCCGGCACTTACCCCGCACCCTGCCCTGTGGAGCCCGGACTTTCCTCCCGCAGTTGCCTGCCGGCGACCTCCTGATCCTCTCGAACACGCCCCCCTAGCGCGAGCCGCAGGCCCCGTCACACACCCCTCACACACGGGACGACGGCACCGATGGACTAGCGTCAGTGGCACTGAACCGTCGCTCATCCCCATTTCCCCACTTGCGGCGACCCTCCCAGAGTGGGACATAGAAGCGCCGGTAACTGCAACCACGGAGCTCCCCGAATGTCCGGGGCGACCAAT
>JBGCER010000626.1:0-10998 GCA_045106515.1 Myxococcota bacterium
CGACCAAGAGAAGCCCACCGCCTGCAGCAGCTCTGGAGCGACCTCGGCGAGCTGGGCCGTCAGAGTTGGGGCATCGTCGCCCACGTGGTCCATTCGCCAGCGGGTCCACCCTCGCAGCTCGCTCGGGCTGGCCAGTGCGCCGGCCTTGGGCATGAGCCCATCGGCTGCGTCAAAGAGAGCGGCCAGGTCGCACTGATCGGGGTCGTCGGCCAGTGCCCAATGTCCCAAGCGGTACAAGATTCTGCTCGCGTCACCCTCGTCCTTCCACCGCGCCAGCTCTGTGATCAGACCGGGGCTCGCTGTGTAGCATTGGCGTCGCCAGTCGTGGAGCCGGCGCTGGGTCAGCCCAGCTCGGGTCTCGGTGGCGGGCGGCAGAAAATGCTCTAACCAGGAGCGCAGGACCGCCTCCGCCAGGCGAGGCGGGGACCACCGCCACCGATCCCAGGTCTCGGCGTCGAGGTGCAGCCGGTAGGAACCCTCTTCTTCGTGCCAGTGTCGACCGGGAAGAATGGCGCCTTCTACGCCAAGAGTCGGGCGGGATCCCTGGTGCAAGGCAAGGGTGAAGGCCCCCTTCTCCGCCAGGTCCAGAAGCTTGGCAACATAGGAGCCCGCGGGGAGGCCCTGTCGAAGCCATGCCAGCGTCTCGTCGGGGATTCGCTGAATGGCGTGAGGCACGCTGCCATCGAGGGCGTTGAAATCCGTAGGGTCGGGCCCGTGATGCGGAGGGAGTCGGGCGAGCTTTGCCCAACTCACGCCCGTGCGGCCGCGCAGCTCGTGCTCTGTGGCTTTGGCGTCTTCTTCCAAAAAGCCGTGAAAGAGGGCCCGCCCGTCCATGAGACGGGGCCGTCGGACCTCACACAGACCCAAAACGGTGGGGGAGGGGCCCGCTTCATCGGGGGCGGTCGAGGTGACCCGCCAAGCCAGGCCGCCGCCGCCACGCAGTCCAGGGCGTCCGCTCAAAACGGCCCAGCACGCTTCGATATCAAAGCCACCGGCGCAGAAGGACAGCACGCTGGAGTCGATGATGCACTCGCCCACGGAGCTGCGATCTTGCCCCTGCCAGCCCCAGATCGAGGAGTCGTGCACGATGCTGTCTTTGACGCGCACGCCGCCGGCTTCGACGCCGTCTTCCACCTGTTGCCACGACAGCTCTGGACCCTCGATCCACTGGGTGCCTAGCCACGATCGTTGAATCGGGTGGTCGATGCCCAGCAGGTGCCGGAGCGAGGGTTGACGGCGGCTCGGCGTCAGGCTCAGGGCCGCGTCTCGGAGCTCCGCCGGGCGTCGGAGCCGCCACCACGGCACATCGGTGCCCACGTCGGTCACCCCGATGACGCGCTGTCCCCCCAAGGCCTCTCGGACCCGCTCCGCTTCGACCGCGTGCTCCGAAGCGCCGCCGAGCAGGGGGGCCGTCAGGTGGGGGTCCAGGTCGCGCGGTCCATCGGGCGGACGGGTGAGGTAGACGGCTTGAAGCGCGGTGAGGGCGTCGGCCCGTAACCTGAAAGAACCCAGGTCATATGCCGCGTCCCCCGCGAATGGTTCGGTCTTGTCGCCCTGGCGAATGAACCCTGTCGGCGCGCCTTGGGTCAGCGAAAAGCGACCCACATCTTCCGAGACCTCTCCCGGATTCCGGGTGGTGGTGACGAATTTGCTGATGGGCGTGGTTGGCGCGGGAATGTCCTCGGGAGCCACCGTGGGCAAAAAGAGCTGTGACGCCCAGATCACGTCCAGGTGGCCGGGGCTCTGGGATGCGGCCATCGGCATCATCTGAACCATCACCGCTTCCAGAAGCCGTGCAGGCTGGCCGTGTAAAGAGCCGGGTAAAAGCAAGGAACCTCGATCTCCTTGCTCTGCGTGGGCCAGGGGGGCGGCCCGCCGACCTTGGCCGGCGCCGTGGATGAGCGCGACCCGCAGGTGGCCCGCTCTCCACTGGGCGTCGAGGTCCACACCCATGTCTGCGCATTGTCCGCACGCATCGCGCCAGGTGAGTAGGGTGCCGATCAGGTTGCCGGGGTGGTGGGCGCGCTCTTCCACCAGCACCAAGCGCGGTGCGCCGGTCCGCCCTCGGGCGTCTCGGAGCAGGTGTGCCAGTCGGGCGCCGACCGCGGAGCGCCGGCCTGGACGGATGCTCACGATCCACACGTCATAGGTGGGAGGGCCCGAGCCCTCCAAGGAGCGCCGGGCGGTCTGCGCCCATGGCATCCCAGGGTGGGTGTCGGTGTTGTTGGGGGTGTCGGTGTCGGACATCACGTATGATCTCTAGCGAGAGAGGCTCAGTGGCCCGAGGGAACGACGATATTGGATAGCGCCACGATACCGAGCGGCGCGTCTCCCCGTGCAATTCGTGTGGTGTGTGGCGCGATTATCAAGGATAGACGCGTGCTAATTGCGTTGCGTGGCCCGGGTCGAGACCTGGCAGGCCTATGGGAACTGCCGGGCGGCAAAGTCGAATCGGGCGAGGCGGATGCTCAGGCGTTGGTTCGAGAGCTGCGCGAAGAGCTGGGCGTTCAAGTCCAGGTTGGGGAGCGGATCGGGGTCTCGGAACACGAGGGTGGCACCCGCCCACTGGTCCTGGTTGCGTATGCGTGCACGCTGATTGGTGGATCGCCACAGCCCCTCGAGCACCGGGCGCTAGAGTGGGTGGGCGAGCGCGACCTGCTGGGGAGAGCGTGGGCGCCGGCGGATGTGCCACTCCTCAAACCGCTTCAGCAACTCCTTTGTTAGTGAAGCGATCCGATGTGCCGATACACCTGTTCACTGTGGAGTCCTGAGTGCTGATGCTTCTGGCAATGCTGTGTGTGCCGGCGCAGGCTGCGAAAGCCCGCGCTGTCGCCGTCGAAGCGGTGGATACCGACGGCGAAAACGTGTCCACGGCTGCGGTGATCTTAGATGGAGAAGAGGAGCTTCGCGCTGTCGATCCCAAGGATGCCACGTGGGAGAGCAAGGCCTCGTATCTGACCGATGGCACCGTCTTTCCGTTTGTTCGGGGCTCCAAAGTGGCCGGCTGGGTGGTGGCACCGGGCTTTGAGCCGACTCGGTTTTCCGTGATGGTGACCGGGCGAGTGAACAAGTTGACCGTGCGATTACCGGCTATGAACCTACAGGCATCGTCCGTTCAGCTCCCGAACTCCCAGGGGGCACGCGCCATGAAGGTCGCGCTCACCGAAGCGTCCAAAGCCCTGGAGTCATCGGACCGCCGTCGGGTCAAAGCTCGGCTGAACGATGCCGAGAACGCAAGGGAGACCCTAGAAGGCCCCGACTATGTGCGCGCATCTGTGGCCCTTTACGAGCTGCGAACTCTTTACGCCTTGGGCGCGTGGGACGAGCGCCAGCGCTTGGCCCACAAAGCCCCGTCGGACGAGGTGGAGCGGGCGGCGCGTATTAGTCGGGATCTGACCGGCGATCTCGCAGAGCAGTGGTTGGCGTACGCCCGTGAAGCGGGCGCCCCCACCGAGCGAGCATCCGCCGTTTGTCTGCTGGCCACGGGACGCCCCAGTCGTTGCGACTGATCGGCTGCGCTGAGCTACTCTCGGGCCTTGCCCGGAGGGGAGATGAGCGTCGAGCTGCGTCAGACGGCCCGTGAGTGGATGAGCAGCGACCCGGATCCTGTCACCCGCGCGCGGGTGCAGGCTTGGTTGGACTCCGATGATCTCGATTCTCTGAAAGAGGCTTTTGGGGCTCGGCTTCAGTTTGGCACGGCGGGCTTGCGTGGGCCCATCGGGCCGGGGCCTGGGGCCATGAACCGAGCCTTGGTTCGCCGCGTCGCAGCGGGGTTGGCGCAGTACCTGCTCGACACGGTCGGCGACGCGTGCCAATCCGGCGTCGTGATTGGCTATGACGCCCGCCACGGCTCCTTGGAGTTCGCCCAAGATACGGCCTCTGTCCTGGCGGATCGCGGAATCCCGTCCCGAATTTTCGATGAGGTGGTGCCCACCCCTCGCCTCGCCCACGCCATCGTTGAAACCCAAGGGTGCGCGGGTGTGATGGTCACCGCGAGCCACAACCCGCCTGGAGACAATGGCTACAAGGTGTATTGGGCAGACGGCGCCCAGATTGTGCCGCCTCACGACGTGGGGATCAGCGCGGCCATCGATGGGCTGACCGGCTTCGATCCTCGTGAAGTGGGCGACTATGCCGCGCACTGCGCGTCGGGCCGGATCGGTCCCGTGCCAGCCTCGGTCACCGAGGACTACTTCCGCCGGGTTCAAGGGCTCAGGGTACATCGAGGTTCATCCCTTCGAATCGTCTACACCGCCATGCATGGCGTCGGCACTGAATCGGTCGTGAGGGCCCTCAACGAGGCCGGCTACGACGATGTGCACTTGGTGGCAGAGCAGGCCGAACCTGACGGGGACTTTCCCACGGTGGCCTTTCCCAATCCCGAGGAGCCGGGTGCCCTGGACTTGTCCTACGCCGTGGCGAGTCGGGTCCAGGCGGACCTCATCGTCGCCAACGATCCGGACGCGGATCGCCTCGCCGTCGCGGTCCCCGATGGCTCGGGTGGATGGCGCCAGTTCACGGGCAATCAGGTGGGCTGCCTCTTGGCAGACGACCTGCTGACCCACGGCGAGAGTGATGGACGCACCCGTCTTGTCGCAACGACGGTCGTGTCATCGCGGCTCTTGTCTCGCATCGCGGACGCCCATGGAGCGGCGTACACCGAGACCCTGACCGGGTTCAAGTGGATCGCGCACGCGGCCCTGAAACACGAGGCGGTCGGGGGCCGATTTGTGCTGGGCTATGAAGAGGCTCTCGGCTACTCGGCCGGCGATGTGGCTCGCGATAAAGACGGCGTTAGTGCCGTACTATTGTTTGCTGATCTGGCGGCCTGGTGCAAGAGCAAAGGGCGGTCCATGGTCGAACACCTGACGGCCCTGTATCGACGCTACGGGGTGCATTCTTCGGTCCAGCGAAGCATCAAGCTCCCCGGAGCCGAGGGCCGCGCCCAGATCGATGCCGCGATGCACCGATTGCGAAGCAACCCCCTCACTGAACTCGACGGGCTGCGGGTGGTGCGATTCGTCGACATCCTCGCGCGCACCATCACCGACCCTGTGACCGGCGCGGTTCGACCCTATGAACTGCCACCCAGCAATGTGCTGGCTTGGACCCTAGAAGACGGCTCCCAGGTGCTTGCCCGCCCCTCGGGCACGGAGCCAAAGATCAAGTTCTACGGAGAGGTTCGCGAAATCTTGGCGGACTCCGACACCTTGCAAGATGGGGAGCGCCGCGCCATCGGCCGCGTCAATTCCCTGGTGTCGCGCCTCGTGAACGCCGCCGATCTGGCCTAAGGTCCCGCCTCACACTCACTGTTGACAATCTTCCCCCTCCGCCTCCGGTAGAACGCCGCCATGCGAAACTTTATCCTGCTGTCCGCCCTCGCCATCACCTCGACCTTCGCGATCGCCCAGGATGCTCCTGCGGCTGATGAAGGTCCAAAAGACGGCTACATCTACGAACTCGACGAGGTGAGCCTGCAGGTTCCCCTGGTCCCCGAAGGCACTTGGGTGCACGACCACTGGTCGGGCTGGGACCTCAAGGCTGCGACCAAGGATAAGAAGGTCGAGGCCATCGTCTGGACCACCGAGTACCAGATGGACATCTTGGAGGCCGACCTCGAGAAGTGGGGCAGCGTCTACATCGCCAAGGCTGGCGAGCGTTCGGTGAAAGAGGCGGCGCTCACCGCTTCGGCCCTAGCGCCAGAGGTGCAGGGAACCACCGCTGGCCAGTTCGAGGTCACCGGCAAGACCGAGAGCGGCACCAGCGTGACCCTCATGGGCACTTCGTTGCCCATCCACGGCTACGTGTTGCACGTCGCAACCCTCGGCCTCACCTCCGAGCGCTCCCGCGTAGAGTCTTCCCGCAACGAGATCGTCGCTGCGCTGAAGATCGGAAAGCCGGCCAAGGCGCTGCCCTGGGGCGCTCCGGTCACCTCGCCCGAACGCCTCGCGGGGAAGATGGATGCGTACTGGCGCCCGGCCCTCAAGCAAGAGCGCGAGACCATGATGCGGGCCATCAAGAGCCTGAACGTGCCGTCCATGAAGGGCTGCTTTGTAGGCATTCACCCGCAGCCTGTGGCCAAGGCCGACATGCTCGTGGTGTGTGAGAACAAGAAGCACATGTTCCACATCGTCAACGACCTGACCTACGCCGACCAAGAAGCCGAGCTTCGCGACGCGTGGGTTCCCGATGCCGAGCCTTCGGCACCATGGTCGGTTCAGGACCGTCTCGGGTTCTGGTGGGATGTGCCGTCGGGTAAGCGCACGCTGCACGTTGCAGCCCTGCCCATCGAGGGTGGCGTTGCCAAGGTTGCTGCCATGGCCGACGGTGGCAATGACGCCAAGGTGATGGAGGCCGCCAAAGCGACCCTCATGAACAACACCTACGCGCCGCTTCCTCCGGCTCCTATGGACGAGCAGCTCCGCTACTACGTCAGCTACGAGCCCTTCAGCCCCATTGTCCTGGTGCCGATCATCGTGGCCGCCTTGGCCCTCATCTTCATTTTGGGTCTCATCATCTTCGGCCTGCGCCGTCAAAGCGCTCAAGCCCGCGCCGAGATGGACCAGATCTAATGAAGTATCAAGGCACCTATTCCGAGTCGTTCACCGTGTCGGCTGCGGCCGATGCCGTGGTGGCGCAGTTCCTCGACCTAGACCAAGTCGTGGCCCTGTATGGCGACCTGGACAGCGGGGACCGGATCGACGACCAGACGCTGCAGTTCATGCTCACCGAGCAGAACCATGGCGTGTTCACGTTCAAGGGTCGCTACGACTGCCGCTACGAGCCCGTGGGCACCGATGGCGTGAAGTGGTCGAGCGTGCCCGTCAGCAATGGTGACGAAGCCAACTGCGATACGCAGGGGCATCTGTCCGTCAAAGCGGGCGATGATGCTGGCACTTGCGTGCTTGAGTACAATGCGACCATGACCCTCGACATCGACGTGAACAAGATGCTCGCGCCCATGCTCAAACCCATCGTCGAAGCGGCCATCACCAAAGAGATGGGCGAGTACGTGCAGCGCATGATCAAAGCGGCCGAGGCGCGCGCTTAAGCTGCGCGGCCCCGGCCTTTCGCTCTAGCACTCGGGTCTAGGATGCGCGTCTACGACGCATCCAGAGCAAGCCGAGTAGCGGCAGGGCGCCAAAGGCCATCATCGGTGAGGCTGCGCTATTGCAGCCGCATCCCTTTCCTTCGCCGGGCTCGTCGATCGGATCCTCGGGGTCCTCGATGGGGTCGGCGCACATGTCATTGGCATCGAGGGGGTCCGAGCCACAGTCGAGCTCGGCACCGTCGAGTTGACCATCGTCGTCGCAGTCGTCGTTGAGAGGGTCGGTGCCGGCGTCGAGCTCTTCGCCGTCGGTGGCGCCATCATTGTCAGAGTCATCGCTGGTCGGATCCGTTCCGTCTTCCAGCTCTTCCGCGTCACCAATGCCGTCGTTGTCGCTGTCGCCACTCCACGGATCGGTGCCTTCTTCAGCCTCTTCTCCGTCGAGCAGGCCATCGTCGTCGCAGTCCTCGTCGAGGGGATCGGTGCCCGAGTCCAGCTCCTCGCCGTCGAGAAGGCCGTCATCGTCGGAGTCCGAGTCGAGTGGGTCGGTGCCTTCTTCCTTCTCGGTGCCGTCATTGGCGCCGTCATCATCGGAGTCCCCATCGAGTGGGTCGGTGCCGCCTTCGACTTCGTCTCCATCGAGGATGCCGTCATCGTCGCAGTCGTCATCGAGGGGATCGGTGCCGAGCTCCTGCTCTTCGCCGTCGAGGAGGCCGTCATCGTCGGAGTCCTCGTCTTGGGGGTCACACCCGAAGAGCGCTTCGTCCGCGTTGCTCATGCCATCGCAGTCGAAGTCGAGAGGGCAGCTTCGGCCGCCGTCCCATGGATCTGCGTCTCGAATGATGATGCATCCGGAGCCGCCCAGAGCGACCAGTGCTACCAGTGTAAGCGTCGTGCGCATGGTGTTCTCCTTACGAGGTTGGGTCCCATCGACGACGTGTACGGCCCTCCCATTCGACAAAAGGTCAGTTTTTCAGGCCGGGGAACATCCGATCGACGGTAGGGGTCGTAGGAGGTTGCGCCGGGTGGCGGACGGTGCATCGGCGACGGTACGCTAAGTCTGGAGTGCCTACATGGTGCGAAGATGGCTCGGATTTTGGGTGTGCATGCTGCTCGCGATAGCGACGCCAGCAGGGGCGGCAGATACGTCAGAGCAGGCGTCTCGAGTCGCGTATCAGCGCGATCGCTTGGCTGTGCATGATGTGGGGAGCCGCTGGTATGTGGTCACCGATGGGCACGGACGCTCACTGACCGCCATGCAGTTGGCTCGCGCGCTCGGTGATTCCCGCACCTATACGGCGGCCAACCAAGCCTCTCGACTACACGGCTCGGTTGGCGGTGTGGCAACAGCGGGGGGGCCCATCGCTATGTTGATCGGGCTTAATCGAGTTTCAACGGGTCAATTACGGCAGTCCGAAGTCATGGTTGGCGCTGGGTATGGCACGCTGGTGGTCGGGATGGCCGCGACCGCTGGCGGGATCGCGCTGCTTGCGGACCGGCGCGTGCGACGACCGCCGTCGTACTACGATCGAGATCAGGCGCGACGATTGGTGGCGGCCTACAACCGGCGCCTCCTAGATGCCTACGGCTTAACCGGCACGGAGGCGAGCTTGATCCCACGAGCTCCCCGTCGGGTACGGGCTCGGCTACAGGTCGGCCTGACCGGAGTTTTGGTGCAAGGAGCGTTCTAACCATGGATCCTTACCGGCTGGCGGTGAGCCTCAATCGGTGCCCTGTCTGTGGAAAGGGGGCGCTCTTCAAAGGGTGGCTCACCCTGCACGAGACCTGCGAGGTGTGCGGGTCTCGGTACTTCCGCGACCCGGGCAATTGGACGGCGCCGACCGCCTTTGGCTACGGGATCGGCGCGGCCAGCGCAGTGATCACCATGCTCGTATTGTGGCAGTTCGATCTATGCTTTGAAGGGTCGGAGTACATCATCGTGGCCGTCGCTATCGGCATGACGTTGGCGACATTCCGGCACGTCAAAGCCTGGTGGGTCGCCGTGTTGACCTCTATGGGCCACGTCTACCCCGATCCCGTGGAGGAGTGAAATCCCACTACGGAGAGGTCGCGGGGCGCCGATAGAGGGTCATGCATGACACCCGCTGGCAGCACCTCCTCGACGAGCTTGCGCGCGACTACTTTGTCGCGGCGTTTCGCCCGGAACTTCCGGTGGCGGAGAGGCTGCGGGCTGCTCAAGCCTGTCGGGTTCACATGGACCGCTTCGCCGCCGGTGGAGTCGCGGCGGTCCGCTATTTGTCGGATGAGGCGGTCGGGATCGACTCCCAGCGGCGGAACTCAGCGGCGCGGGCTCTGTGCGCGGTGGGGGACGACGCCTCGGTCCGACAGTTTGCGAGGTTATACCTGGATACAGAGCGCCAGTGGCTCTCGCCTTCTCACCTGGTACGTGCGGGCCGTCGGGTGCGGCTTGACCCAGCATTGAAGGATGTGATCGCAGAGGCGAGTCCTCGTTTGCAGCCCGCTTGGGTCCGAGCCCTGCTCGCCCATGAGGATCCGGAGTCGCGGGCATTGTTGCAGCGCCTGGTGGTCGGCCCAGATCGGGTGCTCGCGGAGGTGGCGGTCGAAGCGGCTGCGCAATGGCAGCGCTCGGAGGTGTTGTGGGGCGTGCTGCAGCGGGTGGACGGCACCGATGATCCTCCACCGGGGTTGGTTCCCGCTGGGCTGATGGCTGCGTTGACGTTGGCGGCACGCGGACAGAGTCGGGCCATCGGTTGGATCGAAGAGCGCACCCTAGACACGAACCCCCAGATCGGCGCCCTCGCGCACGTGTACTTGGCCATGCTCGGGTGGCCGTCCTGCCTCGCGGAGCTGATGTTCTTGCTCGATGAATCCGAAGGGCGAGCCCTGGGCTACGCCCTCGAAGCCGCAGAGGTGCACGCCGCGTCGGTTCTGGTGGCGCCTTTGTGCAATCTTGTGCGTCGAACCGCCACTCACAGCGGCAGCGGTCTGGATGACAACCCGGCGGACCACGCCATTCGTGTCCTCGAAGGCATTACGGGTCGGTCGGTTCCAGCGGCCTTGTGCAGCTATGACCGGTTCGGAAACCTAGATGAGTCCACGCGGCTTCGGGCCGCATTGGTGCACAGCACCGCGGGCTCATCCCTCGGTGCCGCAGGACGCTTCCGTCGAGGTCAGCCCATCGCCACACAGAACTGGGTGATGGACCTGGTGAGCCCTTCGGCGCGAAAGGTCAGGGCCGCCTCCATCCAGTTGTGGGCGCGCACGGGTCGGGATCTGGGCTTTGACTGTCGGGACGATCTGATCGCGAACCTCGACGCCGTGCTGGCGTGGCGGAAGTTCGGCGAAGAGGTCGACGTGCACACCCCGGTGCCGTTCGTGTACGCCAATCAGAGGCTGGCCTCGCCTGTGTTCTAGGTGCGCTCCCGGTCTGCTTCGCTTGGATAGGGGGCGTTCTTTGGCGAATATGTGGCAGGTAACGCAGCTTATGCCTGTGTTTGCTCACCTTGGGGTTGCATCGCGCCACAATCGGTTATGGGGCGTGGGCTCGGAGGGTGAAAACCCGTCGGGCGCTACATCATCGGTGGCTTTGGGGCCGTGGCGGAATTGGCAGACGCGCTAGACTAAGGATCTAGTTCCGCAAGGAGTGGGGGTTCGACTCCCCCCGGCCCCACCACCTTTGTTGCAGGTTCAACCCTGGGTTTCGGCTCAGGGTTTTCTTGTGTGAGGGACGTGGTGCGCCCTTGGGCGCCTACGGCTCGGCCCAGTCCAGCCCGTCTTCGTGAGTGGTGCGCGGTGGGGGCTCGGCGAAGTCATCGACTGAGTCCGACCGCTGGCTCACCCAAAACCCCCAGGTATGGAACGCGATTTTGACCAGGTAGTAGCCTGCGTTTAGGCCTGCCATGATCACGACGCTCGCCACCGTTACCGGGCCGAGCACCTCGTCTAGGTTGGGGGGCGGGTTGGGTGCG
>JBGCER010000627.1:0-17635 GCA_045106515.1 Myxococcota bacterium
CCCCTACGACCTCACGAAAGGCCGGATTCTCTTCCGCCACAAGTAAAGCTCAAACGCCGTAGATCCAACGAAAGGCCCCGGCCGGGAAAACCCGACCGGGGCGCGCCGTGGGCTCGGCGTTTTGCTACTGCAAGAGTGACAAGGCGGTCTGGGTGAGCTGATTCGCCTGGCCAAGAATGGCGGTTCCAGCCTGCTGCATCGTCTGCGCCTTGGTCATCTCTGCTGTCTCATAAGCAAAGTCGGCGTCACGAATACGGCTCTCGGCGGCGGTCATGCTCTCCACATACGTCGTGATGTTTCGAAGGGTCGACTCCAGGCGGTTCTGAACCGCACCAAAGTTGGACCGTTGGCTGGCGACCGTGCCCAAGGCGGTGTCTAGATCGTCTAGAGCGCTCCGGGCATCGGCGGACGTCAGCAGGTTGGCTGGCAGGCCCAGCGCGGTGGTGGTCAGGTCGCCTACAATGATCGTAATCAGGTCATTCGCCGAGTTCTGGCTGCCGATCTGAACGTCGAGGTTGCCGCTGCCATCGGTCAGCGCCACACCATTGAAGCTGGTCGTGTTCGCGATGCGGTCGACCTCCGTATTGAGCTGCTGGTATTCAGCGTCAATGTAGGCACGCTCGGTGTTCCCTAGGGTATCCGAGGCAGACTGCACGGCGAGTTCGCGCATCCGCTTGAGAATCTCGGCCACCTCATTGGTCGCGCCTTCAGCCGTCTGAATCACCGAGATGCCGTCGTTGGCATTGCGAGCGGCCTGACGGAGGGACCGCGCTTCAGCGTCCAGATTCTCGGCGACCGCCAGGCCCGCGGCATCGTCGGCGGCGCGGTTGATGCGCAAGCCGGACGAGATGCGGTTGAAGGTGGACTGGAGGTGCACGGTGGTGCGCTCCAGGTTGCCGATCGCATAGACGGACGTCATGTTGGTGTTGACAGTGAGCGCCATAATGGCCTCCTAACGGGGGTTTTGGTGTTGCCAGTGCAGTTGCGCGCCGGCCTCTCACCACCCTTCTCGGATCCGCCGATCCGCCGTTAGAGCCCATCGAGAAAAAAAACACCTCGGCGCCGCCGGCTACGGTGTCGTCCGCCAGGCATGCCCCGGGTGGGGTGTCATCGATGTGGGCTTGATCCCAGTGTCGGATGCGGCGTCGAGCCCCATGAGGCCCCGTGGAAAAAAAGGCGCGGTGGCCAACGTTCGCGGGCGTTACCAGGGCGCCCGAGGTTCCCATGAAGACGCTGTTTGACGCCTCCACCCTCCACAACCGAATCGCCGAACTCGGCGCACAAATCCGCGCCGACGTCGGTGATGAGCCCATCGTGGCCGTGTGCGTGCTCAAGGGCAGCATCCTGTTCACGGCTGATCTGGTTCGGGCCATCGGCGGCGACGTGCGGATCGAGTTCCTGGGCGTGTCCAGCTACGAAGGCACGGAGAGCACGGGCGAAGTGCGCATCACCCACGACCTAAGAACGCACGTGCAGGACACTCACTTGCTCGTGGTCGAAGACATCGTCGACACAGGCCTGACCCTGTCCTTCCTGCTCAAGGCGCTGGCGGTTCGCAACCCAGCCAGCCTCCGGGTCGCGGCCCTGCTCGACAAGCCATCCCGTCGCACCAGTGGCGTGCAGGCCGACTACATCGGCTTCACCATCGAGGATCAGTTCGTCGTTGGATACGGACTCGACCTCGACGAGCGCTACCGGAACCTGCCGTTCGTGGCGATCTACGAGCCAGACGTAGACGGCCGCTAGTCGGACATCGTCGCGCCGAGCTGCACCTGCAGGGCCCGCTGCACCAAGCGCACGCCATGCTTGACTACACGGGTACGCCATCGAGGATCAATGGGGTTCAAGGCCCGTTGAAGCTTCTCTCGCGCCCGCTCTGCACTCGGGTGGTCCGGCTCAGCGTGGTGGTGGGCCCGATTCTCGTCTCGCAGCGCTTCGAGGAGCTTCATGGGGCCGACGGTACCAAACTCCACCACCAACCCCTCGTATCGATCGGACCCCAAGTGTTGGGCGAGCCACGGCACCATCTCGCCGCGCACCGACGTGCCCTCGTCCGGCATGGGAACGAGCGTTTCCGCACCAAAGGCTGACTCCAAACGTCGCATCTCAGGCGCATCGGCCACATGGCGGGTGACGAGCACATACTTGCCCCGCGGCCCGATCCCCGCGTGTAGGTCCAGGTGCAGGATCGACCGCGCTGGGCCAAACCATCTCTGGAGCTGCTCCCGTAGCAACACCGCGGTTGGTGCTGGCGCAGAACCACCGTAGAAAATACCTTTTGGCCTTTCGTACTGCCCCTGAGAGGCGATGGCTTGCACCGAATTGGTGCCGCGCTGCAGCCCCTGCCACAGCGCCTTGGGCCACAGCGGGTCCATGGCCGACGGCGGGGTCCGTGGGTTGAGCACCGTGTCCACTTGACCATACCCGGGCGGAAGCCCTCGCCACGAGGCATCGCCCAGCAAAAAATTCCGGTTTAAGTCCACGTTTCCTTCGTTGACTCGTCGTCCCCACGCCATGCCCCAGGGGTTGAGGGCGTGGATGAGCATCAGGCTGCAGTCCGATGGGGGACGCCACTTGCCCAGGGCCTCTTCGAGCAGCGCAGCCTGAATCGCAGAGCCCACATAGCCTTCCATGCCGTGCAGACCGCTGCTGACCACCACGACGGTCTGGGCGTCTGGGCTTCCGATCCGCGCCACATCTACTGAGAGATCTTCGCCGTCGGGCCCGAGGGCGTCGATGGGATGATGTTCCAGGTCCGCCCGACGCGCCAAGGCCGACGCCCGAAAGCGGGCGCGGGCGGACACATAGTCGGGGGAAAAGGCCGAGGCGTCAGGCATGCTGCGGAGACTATCAGGCGGCGCACGCGCTCCGCTCGGCCTGCGCCAACAAGCTGTGGAACGCCGCCGCATGACCGGCCACAGCATCGGCGCGACCGAACAATAGAGGGGTCGCAGAAGCGATCCGCCGTCGCACCACCGCCCCATCGTGGGCCCAGCGAACGGCGCGCTCCACGTAGGTGTCCACCGAGTCACAGGCCAGCTCTCGCAGCCCCATGGTTCGGTACCACAACAGCGTAAGTCGTCCTCGAAGCTGCTGTGTCGCACATGTGACCACCGGAGTTCCCATGGCCAGAGCTTCGAGGGACGTATGTCCGCCTGCGAACGGGAAGGGGTCGAGAACCACATCCGCCTCGCGGA
The DNA here is from genome assembly GCA_045106515.1 of Myxococcota bacterium. Classification (GTDB taxonomy): domain Bacteria; phylum Myxococcota_A; class UBA796; order UBA796; genus REDI01. The sequence continues at coordinate 3,198 of JBGCER010000627.1, forward strand.
GCAGGGCCAGAAAGCCGTGCCGCGGCTGCCGGGGCACCCACACCACACGAGCCAAGTCGACGCACCGACCCATTCGAGTCTCCAGCGCAGACCGCCACCCGCGTCGCGACGGCGCGAGCAGCGCGATCACGCCATCCGGATCCTCATCCAGGATCTGGCCCAATACAGAATCGAAGTCTGGGTGCAGCTTGAACGCGGTCTGCGGCACCAGGTAGATCCGGCGCCCCTCGGGCAAGCCGAGCGCCTCCCGGCCCATGGGTGCAGGGTCCGGCGGCGGCGTCCAGCACACCATGGGCTCCGGCAGTCGAACCACCCGCTCGCAGAACTGGTGGTCTTGGTCGGGGGGCACCAGCGTTTCGGTCGCAAAGAAGGCATCAATAGTCGGTAATCCCGAGGTGATGGGGTGGCCCCAACTCATGGTCTGCACGGCCGCAAATCGGGAGTAGGCAAGCCACATCGTGAACGGGTCCATGCCGAGATCTGGGTAGTGCAGCACATGCAGATGCGCATCGGACAGCCGACGCTGCGCCACGGCCAAGTCCCGCCCCAAGACCAAGACTTCGTCCGCCGCGTCGGCGAGCTCCGCATAGAGCCCATCGGAAGACGCCTCGGGGACGGCGAGGACCACCACAAAACCATAGTCCGACAGGCCTCGAATCAGGGCCTCATTCAGCCGCCCAATCGTATGATCTCGGAGGTGCGATGAGCAGAATCCAATGCGGATAGGCACGTCCGCAGGCACACCGCTCTCCACGTGGGGAGCGACGAAGCCCAAACTCGGGTGGGCCCGAGCCAAAATCCGGCCCAGCTGCTCTCGTAGCGCGCGATCCGCGCCTCCCCGATAAGCCAGGTAAAAGTCCATCCATGGCAGATCAACGACCGGATCAGCCAAGATCAACGGCGAGCGTTCCAACGCTGAAAAGTCCTCGGTCACCCTGCGCCATTCGGCGTCCAACGAAGCGCTGTCCCCCATGATGGGCGACCACATCAGCGCGGAGCGCAAGCGGGCCGCATCGCCCGCACCCAACGCCACCGCGCGGCGCAGCGCGGCGCGCGCCAGCTCAGGCTCACAGCGCTCCCGATGCAGGTCCGCCCGCAACATCCACATCCGCGGGCTGGGCAGGGACTCCACGGCCGTGAGCAGCACGAGGGCCTCATCCAAGTAGTCGTTGATGAAGGCCCGGTGCGCGGCACCCAAGATCTCAGACACGTCCATGGCCACCTCCAGCCCACAAATCGGCGGATTGGGCCAATCCTGATGCCAAGGCTGGACTCCAGCCACCGATGGGGAGAGCCAAGGAGCCAATATGAGCAACACCACCTTCGTCCGACAGGGCCCTGGCCACTTCGTGCTCACCCTCAACGGGCAGGCGCACTCGCTGACGTTTCCCGCGGAAGGCAATCTCGAGAGCATCGTGATTAAGACCCTCGGTGGCCAGGAATACGTACCTCTTCACCTTCCAGGCTGGAAGCCCGAGCTGATCGTAGATGTGGGGGCCAACGTCGGAGCCACCTCCATCTTCTTCGCACTATGCTTCCCCGACGCGAAGATTGAGTCGTTTGAACCATCTGAATCTACCTTCTCCCACCTGCGCAGCAATACGTCGTGGCTGCCGAACATCCGCATTCACCCAGTCGGTCTGTTCAACCGGGACGCAGAAGTGCCGCTGTACGCTGGCGTCACCCAGTGCGCGCAGGCCAGCATGAGTCGCTCGGTCGAGACGCGGGTCGAGCCTTCGGAGGTGATCCGCCTCGTCTCCGCGAGACAGGCCATCCCCGAGCCGACGGGCCCGGCGATCTTAAAGATCGACACCGAGGGCTGCGAAGTGCCGATCCTCCACGATCTAGGGGAGCGTGTGCAGGCGTTCGACGTGGTCTATGTGGAGTGGCACTCCGAGCGAGACCGCCGTCAAATCGACCGCTTGCTGGGTACTGCGTTCAGCGTCTGGAAGACCACGGCCTCAGGCGTGCACCGTGGAACAGCCGCCTACATCCATCAACGCGTCATCGATGCCCATCCCCGACTTGGCATCTTGGAAATCCCTGCGGTGGTGGTGGAGCCGGCACTGGCTCACACCGGGTAGAGCCCGCTAGGAGACTCCGGGATCGGACACATCCTCGAAGGTCGCGGTGTCGTCGGCGGGGATCTCAGTGTCTTGATCAAAAAAGGGCGCGGAATCTTCTGGCGAAACGGTTGGTTCATCCAACAATAAGTGCCGCAAGCCAGAGAACTGTACCCCATGCCGGGGACCGCTCGGCGCCGTTGGGGTTCCGTCATTTTGGATCCCCAACCCAGGCAGCGGCCCGAGATCAGGATCGGTATCTTCCCGATACTTCCACCCTTCTTGAAGACTAACCAGGTCGGGTACGGGTGCAGGAGTTCGGCGGGAACGCGCCTGAGGCGGTCCATGTCGACGGGTTTGAGCCTTGATCTGGGCGTCGATCTGATCAAGTTCGTCGTCGCCCTGGCCCTTGAGCCGCGCCCCCCACCAGAGGACGCCCAAGAGGACGCCGCTGATGGCGGCACACACAATCAGTAGGGTCCAGAGCAGATCCACCGACACTCCAAGTACGCGGACGACAAGTGTAGCGGAAAATCTAGCCAGCTCGGCGAGTACAAATATTTCTTACCTTACAAGGCGTCAATCGGATGGCCTCCAAAAACGCGAACTCTTCGCGCAGTGGGGCGGCAACAAACCACGCCCGAAACGCTACTTCAGGACAGCCCGAACCGATGCGTGCGTGCTGGACTGCAGCGTCGACTGGACGCGCCGGGTCAATCGCGGCTCAACTCGAGCAGTGACCCACGCCGTTTCGGCCAACTCCAATGCAACGTGTGATGGCAGCACGTCGAGCTTCTCGGTGATTGCAAGGACAAAACCCGGACGAGCCTTGTCCCGAAGCAGGGCCCTTGCGTGCGCCATCGCGAGCGGGTCGGCTTCGACGAATTCAGTCAAGCACCCCGCAGCGCGCAGGGGAGCCCATGGCGGGGCTTGATGTTCGGTGGCTTGGATGAGGGCCGCGCGAACTTGGTCCGCGTTGCCGAGCGCGCGGACCGCATCGCACGAGTCCATGTGACGGGCCGCCATGGCTTCATGAACCTTGTTCGCGACCTGAGCGTCTGAGAGGTCCGCGGCCCCACTCATCAACGAGAGCAGAAAGATGATCATGGGTGGGACTCCTAGAACACGCCGGTGTAGCGCTGAACGACGCCCACCTGGCCTTCGGTGAGCTCATCTTGCACATTGCATGCCGAGCTGGTGCACAACGCTGTGGGATACATCAGGTTAAATCCTAGTGTTCCTTGGCACCCGCCGGCATTTTGACACTTCTCGGTGTCATCCAGCGCGTCCCATCGCTCATAAGACGTCTCGACTGGATGAAAGAGTCCGAGCATATGTCCCAGCTCATGGGCCATGGTGCCGCCGAGCAACAGGATCTCGCTCTCGGAGTAGATCAGGTCGGGGCCCGCATTGGCCGATGCTGACAAGATGACGCCGGACTTGGCGGTCGCGAGCAGGCCGCCCGGGATGCTGCCGGCAGCGCCCAGGATGCTCGACTCGCTACCAGCGATCGTATCGACGACGACGACGTCGACAGCGCGGTTGTCCGTGGAGCGACTGAGCTCTTCCCAGGTGTCGGGCGAGCCGAAGCCCGGACGAGGCAACGCCCCTCCGTCAAACGTCTGGTACGTCACTTCTACAACGACGTTCGACGCCTCATAGATCCGCTTCATCTCGGTGACAGCCGCCTCGACCGCCAACTTGATCTCGGGATCTTCATCGATTCCGCCCGCCCAATGCAGGTTCACCGTGAGCGTGGACGATGAAAAGTCAGGATCGGGCGACAGCAACCCGTCGATCGCAATCTCGGCGCCCGGCGCGAAGGTATTGTCGGATCGCACCACGCCGTACACCACGGTGACAGACTCACCGGAGATCGCAGCGTCTCCGGCGTCGATCGGCCAATTGAAGTGGTTGATCGACTGATTCACGACGCCGCCACTGGGCATCTCATCATTTTCGACATCGGACAGCAGCCGGCGGAGCGTCGTCCCATCTTCCGACTCGATCGACTCGACGTAGACCGTTTGGTCGGCATCGACGGTGGTCGCAGCGATAAGCATCTTGGTGGTGTCACCGGAGGTGGGCAGAGGAATCCGGGCTTTCACCTTGCCATCTGCCCCAGAGGTCAACGTAGCGGTGACGAGATCGAGACCCCAAACGCTACCTTCCTCCCAGGGATTGCAACCGGTCAACGCCATAAGCACCAAGGCTCCGGCTCCGGTCGAAACGAAGCGCATCAAGCTCACCTCCAAGCTCCCTCACCCTAGCGCGGTTGAGCGCCAGTGGCGTGTGTGTCAAGGAGGTTCGGTCCCCCAGGAGTGATCATGAAGGTTGAGATCCCCATCGGTGATGTGGTCGACAAGGTGACGATCCTCGACATCAAGCGCTGCAAGCTACACGACAGCCAAGCGCTGAACAATGTGGAGCGAGAGCGTCAGGCCTTGCGCGATGGATGGACCGAGCACGGCTTGACCCCCATGGAGGGCCTGCCCCAATGGGAGGAGCTCCGCCAGGTGAACGAGGCTCTATGGGACGTGGAAGACGCCCTGCGCGCATGTGAAGCCCAAGCGGATTTTGGGTCTCGATTTGTCGAGCTCGCGCGGAGCGTCTATCGACTCAATGACAAACGAGCCGCACTAAAAAGAAGCATAAACCTCCACTTAGGATCTACCCTTGTGGAAGAGAAGTCGTACCACGGAGCCACTCCGTGACGCCTTCCGACGGATCGTTGACGACCTTCACGCCCGCCCCCTGGTAGGAAAGAGCCTCGCTGTCATTGTCGCCGATCCGGCAACTTTGAGCCCAGCGCGGCATCGGCGCCGCTGGAGGACCTCTATGGTCGAACGATTCGCGAAGCTGTTCCTATTCGTCGGTCTCATGCTAGCCGGACCCGCCCACGCCGACGGCACAGCAAGTCCGGCCCCACCTGCGCCCCCCGAGGTCAACTGGGACGGCTTGCCAGCCAGCGCAGTCAATCGGCCCATGAACCAGCCAGACGAGCCCCACCAGGTGGAGATGCGGCTGATCACAGACAAGGCTTCGGCCAGGCCCGGCGACACGTTCCGACTGGGGCTTTGGCTGGAGCAAGACGAGGGATGGCACACCTACTGGAAGTACAATAACGACGTTGGATTGCCCACTAACATTGAGTGGGTCCTCCCCGAAGGTGCCAGCCACACCGACTACGTCTACCCGGTGCCCCAGCGGTTCGACCTGATGGAGATCATCTCCTACGGCTATGACGACCAAGTGCTCTTCTTCACCGAAGTGACCGTGCCCGCCGACGCCAAGCCCGGGCCCATCACGCTCGCAGCCTCCGCAGATTGGCTCACGTGCTTGGTGCAGTGCATCAACGGAGAAGGCAAGGTCGAGCTACCGTTCGAGATCGTGGCCGGCGACAACGTCGAACCTACAGAGTTCGCGCCGCTCTTCGACCACTTTGCAGCGCAGCACCCGCTGCCCCTCAAAGACGCGTCCGGGTACGTTCGCATCGACGGTCGGCTGGAGCCCGCCGTCGGACTCACCCCGGACAAGCCTTGGAAGGCCATCTTTACGGTCACGCCCGAAGGAGGCGCGCAGATCGGCGAGCACAATCCACTGGGGGCGGACAGCTGGCCTACGGTGCTTCCCGTCAGCAACAAGGACGCGTTGTGGCTTGAGACGGTGCAAATCGAGAAGCTCGACAGCGGCGCCCTGCAGGTGACCATGAACGGCGACGCCTTCGCCGTCGACAACCCGGAGACGATGCCCATCGGCGCCCTCTTCCAACTCAAGGTGGGCGAAGCCGCCTTCGCCACCGAAGCCACCATCGACGCCGAGTGGTTCGCCGACGCCATCGCAGCCGCGCAGACGGCCGCCACCACAGAGTCCACCGATGCCGAGACGCCCGAGGGCTACTCCGCCCTGATGGACGACCCGACCTGTGGGGTGGTGAAAGCCGGCCTCGGCAACGACGTCGTCGAGAAGGATGACGGCGGCATCGCCTACCTGTTCCTCATGCTCGGAATGGCCTTCCTCGGCGGACTTATCCTCAACATCATGCCCTGCGTGCTCCCTGTTCTGGCGCTCAAGGTCTACGGCTTGGTCGAGCAGAAGAGCATGACTCCCAAGGAGCGCATCAGCGAAGGCCTGGCGTACACCGCGGGAATTCTGGTCAGCTTCCTGGCCCTCGCCATGGCGGTCGTCGCCCTGAAGGTCGTGTGGGGACTGGACGCAGGCTGGGGCTTCATGTTCCAGCAGCCCACCTACATGGGCGCCATGACCGTGCTGGTCTTTGCCTTCGGCCTGTCCATGCTCGGCCTATTCGAGTTGCCTGTGATCGGCGGCTCTATGGCGGGCAACGCCCAGAACCAGAGCGGCCTGGGTGGGGTCTTCCTCACCGGTGTGTTCGCGACCTTGTTGGCCACGCCGTGCACCGCCCCCATGTTGGCTCCGGCCATGGGCTTTGCCTTCGCGCAGCCGTTGTGGATCGTCGTCATCTTCTTCTTGGCAGTCGGGCTCGGACTCGCCTCGCCGTTCCTGCTGATCTCCTTCGTTCCGCCGCTGTACAAGCTGCTGCCTCAGCCGGGCGAGTGGATGGAGACGTTCAAGCAATTCGTCGGCCTAACCCTGCTCGTGACCACCGCCTGGCTCTTGGGGACGCTCGCTGACTTGGTCGGCTACGAAGCGCTGATCGGCTTCTTGTGGTTCCTGTCGTTCGTGGTGGTCGCCAGCTGGATCTTCGGCAAGTTCGGCGGCCTAGCATCCACGATGGTTCGCCAGCTGAGCGCAGCGGCCGTCGCGGCGGCCGTCTTGGTGCTCGGTGGCTGGTGGGTGCTCGATATTCCGGCCTTTATGGGCTGGATCGAAGTTGAGCGGAACGTGGCCGACGTAGAAGACACCGGACATGGCATTCCATGGAAGGCGTTCAACGAGCAGCGAATGGCCCAAGTTCTTGCCGGATACCGAGAGGGCCAAGAAGATGAGGCCTTCGCGGGAAAGACCCTGTTCATCGACTTCACAGCCGAGTGGTGCCTGACCTGCAAGGCCAATGAGAAGGCGTATATCGACACCCAAGTGGTCGAGGATAAGTTCCGTGAAAACGACATTGTTGCGCTGAAGGGCGACTGGACCAAGCGGGACGACAACATCGCCTCTTGGCTGTCGTGTTTCGAGACGGCGGGCGTGCCGTACTACCTGGTGGTTCCCGCAGATCGCAGCAAGCCAGCCGTCTTGCTGGGAGAGACCCTGTCGGGCTCCGCCGAGATCACCGATGCCATCGACAGCGCTATCGGGAGCGAGTCGTAGGACGCGCTGCTACAGGCTGCGAAGGTACTCCAACAGCGCCACGTGTACGCCCACGTCGTGGACCAGGCCGCGATGTCCGGCGCCTTGCACCGGAACAAGGGTGGCGCCGGGCCACATACTGGCCAGCTCTTGAGCGTGGGCGAACGGCACCGCCTGGTCGTCCGGGTCGTGGGCCACCAACAGCCGTCCCGCTGCGTTCGAGGCGAGCCGGTCCAAGCCGTAGTGGTCCGTCGACACACCCAAGCGCCGCAGCACCAATTCATCGAAAGCCCCGAAGAGGTCGCGCCCGCGCTGTCCGGCGAGATGCTGGCACCAGCTCGCAACGACACGAGGCGCATCCGCGGGGCCGAGCAAGGCCCACCGGTGCGCCCGACCCGATCCGAGCGCAGCCAGGGCCGCGGGCGCCCCAGCACCCTGAGCAACCACGATATCAAAGCCCCCTAAACGGCGATCGACCGCAGCAACCGAATCGACGAACGAGGCCATGCTTCCGCGTCGTCCAGGGGAGTCGCCGCATCCCGGTGCGTCGAACGCCACCACGTCCATGTACTCAAGGGCGAGCGTTGGCTGCAGTGCGGCCATCGTCGCGGCGCGACCCGTCCAGCCGTGAACCATCAACACCCTCGGGCCGGTGCCACGCCATCGATAGGCGCACAGGGATTGCTCCCCAAAAGGCACAGCGATGTGCTCCGCGCGAGCAAGAGAGTCCTTTTGGAAGCCGGCCAAGGCACCGGAAGCGCCGCGACCACTCCACCGCCGCCAAAGCACACGAGCCACCGACTCGGGATGCGCCCGGGCCGCGAGCTGAACCAGAGCTGGAGGTAGAGCCGGACCCGGCCACGGAGGCATGATCGGCTGGGCAGGACTGAGCGCCACTGAATGAGTATTCATTTTTTCTCCCGTATCCACCCCTCTCCTAGGCACGGCCAGGACCTGGGGCGCTTACCCCGCCGTTCTGGGAATATTGCGGGTCCCTTGCCAAGCCTGACAGACCGGTGTGACCCCACAGTCCCCAAAAAGTGCGATGCTCCTGGCAGCTACTGGTTCGACACACACCCTGGAGACGCCGTGATCCTGACCGCAGAACAGCTCAAAACCAAGAAAGTCCTCTCCTCTGACGGCCGAGAAGTCGGCATGGTCATCGGCGTCCAGTTCGATGTGCAGAACTGGAAAGTGCTGTGGCTTGACGTCAAAGTGCTTCGAGATGCGCTGCCAGACATGGGCCTGAAAAAGCCGCTGATGGGGACGCACTCCATCAAAATCAGCCCCGATCGAATCCACACCATCACCGACGCGGTGATGCTCTCGCCGACCATCGCAGAGCTCGGCGCGTTTGCCAACTCCAACACAGAAGCCGACGGCGTAGCAAAACTCTAGGTCAGACGTGCTTTCGCACGAGCTCCAGCAGGTCGGCCCCATACTTTCGTAGGCGGGTCGGCCCCATACCCGGCACGGCGGCGAGCTCGGCGAGCGTCTGTGGACGAGCGGCAACAATCCCGTTGAGGGTCGCGTCCGCGAACACCTGGTACGGCTTCAATCGGCGGCGTCGAGACTGCGCCCGGCGCCAAGCACGGATATCGGCCGCCATCGGCGGTTCATCGCGACGGGGGCGAGACCGGGACATCCCCTTGGGTCGAACAGCCTTATCCGGCAGCCACAACGTCGGATACTTCACGCCCTTTGGCACCAGTCGACCCTGCTCGAGCAGCGCGTCCATGCCGCGGAAGATCGCCACCTCTGGCGTTCCACGAAGGGCTGCAAAGTGAGGATTATCCTGCAATTTTTTGCGCTTCACATCTTTGGCATTCGACCCACGAAGCCCCTTGGCGATCAGCCGACGCCCTAGCGGCTTCTTCAGCTCACCAACAAAGGCGATGAGGCTTTCGAGCTGGGATTCATCGAGGCGAGCATCACTCTCTTGAACCTGACGACGAGCCCTAGATGCGCGACTCTTGCCGAGCTCGGAACGGGTCAAGGCGACTTGAGCGGCCACCTGTTCTGCATCGGTGCACGCATCACACCGACCACAGACCGGGCCAACCTCTCCGCCAAAACCACGTACGATAGCGACTTCCCGGCACTCGGTCCCAAAGATCACATCCTCGAGCGAGGCCCAGCCCTGCTCCAGCCCTGGCGGAGGGTTTTTGCCTCGCATTCGGGCGTGGGTCACACCGTCCTTGGGGCTGTAGAGCAGCACACACGCCGCTGGCAAGCCATCCCGCCCCGCTCGACCGGCCTCTTGCACCCATCCCTCAAAGGTGCCAGGCGCGTCGGCGTGCACCACCGCTCGAATGTCGGGCAGGTCCACCCCCATGCCAAAGGCATTGGTCGCCACCAACACCCTCAGGCGGCCTGCAGAGAAGGCCTCTTGTACCCGCTGGCGCACCGCCGGCGTCCGGCCAGCATGATACCATTCTGTACCTTTTACCTTTTTTCTCACCGCATCATAGACCTGCTTGACCCGCTTTCGGGTCGCCGCATAAATGATCGCCCGCCCTCCGTCTTCGACCGCAGCAGCCACAAGTTCTGCCGCCCGGGCGGCCCGGGCCAAGTCACCACGAAGGTGCTGAACCGTCCACGCGAGGTTCGGCCTCTCCAGTCCCCCGAGCACCACCTCTGGGTCTCGCAAGTTTAGCGTCTGTGCAATGTCTTGCATGACGCGGGGCGTGGCGGTGGCAGTCAGCGCCATAACTGGCGCACCAAAACGTTCTTTTAACCCACCCAACGCCCGGTAGTCGGGCCGAAAGTCATGGCCCCATTGGCTGATGCAATGGGCCTCATCCACCACGATGTAAGCCACGCCAATCCCAGCGAGCAAGGTCTGAAACCGCTTGGTCTTGAGCCGCTCTGGGGACGCGTACACCAGCACCGACTCAGCGGCTTCGGACCGCGTGGCCTTGATGTCGTCCCAGCTCATGCCCGAATGCAGTGCCACCGCCCGCACACCCTTAGCCCGGAGGGCGGACACTTGATCGTCCATCAGGGCAATGAGTGGCGACACCACCAAGGTCAGCCCACGATGGGCGGCTCGGATCGCAGGCACTTGGAAGCAGGCAGACTTTCCCCCGCCGGTAGGGAGGAGTACCTGTACGTCTCTCCCTTGTTCAAACGCCAAGATCGCCCGCTCTTGCCCCGTCCGAAACGCAGGGTGGCCGAACACAGACTGGAGGGTGTGTAGTGGGTCGTGCATGCGTCGCTGTAGCCCCCTGCGATAAGACGGCGACCTGACCTGGAAGGACCCATGCTAGAGCCCGGCGCAACCGTAGAATCGTTCACCCTCTCCGACCACACCGACACCCCGGTGCGGTGGGACGACTTTCGGGGGGCCCCAGTCGCGGTATTTTTCTATCCAAAGGCCAGCACCCCAGGGTGCACCACCGAGGCGTGCGCCTTTCGTGACCTGACGCCCGAGTTCGACGCCATCGGGGTCAAGCTCATTGGAATGTCGGCGGACTCGGTCAAACGTCAGAGCAACTTCTCGACGAAGTACGAACTGACTATGCCGCTGCTCTCCGACCCCGACCGAGTTGTCTTGAACGCCTGGGGCGTATGGGGGCAGAAGCAGATGTATGGCAAGACCTACGAGGGCATCATTCGCAGCACGTTCTTGTTCGACGCCGACGGCGTCGTCCACAAGGCATGGCCCAAAGTAAGGGTCAAGGGCCACGCCGAAGACGTGCTTGAAGCGGCTAAAGCGCTGGCGACCTAGGCGTTTTCGAACTGGCCGGTAATGCCGGGAAGCAGCAGCTTGTACGTGGCTTGCACGGCTTCATCGCGGCTCATCTCAAGCTCGCCACGGGCCGCGGCCTCGACAGCTGCTTGGGCGGAGGCCAGGAAGCTAGTGGCCGCGAGCTGAGCCCGGCCGTCCAAGAACACACCGTCAACCGCGCCGCGCTTGATGATCGCGCGAGCCGCCCGGCCCACCGTGGCGGCCGTGAGCTGAATCCGATCTTGGCTGGGAGCCGGCAAGCGGCTGCGCTGCAAGATCACAGCGCGAGGCAAGCGGGCCGCGTGGTCCCCATAGACCCGAGCGACGGTTTCTAGGGCCTTCGCAGCGTCGCCCGTGAGGTGCGCTTCTTCCAAGTCCCGCTCGGCGCGGCGACAGAGGCTGTCGACCAAACCGACGATCAGCTCTTCCTTACTGGCGAAGTGCTTGTAAAGAGTCGACTTGCTCATGTGCAGCTGGCGCGCCAGAGAATCGACTGTGAGGTCCCCAAACACCCCAGCATTCAGAATTTGAGCCGCTCCTTCCAGGATTTCATCACGGGAAATGCGTCGTCGAGTGGCCATGGGTGTCCTCACATCAAATTTCGGGGCGGTTGCGATAAGGTCGATCCGGTCCTGAACGCGCCGAAGCCCTTTGGGACGGCGCGCAAGACCCGGACTCTCCGGAGATTCGGCGGCAGTGTATCCGATCCGAGTACCCAGTGGGACTCCGGAATCTACCCCTTGTCTTTCGGTCCGACACGCACACAGCTTGACCGCAACGATCTGCCGGCGGTATTGCGCTCCCTGGAGGTCGTCATGCTTGTGATGGCAGCGGTAGCGGAAGAGCTCGGCGATCTCAACGGTCTGACAGTAGGCATAGGACCTGTTGTTGCGGCCGCCACCACCGCAGCACTATTGGCCACACATCGGCCCGCTAGGGTGGTACTCATCGGCACATGCGGCGCGTACCCATCCAATGGAACGCCGGGGGACGCCAGCCAAACCATCGGCGCGGCGATCGTCGCAAGCCGCGTCGGCTTGGGCTCTGGGGTCGCTGCGCTCGGGCTCGGGTACGTTCCTCGTCCACCGGCTGCGATCGCTTGTGACCCCGAACTCGTCGCGATGGCGACCGTGCCCGCCAAAGCCGTGCTGACTTGCCCCGCCGTCACCACCGATGAGGAGCTGGTGAACCGGCTCGGCGATGGGTGGGACGTAGAGCACATGGAAGCGTTCGGCGTCGCCTGGGCCTGCCGCGCGGCGGGGGTCCCGTTCACAGCCATCCTGGGGATCGCCAACGTCGTCGGCCCTGACGCCCACGTCGAGTGGCTCACCCACCGGGAAGCCGCCCAGGAAGCAGCGAGAGCTGCCGTGCGGCCCTTGTTGGCGTTCGGCTGATTCTAGGAAGCCGGGGGCTGGCAGACCCATGCTCGGTGAGGGGTGCTACCCTGCCGCCATGCGCTGGAAACACCTGCCCATCGTGGCCTTCGACACAGAAACCACCGGGCTTCAGCCCTTCGCTGGCGATCGAATCATCGAATTCGCCGCGGTGGTGCTGAGGCTCGATGAGGACGGCCAGGTCATGGACGTGCAGGAGCACTCTTGGCTGGTCAATCCGCAGATCCCCATCCCGCGCAAGGTCACCGAAATCACGGGCATCACCGACGCAGACGTTGCGGGTAAACCCAAGTTTGCCGATATCGCTGACGAGGTGTTCGACCTATTGTCCGAGTCCATCGCGGTCGCACACAACTTCCCGTTCGACCGCGCCTTCTTGGCCAAAGAGTTCCGCGATGTGCTGCGCCATTGGCCGGAGCCACTCGCCGAGATCGACACCGTCGACGTATCCATGATCGCCTTTCCGGGCGCACGAAGCCATCGCTTGGGCGATGTGTGCAAGCGGCTCGATATCTCGTTGGTCGACGCGCACCGGGCCACCAATGATGCCGAAGCCTGTGGCCGGGTCTTCACAGAGTTGGCACGGAAACACAACGTTGAAGACGACCTTCAAGCCATGTTGTCGTGGGCAAGAGCCATCGGGCGCCCGCCTCCTGGTGGCCCGATTGGACCCGACGATGATGGCCGCCTGGTCTTCCAGGAAGGCCCCCACGAAGGGATCTCGGTCGCCGATCACCCGCTGTACTTGGGCTGGATGCAGAAGGCCAAAACCCGCGGTCCACAAGGGTGGACCTTCACCTATCCAGAGAGCACCCGAGAGTGGATCGCCAGGTGGCTCGCGGTGCGCGGTGCCGGACGACAATCGCCGTCGGCCAAGTCTCCGCGTCCCGATGACTGGATGATCGACCCCTGCATCGCCGACGACCGAAGGCCCCGATCGTGAGACACTGGCACGTCGTCCTCCTAGGCCTGCTGGCTGCGTGCGCGCCGAAGCACGACTACCCCCATGGTAATGGGCTGGTGGGCCAGCTCGATCGGGAAGTCCGTGCCCTAAAACAGTCCGTGCGGCTGCTCGAATATGAAGCGCGAACCTGCAGGGACCCACTCACGTCCCCCGATCCGCTCTACCAGGAGCTACACCAGGTGCTATCAGGCACCGAGGTCGAGGTAGATAGGCGAGGCAGAACCACGATTGTGACGTTTCCAGCAGACCATCTCTTCGGGGTGGACCCCCTCTCCCTCCGCGACGAGGCGCGCCTCACGCTCGATGTGATGGCCACAGCACTCAAGCTGCATCCGTCCTATGTCATCGAAGTGGAAGGTCACACCGACGACCTCGACGTGCCGCCGGCGTTCCGGCGTCAGTTTGGCGATCCCTTCACGTTCTCGGCGGCGCGGGCCTACGCGTTGGTGGCTACCCTGACGCAGAACAACGACCTGCCTACGTCACGGTTTTCAGTCATCGGGCGGGGTCCAACCCGGCCGGTGGATTCCAATGAGACTGTTGCCGGACGGAGGAACAACCGACGGGTCGTGATGTTCCTCTTCCCTACAGCGACCTTGGAGACTCCATGATTCGGGCACTCGCGCTCTCCCTATTGTTCGTCGGCGCGTGCGCGGGCGACGACGAGACCGACCCCAACTCCGTCGACTGCGGAGATGTGGACGGCAACGGCGGAGACACCGGCGACGTACCTCCGCTGCTCGGCGACTGGACCACGAGCTTCGGCCAAGCCTTCCTCGACGGCACCTGTGATGGCACCGACGTGCCCACTGCGCCCCTCGACTTCTTAAACCAACCCGCCTTGCTCGACGGCAGCGTGCCCAATGCTGTCCTCCTGCCCTTTGCGGACAACCAAGACTACACACTGCGCGGTTCTACTGGGAAAGATGGAGCGATCGCAATGTCAGGTTCCGTCGTGGCGGGCGGCGTGACGCTCTATACGGCCATCGGCGGCATGGTCTACGAAGATGCGTCCGGCC
>JBGCER010000628.1:0-7099 GCA_045106515.1 Myxococcota bacterium
GACATCGCCCACCGACTCGGAGGTCATGGCGACGGCGGTGACCCGGATCGCGTTGACTCCAGCCGCCTCGGGCCTACCTTGGCCGACGTGACCCTTGGAGCTTGCAGATGACGTCGCCGGTACAACTCGGCCTGCAAAACACCTTTGCGGAGCAGCTGCAAGGTCTGTACGTGCCGTGGGCCCCCGAGGGCTTCGCCCAGCCGGCGCTCATTCACTACAATGACGCGCTGCACGTAGAACTCGGGCTTCCATCCGAAGCGAAGACCCACGCAGCCGCCCTGTTCTCCGGTTCCATGGCGCCGGCCGACAGCGTACCGCTGTGCCAAGCCTATGCCGGTCATCAGTTCGGAGGCTTCTCGCCGCAGCTCGGCGATGGGCGCGCGGTGCTACTGGGCGAAGTCGCGACTCCCGATGGTCGCCTCATGGACATTCAGCTCAAGGGGTCTGGCCGAACGCCCTTTTCCCGAGGCGGCGACGGGTTCGCATCCGTGGGCCCAATCCTGAGAGAGGCGCTCCTCTCCGAGGCCATGTTCCACCTGGGCGTGCCCACCACGCGGGTGCTCGCCGCATCGCGTACCGGCGAGGCCGTCTACCGCGCCACACCCCTACCCGGTGCCGTCCTCGCCCGGACCGCATCCAGTCATATTCGAGTTGGGACGCTCCAATTTTTCGCCGCCCGCCGAGACAGCGAGCGTCTGGGCACGCTCGTCAACTTCGCCTTGGCCCGCCACGCGCCGCACCGCGTTGGCCGCGAAAATCCTTCTTTTGAGCTGCTCATGCACACCGCAGAGGTCCAAGCCGAGCTCATCGCTGCGTGGATGAGGATCGGCTTTGTGCACGGCGTGATGAACACGGACAACACCACAATATCGGGCGAGACCATCGACTATGGCCCCTGCGCCTTCCTCGACGTCTACGACCCCAAGACGGTCTTCAGCTCCATCGACCACGGCGCCCGCTACGCCTTCGGGAACCAGCCGGGCATCGGCCAGTGGAACCTGGCCCGCGCCGGAGAAGCGCTGCTCGACCTGCTCGACCCTGACCCCGACACCGCCGTAGAGCGCGTGCATCAGGCCCTCGAGCACTTCGGGACCACCTTCGCCACCGCCCAGCTCGCAGGGGCTCGGGCCAAGCTCGGCATCCCGCAGAGCGCTTCCGCGACCCCCGATGACGAGGCGGAAGACGAAGCGCTCATGGCAGACCTATTAGCTTGGATGCACGCGAACCATTCCGACTACACCCAGACCTTCCGGCGACTCGCCCAGAGCCTGATCCAAGACGATCCCCCTCGGGGCCTCCCCCCCGCCCCCTGGCTCCAACGATGGCGGACACGCACCGGAGACCCAGCCCAAACGGCCGTGGCCATGAACCGGGCGAACCCCGTCTACATCCCAAGAAATCACAAGGTAGAAGAAGCGCTGAATGCGGCGATTGAAGGCGACTTGGCTCCTTTTCAGCGGATGTGGGACGTGGTGACCTCGCCGTTCGATGAGCGACCCGAGTTCACAGAGTTCGCCGGACCTGCTCCCGCCGATTCCGCCCCCTACCAGACGTTTTGCGGCACCTGACCGCGCCTTCATCAAGGAGATCCCATGCTCAACTGGACCGAAGTGCTCAAGCGCGCTGACCACGGCAACGCCCCCCCTCCCCGTCGGGTCGAGAAAACCCCCGATGAGTGGCGTGCTGTCTTGTCCGAGGAGGTGTTTTTCGTGACCCGGGAAGCGGGCACCGAGCGCCCCTTCAGCTCCGACATGTGCGGCCTCTTCGCCGAGGGCAAATACAACTGCGCCTGTTGCGACACCCTATTGTTCGACGCCACTCAAAAGTTCGACTCCGGCACCGGCTGGCCGTCCTTCACCGAGCCCGCCGATCACCGAGTCGTGGCCTACACCGCCGATCACTCCCTGCGCATGACCCGCATCGAGGCCACGTGCGCCGTCTGTGATGCTCACCTGGGCCACGTCTTTCAAGATGGGCCTCCTCCATCCGGCTTGCGCTACTGCATGAATGCGCTGGCGATGCGCAAGGCTTCGGACGCTTCGAGCTAGGCAGGCCTCAAGGCAGGGCCGACGAGTCCGACGAAGAGGGCGGAGGCCTATCTATGCTCTGCGTCATCGCCACGGCCGCGTCTTACACCATCGGGATCCCCGCCGACCGCGTCATCGAGATGCTGCCCCTGCCGAAAGTCTCGGCCCTGCCTGGGCAACCCGCGGCGGTCCTAGGCGCCGCTACACTGCGAGGCCAGTGGAGTCCCGTCGTGGGCCTGCGGCAGGTCTTTGGCATGCCTTCTCGACAGGAAGAGTACGCCGAGCTTGTGCGCACGCTCGATGCCAGAAAGAAGGACCACGTTTTATGGGTCGCCGAGCTCGAAGCGTCGATCCGAGAGCGCAGGCCCTTCTCCATGACCACAGATGCGCACAAGTGCGCATTCGGTCGCTGGTACGATGCGTTTTCGACGGAAAACCTCGACCTGGCAGCCCACCTTCGACTGTTCAAAGATCCGCATGAGGCCATCCACGGGCTCGCTGATCGCGTCCTCGCGATGGCGCAAGCCGGACAGCAGAAGCAAGCCATCGAAGTGATCGTACATGCTCGAAAGAACACACTCGCGCGCCTTCTGGAGCTGTTCGACGACGCGGCGGGAGTCGCGACACAGGCGTCGCAAGCCATCGGCGTCGTCGTGAGCACCCCGCAGACGCCGGTCGTGCTCTCGGTCGATGCCGTGCGCTCCCTCGAAGACCTGGATGTCAGTGCCCAACCACCCAGTCAAAGCACAGACGACTCACCGGAGCCAGCAGGAGTGATCGGACTCGCCCAAGCTGAAGATGGAGGCGCCATCTTGGTTCTCGATGTGGATGTCGTCACGATAAGCGCGCTCGCCCACCATACCGGGGAAACCAACGCCGCGTAGCCGCCCTACTTGGCGGCCAAGCACAGCCGGCCGGCGCTATATCCGGGCACTGTGATTCGTACATCGCACCGCCTGCACTTACGCGACAACGCTCGAAGGAAGAGGGGAATTTCGGTTCCGATCTCGACCTTCTTCAACGTCGCTGCCTTTCCGCCAGCGCCCGTCGCCCTACACATCAAGTTGAACGCCTCGTTGAGGTTGCCGAGCAGCTCTCCTTCCAAGGCACCGCTCTTGACCGCCGCCTCTACGCGCGCCGGTGGGATCAAGCTGAGGCCGCCGGCTAGGCTCGCCGCGAGGGGCAGCTCCATGATCACGAAGCCCTGAGCGTTCCCATTGAGTTCGTACACGGCGAAGGCACTCAAGCCGGGGTTTCGAACGTCCATGGGTTCTGATTCAGAAATCTCCAAGGGGCGTTTGTACACACCAGCGAGTGACCCACGAATGCCATCCACGTTCACCGTGAATGCGCCCTTGGTTGCTCCTCCAGAGATCACGCCATTTGCTGGCTTGAACCCAACACTCATCAGCGCCTGCTGAAAGGAGTGCGCGGTAAACGGCTTCTGAATCACAAACCGGGCGCCAGCTTCATTCGCGGCACTGCGCATCTCAACGGTCGCTGCGGAGCTGACAACTCCCGAGGCTCCCCCAAAACCGTCCTTTTGCAAGGCCTGAAGCAATTCCAGCCCGCCCATATTGGGCATATTCCAGTCCGTCATCAGGAGGTCTGGCGACCATGTGCGGATCAGCTCTAAGGCGATCGCCCCATCCTCAGCCTCGCGGATATCAGCATGTCCGTATCCCGCTTCCCGAATTGTTTTTCGAACAATCATACGCATGGCGCGGCTGTCGTCGGCAATCACCACGTTCATCACAATCTCCAGGCGGTATCGATCAGTTTTGAAGCAAAAGGATGGAGATCGGCTCGCCCTCCACCAGCGCGTGCCCACATCGAAGCAAGCCTTCGGGTCGCTCGGGCCTCACAGCCCGGGCCACCTGAGGGTGGGCCAACGCCGTGGGTTCCGGTAGATCCTGTAGGACAAAGCCGGCTATGAGGTTCGCGATCTCACCCCAAGCGTCTTCGCGCTCAGAGTCAGAAAGCGAGTCTGGCAACCGGCCGAGCATCAGGCCGCACACTGCGTCCATCAGCACGTTCCCCGCATACACCTCGACCCGGCCTTCAAAGCCTCCGGAGAGGCGAACCGAGGACATCCAGTCTTCCTCCCCATGGGGAACATGACGAGGAAGCTCGACCTCCAGGTCGAGGGGCTCGAAGACTGACCGCGCAACACGGATTAAGCCGGCATCGATGAGTGTGTCCAGACGGACCATTGAGACTCCACCCCCGACCCATCGGATCGTGGGGACAGGCACTTGACTGTGCAAATTGACACAGAGAAAAGGCCCGAACCACCCAAACAAATCTCTTCAGCGCTCTCGCGATGGACCGACAGAGGACCAAGGGAGACACCTATGAGACTCTGTTTGTACCTCGCGAAGCACAACTACTTGACGCCAACGCAAGTGGTGCAGGTGCTCGACGCCATCACTGAGCGCACCCCCCCCCCTAGGCAAGCTCGCCGTTCGCATGCGAATGCTCTCGATCAAAGAAGTAGCGGCACTCTTGCGGGAAGACTCCGTCAACAAAGGACCGATCGGTCAACGCGCCATTCAAGCGGGCTTGATTACGACCGAACAACTCCACGCACTGCTGGATGCCCAGCGTGAGCTCACCCCGTCTGCGAGCGACCTCATCATCGAGGCGGGTTGGATGACTCGAGACCAAATGCAGAAGATGCAGCTCGCATTCTTGCGAGAGCCGTAAGGAGCCGACGTGGAGGAGTTCACTAGCGTCCTCGATGACCTGGCCAAGCGCCTAGAGCAGGGCGAGGACCCCTCAACACTGCTGGACAAGGCGCTCGACCTCTTGGCCGCGGTTCCTCCGGACAAACCTCACCTGGTCTTGGCGGCGGACGAGATCGTCATGGCGCTGTCGGCGACCGACAAAGCGCCCGCCGAAGCCGTCCGACACGTACTCAGCCGCCTCCGCGAACCCGATTCAACGGTTGGGTCGAGCGTGTGGGAGGACACCGCGGTCACCGTGGTGAGCACGGATGCCCTGCCTGATTGGGTCGACAATGACATGCTTGGAGAGTTCGCGGAGTCGCAGCGCTCAGGAATGGCGGAACTTGAGCGGGTGGCTTTGCTTGGGGAGCAAGCCACGGCCGCCGATGAGGCAGAGCTCCGCCGAGCGCTCCACACCCTTAAAGGGGAGAGTGCGACGGTCGGTTTCGACACCTTGGCGAGCCTGTACCACGCGATCGAAGACACCCTCGACGTTGTGGGGCGGGTCGCTCACATCGCGGATGCGGCCCTGGAGATCAAGGACGGCATTCTCGAGGTCGTCGACACATTCATCGAGCTGAGAGACCCAACGCTCGACTTGACTCACTTGATCGCTCTCCTCAAGACGGATGTGGGCCCGATCGCAATCCCACCGCTGGCCGAAGTCGAAGAGTCCATCGCGGTTGGTCCAACCCCGGTTTCCATCGCACAGGGGTCAGATTCAAAGTCCGGCATCCTGGACCCGCCATCGATAGCGCCCGTTCAGCCCGACCCGGCGCCCCCGCCAGAGGAGGAGCATCCACTCGACGCCCCTTCCATGTGGCATGAGCCAAGCAGTATTACCGTGCCCCCGGAATTCGACCCGTCCGACCCAGAGATGGTGGAGCTCTTTCGTGAGTTCTACGACGAAGCCAGCGAGTCCTTGCTGGAGGCCGATGGCCTGCTGATGCAGCTAGAGAACAACGGACCCGATGAGGTCTCGGTCAATACGCTGTTTCGCTCCTTCCATACGATCAAAGGCCTGGCAGGCTTTCTAGACATGAGCCTCATGAGAGAGCTCGCGCACGTGACCGAGACCCTGCTCGACTTGGCTCGGCATCGGCTCGACGCGCTCACCCCGGGTCGCACCGACCTCATCCTGCAGGCGACGGCCCAGGCAAAAGCGCTTCTCGAAGGCACGAAAGAAGGCTTACAAA
Organism: Myxococcota bacterium; assembly: GCA_045106515.1. Classification (GTDB taxonomy): domain Bacteria; phylum Myxococcota_A; class UBA796; order UBA796; genus REDI01. The sequence continues at coordinate 5,950 of JBGCER010000628.1, forward strand.
ATGGGGAAAAAGCCAAAAAGCCACCAGGAATTTCACAGCTGCTGAATAAGCTGAGGGCGGCCTCGGCTCCGGGATGGACGGATGACGCAGCGCCAGATGGACCTCCGCAGCAACAGCCGGAGCCGAGCGCCGCAGCGCCAACTCCCGCGGCCTCAGAAGCCGAGCCGTCCCCGCAAAAGCAGCCGGAGGCAGGCGAAGCCCCCCCTCGAACCCAGGCTGCGCCCAACCGCCAAGCCGCCGTCGTCGTCCGAGAGAGCATTAAGGTAGACCTACAGCGGGTCGACAACTTGGTCGAGATTATCGGCGAGTTGGTCATCGTAGAGGCGATGGTGAACAATGGGGCCGGGAGCGGCGGCGACCCACAGCAAGTGCGCCAACAGCTCGCCCAGCTCTCCAAGATCGTTCGCGCGCTGCAACGACAAGGACTGGCCCTGCGCATGGTGCCCTTGCGAGGCGTCTTCCAGAAGATGAGCCGGCTAGTAAGGGACCTGTCCCGCCGATCATCCAAGTCCATCAAGCTCGAGATCTCGGGCCAGGACGCCGAGATGGATCGCGGCCTCGCCGACCGATTGGGCGACCCTCTCCTGCACATGATTCGAAACGCCGTCGACCACGGTATCGAAGGTCCAGAAGAGCGGCTGGCGTCCGGAAAGGGCGAGGTGGGCACGCTGTCCCTGTCTGCCTATCATGAAGGTGGAAACATCATTATCGAGCTTTCAGACGATGGCCGGGGCTTGAACCGGGACAAAATCTTGGCGAAGGCGACGGAGCGAGGCCTGGTGGCTCCCGGTGCCGTGCTCGAAGACTCCGAGGTTTGGGATCTCATCTTTCAACCAGGGTTCTCAACAGCCGAAGCCGTCACCGAGATCAGCGGACGAGGCGTGGGAATGGACGTGGTGCGCCGGACCGTCGACGATCTGCGTGGCCGGATTCAAATTGAGTCCACCCTTGGTAAAGGAAGCTGCTTCCGCTTTATTCTCCCACTGACCCTGGCCATCATCGACGGAATGCTCATGCGCTGCGGCGACGGACGGTTCGTGCTGCCAACGCTGTCCATTATGGAGTCGTTCCAGCCACGAATGGAACAGCTGCATCGCTTCGCTACAGGTCGATGGCTCTTCGAGATGCGTGGCGAACAATTGCCTCTCGT
>JBGCER010000629.1:0-3850 GCA_045106515.1 Myxococcota bacterium
CCGTGGCGTGCCGAGGCCTTCCCGGTTCTCAAGGACCTTGTGGTCGATCGCTCGTCGTTCGATGACATCATCCAAGCCGGTGGCTTTGTGGGGGCTCGAACGGGCTCGGCGCCCGACGCCAACTCCATGCCCATCGGAAAACCCGAGTCCGACCAGGCCTTTGAGTACGCGGCCTGCATCGGCTGTGGTGCCTGTGCGGCGGCTTGCCCCAATGCATCGGCGAGCCTGTTCACGGCGGCGAAGATCTCGCACCTGAACCGGCTCCCCCAGGGTCAGACCGAGCGGAACCAACGGACCGTCGACATGGTGCAGACCATGGACAACGCCAAGTTTGGCGGCTGCACCAACCATGGCGAGTGCGCCACGGTGTGCCCCAAGGGCATCCCTCTCAAGGCCATCGCGCAGATGAACCGGGACCTGTTCCGGGCGCGGGTGTTGGGAACGGAAGCCAGCGAGTAACGGCCCCTGTTCAGTTCTCTGCCCTCTTGGTTTGGGGGCGGAGCACCGATAGGCGGGGAGGGCGGCTGTACAGGCGCTCGCTTCGCAGGTCTGTGCGGTTGCTGCACCCGACCTCCGGCGCTACCCACCAGATCCTTGAATCCGGCATGAATCCGTGCTGGACAGTGCTAAATGTCGATCGTGCGACGGTTCGGTATCGCTCCGGACCCATGACGAGAGGTCCTGATGAAGATCCACGAGTATCAGGCGAAGGAGATCCTTCGCCGGTTCAATGTCCCCGTGCCTCCTGGCAAGGCGGCGCTTACGGTCGATGAAGCCGTGGCCGCGGCCACCGAGATGGGCGGTCCAATCTGGGTCGTGAAGTCGCAGATCCACGCAGGTGGCCGAGGAAAAGGCCGTTTCATCGAGGATTCTAACGCGGAGCAAATCGAAGCTGCCGCTGCGGGCCACCCTCAAGACGGTCCGGGCGGCGTTCGCTTGTGCCGGTCCATCGACGAGGTCAAGGCCGCCGCGTCCACCATGCTCGGTCGCACCTTGGTGACCAAGCAGACGGGCGCCGAAGGCAAGCTCGTAAGCCGCCTCTACATTGAGGGCGGAGCCGACATCGCCACCGAGATGTACCTCTCGGTCATGCTCGACCGGTCCAACCACCGCGTGATGCTCATGGCGTCCGCCGAGGGCGGCACGGACATCGAGGATGTGGCAGAGGCGGATCCGAACGCGATCAAACGCGTCCACGTGGACCCGGCCATCGGCCTGGGTGGCTGGCAGGGCCGCGCCCTCGCCAAGCAGCTTGGAATGACCGGCAAGACGGTCAACCGTGCCGCTGGCTTCTTCGCCAAGATCGTCAATGCATACGTGCAGATGGACTGCGATATGCTGGAGATCAACCCACTTATCGTGACGGGCGACGGCAATGTCATGGCGCTCGACGCCAAGATGAGCTTCGACGGCAACGCCCTGTACCGCCACAAGGATGTGGTGGCGCTCCGGGACCTGTCCGAAGAAGACGCCTCCGAGCTCGAAGCCGATGAGCACGGCCTGTCCTTCATCAACCTCGATGGCAACATCGGCTGCTTGGTCAACGGCGCCGGCTTGGCCATGTCCACCATGGACATCATCCAGTACAAGGGCGGTTCGCCGGCCAACTTCTTGGATGTTGGGGGTGGCGCCAAGAAGGACCAAGTCGTGGCAGCCTTCAAGATCATTACCGCTGATCCCGCTGTGAAGGCCATTCTGGTCAACATCTTCGGCGGCATCATGAAGTGCGACATCATCGCAGAAGGCGTGCTCGCCGCTGTCACCGAAGTCGGCCTTGAAGTGCCGCTGGTCGTTCGTCTCTCCGGAACGAACGCCGAGCTCGGTCGTAAGATCATCGAGGAGTCCGACCTCAACGTCATCACCGCCGCAGACCTCGACGAGGCCGGCACCAAGGCGGTCGCCGCCGCACAGGGGGCCTAGCCCATGTCCATCCTCGTCAACAAAGACACGCGTTTGCTCGTCCAAGGCATCGCCGGCAAGTCCGGCGGATTCCACGCTCAGCAGATGCTCGCCTATGGCACCAATATTGTCGCGGGTGCTGTGCCCGGCAAGGCCGGCCAGACCTTCGAGAATAAGGTCCCCGTCTTCGATAGCGCCCACGATGCGGCCGAGCAGACCGGCGCCAACGCCTCGGTCATCTTCGTGCCGCCCCCCTTCGCCGCCGACTCCATCATGGAAGCCGTCGATGCGGGAATCGAGCTGGTCATCTGCATCACCGAGGGCATCCCGGTGGCCGATATGGTCCGCGTTTGGCGGTTCATGGAGGGCAAGAAGAGCCGGTTGATCGGACCGAACTGCCCCGGCGTCATCACGCCCGACCAGTGCAAGATCGGAATCATGCCCGGTCACATCCACACGCCGGGTCGCGTGGGCGTGTTGTCTCGCTCCGGCACGCTCACCTACGAGGCTGTCGCCCAGCTCTCGTCGGTTGGCTACGGTCAGTCCACTGCGGTGGGCATCGGTGGCGACCCGATCATCGGCACCAAATTCATCGATGTGTTGGAGCTGTTCAACGCCGACGAAGACACCGATGCGGTCATCATGATCGGCGAGATTGGTGGCACGGCCGAAGAAGAGGCTGCGGCCTGGATCAAGGCCAATATGTCCAAGCCTGTGGTGTCCTTCATCGCCGGTGCAACCGCACCTCCCGGACGTCGCATGGGCCACGCTGGCGCCATTGTCAGCGGCGGCCAGGGCACGGCCGAGTCCAAGTTCCAGGCGCTGTCCGAAGCGGGCGTGCACATCGTGCGCAGCCCCGCCGAGATGGGCGTGAAGATGCGCGAAGTCCTGGGCTAGGCGCGACGTCGAGCGGGGCGCCTACTCGGTAGGCATCCCTCCCTCGGCCACCGCTCGGTCCCAGACCGGCCAGAACGCGTGGAGGGCTGTGATCACTTGATCGCAGCCCTTCAGTGCGTCTGGGCCGTGATTGCTCGTCAGGCCGACGACGGCACAGCCTGCGGCGCGGGCGGCGGTCACACCGGCGGGGCTGTCCTCCACCACCACGCACCGGGCCGGGGGATGGGCCAAGGTCTTGGCGGCCAGTACGAAGATGTCGGGGGCGGGCTTGCCGCGCTGGGTCTGGGTTCGGTCGACCCGATGGGGGAGAGCGTCCAGCAGGCCGGCCGCACGCAAGAACGGGTCGGGCATGCGGGATGAGGTGGCGAGGCAGACGGGGATCTTCCGGCGGTGGATCTCGTCGAGCAGCGCGTGGGCGCCGGGGATCTCCGCGCATCCCTCGGCCGCGAGTAAATCATGGACCAATGCAGCTTTTTTGTCCATGAGGGCCTGGAGATCTACGTCGGGCCCTAGGACGCTTCGGATCACCGTGTCTCGACTGACACCCAAGGCCGTGGTCTCGAAGTCTTCGCGCGTGAAGTCCACCCCAAAGGGCTCGAAGAGGGCGCGCCACGCGTTGTGGTGCACGGACTTGGAGTCGACGAGCACGCCATCCATGTCGAGCAAGAGGGCGGTGGGGCTGGGCATGGCACTCCGTGGCTGGCGCTACTCGCCTCGGTCATAGCGGTCGCGCCACGCTTTAGCGTAGTCGCCGGGCATGGGGGCCATCGGGGGCAAAACCTCGTCGACGGTGGGCTCGCCAAGCCGCTGCAGTACGCGGTTGACGCTGCCGAGTAGGTCGGTGGTGAGGTTTTCATAAGACAGATCGAGCACCGACTGGCCGCGGAGCAGGTGCTCCCAGAACTGGTGCGCAGCGTCGATGCGGTCGAGGAGCTGGCGGATGCGCCTCCGGTCGTAGCGAGGCGTCGCACGGCTGGTTTGGTGCTCGGCCCAACGTCCGGTTTGAAGAGCTAAATCCCACGAGATCGCTTGGCCCACGCGGTCGTTTCTGTGC
>JBGCER010000630.1:0-5544 GCA_045106515.1 Myxococcota bacterium
CAGGTTCGGCGGGCCCTCGAAGGTCTCGATGTGACGTTTGTCCAGAACCCCACGCACACGGACGGGATGGGAACGTCGGTGGCCGCGGGCATCGCGGCGGTGGCCCGGACGTCGGCGACGGCAGCGCTCATCGCCCTGGGCGATATGCCCTATGTGCGTGCTTCAACCTACAACGAGCTGGTACGTGCGTATCGTGTCGCAGCGCCAGGTCGAGTGATTCTGCCGATGGCGGGCGACGCCCAGACCCGGCGCCCAGGCAACCCGACCGTGTGGCCTCGGGCGCTCTTCGCCGACCTGATCGCGCTCACGGCCGATGAAGGCGGGCGGTCGATCTTGCGTCGCCACCCCGAGCGGGCGGAGTGGTGTGAGGTCCAGGACCCGGGCGTGCTGCAGGACGTGGATCGGTAGCGTTGAAGGCGCCCTTGAAGGGCTAGTCCTCCACAGGCTCTTCCGCGTCCTCCAGCAGGTCCAAGGCGCTCTGGATGTCCTCTTCGCTCAGGCCCTCGTCCCCGAGCAGGTCGCTCGCCATCCGCAGCGTCTCTTCCATCGACAACGGCGGGCGAGGGGCCCAGCGCTCCAACAGATCGTCGATGAGCGCGGCGGCGTCGCCAGTGCGAGGACGGGCCTCAGAATAGGCTAATAAGGCCTCGTATTCGCGGGTGCTCCTCGCTGCAGCTTCCTCCCTGGAGGGCAAGTCGAGCGACCCGGGGTCCCGCAACTGCGCAAGGGCATCCGCGACATCCACGCACTCTAGCGTCAGGTCCACCGACGTGACTTGGTCAGCCAGGACAGGGTCGACCTCCGCCGTTCCCGAACACAGCTCTAGCGAGCGCGAGGCCATCCCGCGGACCGTGCACGGACCGGGCGCCAGCACCCTGTCCAGCCGTACGACTCCATCGATAGGCGTCGCCGATCCCCCACACCCAAAAACGGACGGGGCCTCGACGGGACCTCCGCCGTCGACGGTAACCCGCACCTCCACGCTGCCAAAGACCACCGGGTCCATCGAGCACTCGACCAAGGTCGTCTCCGAATCGTCCGACGCCCATCGCACAACCGCCACGGGCTCCCAGTCGCGGGCCCTGCCGTCCTCGCTCCGGATGCGGCGCTCCAGGATCATCTCGCCCGATGGCTCGGTCACAACCGTGCTGAACCAGCCGTCTTCGACGCTGCTCACATAGCGCCCTACCAGTTCATCGTCTGGGAAATCCGGGCCTACGAAGCAGCGAATCATGGTGTACCCTAGAGCAGCCGCGACGTCTTGGTGTCCCGCCGCCGCGCTGTTCGGGCCGAACTCACTCAACTCCGTCGTAGGCGACTCGGGCTCCGTCCCGGCCGGCGTCGGGGTCGGTCGCGCCCGAGCCACCCCGGCCTTCCGCTCGGGGGCGCCGTTCACAGAGCCGCTCGTGGCGGCCTCCGGTTTCGGCAGCTCCGAGGCGCCCCAGAAGGACCCAACCGACATCACGATCGCCCCGATGCCAATCAGCACCGCGACGCCACCCAACACCCCAAGTATGCGCTTGTTCATAGGGGTGACGTAGCCGCCGCCGGCCTCGCCTGTTCGGTGGGGACGAGCCCTGCATCACTCCTGCAACAAAGACGCAGGGGCGGGTCGCCCAACCGATCTTGGGCCGGTTCAACACCCGTCAGGCAACCAGCCGTCGATGGGCGACCACCGCCCGCGCCACCGCCCGCGCCAGCGTGGCTCGGGTCAGCGGTTTGCACAAGAACCCATCCATTCCAGCCGCTAGGCAAAGCTCGCGGTCCCGCTCCATGGCCGAGGCGGTCAACGCCAAGATCGGTGCTGAGAAGCCTTGCTCTCGAAGTGCGCGACACGCGTCATCGCCGTCGAGGTCGGGCATGTGCAGGTCCATCAGGACCACATCGGGCTGTTGCTTCAGCGTCTGCGCCACCGCGTCTTCGCCCCCACTCACCAAGATCACCGAGGCGCCCAGAGACTGCAGCATGCGATCCGCCACGACGCGGCTCACGGAGTTGTCCTCGGCGACCAAGATGCAGAGTCCAGTGAGATCTTCTGTATCGGTCAAGCTCGCCGGCACCTCTCCGATGGCCTCGGGTAGCGGCACTTCAAACCAGAAGGTCGATCCCTCTCCGGGCGCGCTCTCCACGCCCATATGGCCGCCCATGAGCGACACGAGGTTTCGGCAGATGGGAAGTCCCAGACCGGTTCCACCCGCCTGCCGTGACGTGGAGCGGTCCGCTTGCACATAGGCATCAAAGATGGCGTCCTGGCGATCGACGGGAATGCCGATCCCAGTATCCTGTACCTCGAACCTCACAGATGCCTCACGAGCCATCACCCGAACGGTGACCTGGCCCTCCTTCGTGAACTTCACGGCGTTCGTCGACAAGTTGAGCAGCACCTGCTGCAGACGACGATCATCGCCAAAGACCCGCTTGGGCAGCGCGGGGTCCGTCACAATGCGCACCTCAGTGCCGGCCGCCTGCGCGAGGGGCCCGAGATTTCTCACCACGTCTCGCGCGGGGCGCATCAGCGGGAAGGCCACAGGATCCAGGTCCAACTTGCCTTCTTCGAGCTTTCGTAGGTCCAAGATGTCATCGACGATCGCCAGCGTCAGCGTGGCACATCGGCGGATCATCCCCACCATCTCCCCTTGGCTCTCCGTCAAGTCCGTGTCGGTCAGCAGCTCCGCATTGCCGAGCACGCCGTGTAGGGGGGTTCGGATCTCGTGGGACATGCTCGACAGGAACTGGTGGCGGGTGTGAGCCGCCTCATGGGCCTGATCCCGAGCCCCCTGCAGATCGGCGTTGCTCTCCTCTAAACGACGATTCGCGCGAAGGAGTTCACTCTCTTGAAGGCCGACTTGCTCCTGAAAGCGCGAGAGGATCCGGTGCAGCGCAGGCGCCAAGCTGCTTCGAGAGCGGGTGGCTCGGGTCTGGGTCGCCTCCAGAAATAGGGCGTAGACCGTCTCATGGTCGCCCATCAAAGACGCGACCCGGCCGCGCAGCTCAAGGGCCTGGGGCAGAATGCACCCCTCGCTGACCTCGCTCGCCGCCTGCAGCATCCGCTCGGCGAAGCCCTGTGCTCGTTCTAGCTGCTCGAGCGCCAAGCACGCGGTTCCGGCCACATGACACACATAGGCCAGATCGTCTGCATCGATCCGATGCCCGTACAATGCCAGTGCACGTTCGGCCCAGTGAAGCGCCTGGCCGTAGTTTTGATCGTGTAGGAAGACGGCAGCGCGGGCGTGGGCCGCGCTCCCTTGCGCTCTCCAATCCGACGACTCTGGCATGTCATCTAGGACGGCCAAGTAGTGTCGGGACCGGTCCACTTTTCCGGCATTTAGGCTGGATATCACCGACGAGGACACATGGGTCACGTCGATGGAGTCGGCGGCGTGCACCGCGAGGTGCTCCATGACCTCCTCGTTGAGTGCGTGAGCGCCGTCCACGTCTCCGAGCGCCCGCAAGCAGCAGGCCAAGTTGATGGTCGCCCTTCGCCACTCCAGCCGAAGCCCATGGCTGGTGCCGGCCTTGGACCACCAGCGAGCGGCGACGAGTCGCTCCGCAGCGCCGGCGAGTCGAGCTTCGATCAGCAGTGCAAACGCCGCCATATTCATGGAGCGCACAAAGCAGAGCGGGTCCGTATAGGGGTCTGCCAGCTCAAGGCTCCGGTCGGCGAGGGCCAGCGATGCCAGTGGGTCGCGCTCCTGCACCCAGGTATCGACGGCCTGCATCTGAAGTAGTCGAGCTCGCACGGGGTGGGGCAACGACGCTGCCGTCGCCTCATCCACGATAGGGGTTGGCACGATGGGCTCTCCTTCCTCGCGGAAGAAGATGCGATCGATGAGCTCCACGAGCGAGGAAGACGAAGGCGGCATGAGACTCGGATCGGTCGCTGTCGCCCCAAGCTGAAGTGGGCCCGTGCCATCCGAGCTCGTGCGAGGTTTGAGCACAATGAACACCCCCCCCCGCAAACGCTGCCTGCGATGTGCCCGTCCCTTCTCGGACCGCAAAGCCATCCGCGACTTTGCCACCATTCAATACTGCAGTAAGGGCTGTCGAAGCCGCCGATTCACCGGAAAGCGGCGCGCGGTCGCCAGGGCCGTCGTGGAGTGCCTCGACCGTGAACCCGCACCGCTAGAAATCGACATTGATCAGCTTGTAGAACATCTATCAATGCAAGAAGAGGCAGACTGGCCAACTCTGGTGGCTCAGGTCGTCGAGGCCATGAGCGAGCACGGCGAAGTGCGGATGAGAAAACGATGAGAACCCGGCTTTCGGGTGCCCCATAAGGTTCAGCGTGACCCCCGCTCCACCTGCACCCTGGTCGGCCCCCATGAACATGCTCAAGGCGCTGAACTCTAGCCAGCTACGCGATCCTCGGTCTCTGTCCAGGGCGGAGCTACGGAAGATCTGGGAGCTGAGGCTCTCGCAGCTAAGGCTCAAGCCAGGCATGCCGCTCGAACACGACTTCGATGCTTTTGTCTCGGACTACCAGCACAATGGACTGGTGTGGATCTTGTGGGATGGCGACGCTGTCGTGGGCACCTACCTCCAGCGCATCGCCGCCCTAGATCACGATGACCGACGCTACCTGGTCTTGGCGCCAGACTACGTGTTCATGGCCAAGCACCTTCGCGGCCACACGATCCTTCTCCTAGCCGTGATTTGGCTGACCATCCGACCCATGATGAGCCACCCGTTCCGACGGGCCCTGGCCACGGGCGGGGTGTATCCGCCGGCGTACATCACCTGGCGACGCATGCTGGGGTGTTGTTGGTCCTTGGGAGACCCAAGCCTATCCGGGGATCAGAGCGCGCTGGTCGAAGCGACCGGGTCGCACATCTGGGGCACCAACTGGCGCGGCGATGGCACCCTGACCTTCCGCACCATCCCCAGCGCAAAGCGCCCCAACAGTCCGGTGGGGATCGAGCTATTCGAGGCATACGAGAGGCTCAATCCCGAATGGAAGAGCGGGATTGCCCTGTACTTCGTCACCCCGTTGAACGCCCGAACCGTGTGGACCGGCATCCGTCGAGCGCTCACCAGAGGCCCCAAGCGGAAGCGGGCCTCTGACGCCAAGCCTGCACCGGCGCGTCAAGAGCCCGCATCTCTGGGCACCGGCGCGAGCACCACCAGCGAGTAGGCCACCGCCGGCGTCCCTGCCCGGTGGGCATAGCCGTGGTGTTGGTCGCCACGAAACACCACCACATCGCCCGCGCCGAGCTGCCAGCGCTTCCCGGCTACCGCCAGGTCGATCTCGCCTCGCTCACAGGTGAGGTACTCCCGGGTGCCGGCGGTGTGAGGGATCCCACTCATGGCCGCGCCCGGTGGCAACTCCAAGCGCTCGATCTGCAATCCGGGGATCGGCTCGGGCAGCAACTCTCGGATGAGGACCGCGCCACGGTGCCGCTGCGGCAGTGCGTCCGCGGCGATCAACCGAGCATCGCCACGGGGAGGTCCGATCAGCTCCTCGACGCTGACTTGCAGGGCGGCCGCAGCCCGCACCACAACCGCCAACGTCGGATTTGCACCCCCAGATTCCAGGTTGGCCCACGT
>JBGCER010000631.1:0-8419 GCA_045106515.1 Myxococcota bacterium
CCGAGCGAATGCGAGGGTGCCCCATCGGAGGCGGGCGCCCCCATCGTGCTGGCCGATCTGGGGTGCTGGGTTCGTAGCGGCGAGCCTGTGCTCCGCGACCCGATCCCCGAAGAGAACTACCAGAGCGCCAGCGATGGGCACGTGTTTCGCGACCAGGACGGCACGCTTCGCATGGTCTACAGCGGGGACGTGGATGGCGCGTCGTCCATCAAGCTCGCGACGGGCTCCGACTGGCAGACGTGGCAGGTCACGGGCGGTTTGCTCACCGAGGTCGGGCCGTCCGGCCTAGACCGCAACAAAGAGACGTCGTTCTACCGTTTGGCCACCGATGGCACCCATCAGATCTACTACATTGGCTACAATGATGAAGATGAGTATAAAAGCCAAATATACCTAGCTGAGGCGTCGGCGATCGAGGGGCCGTATACCTTGGCCGACGCGCCCATCGTGCGCCGAGGCCCCCAAGATGGCAAAGAGGTCTACCTGATGACCTCACCGAGCGTGGTGGCACACGAAAACGTACTCTACATGGCCTATTTGGGCTGGGACGCGCCACATGATGCCGTGACAGCGGTCCATGTTTATGGGGTTACCTCGACCGACGATGGCCGAACGTGGAGCGAGCCGAAAGAGGTGGCCGTGCCCATCGGCATGGAAGGGCAAATCACGGCCGGTCCGGACGGGCGATTCTACGCGGTGGCTCTGGCAGACTTCGCGGGCGGTCCAGGGATCTCACTCGGTGTCGCCGACGCACCCTTCGGTCCGTACGAGATGCTGGACGAGCCGATCCTGGTCAAACAGGGGGCGCCGCATGAGGTCGACGACGCGACCGCGCCCCAGATCACCTTCGATGAGTCTAATCGCACTGCGCGGCTCTACTATGTGGGTGTAGACTACGCTACGGGCTGGTGGATGATGATGGCGAGCACTCGGTACTAGGGCGCTAGTTCGGACACGGCACGCCGAATGGCGCCGGTGGCGGATCCCCCGCTGGCGCACAGGTGCAGACCTCGCCAGCCTTGTCGCTGTACAAGGTAGCTATGCCGGTGCAGTGGCCCCACTCCCGCTTCAGCATGGACTCTGGGCAGGCCACTTCGGTTTGAAAGTCAGGGATGTCGGGTAGTTTTGTGTCGGTTGTCGCATAGGGGATGTAGCATCCGCCGCGGTCGCTGGCGTAGATCTGCTGCCCGCTGGGCAGAGTCTCTGTCAGACGCTGGTCCATGGCGCCGGCCGGCGCAGTCTTGTCCACCGTGCCGCGGGTTGCGGGCCGACGTGGCATCGGTTTGGGCCGCGGTGGGTTTCGGTAGACTCTCGGTTCTGGCTTGGTTGGAGCCTCCGTCGGTGCGGTACCGGGCTCGGCAGCGTTTGACGGGGACAAGCAGCCGGCGCCCAGGCTCAACCCGGTGATCATGATTAGAGTGCGCGGGGAGGTAGGCATGGGGCTCTCGGGTGAAGAGGATTCACTGACCAACGGAGGCCGTGGGCCTAGCTTACAGGGTGTACGGAGGCGTCATGCCCTTGGTCCTCTTTCTTCGAGCCCGCCTTGCCGCCGCCGCCAACCCCGTCGATGCGCCGGTGATGCAAGCCTATATGAACACGGAGATGCCGTAAAACAAAAAAAAAAAGCCTGCTAGAAAACTCATTTTTCGTGAGGCGAAGCGCCAATTTAAACCCACCGACGAAGCCAACTGGAGGGCCCAAGTTTTGGCGCTGTGGGCCCAGCCGGAGCGGGAGTGGAAGTACCTGGCGCTGTCTTGGGCCCGGATCGACAAGCGGTTCATCCACAGCGGCACCCTGGACCTGTTCGAGCAGCTCGTCCGCGAGGGTGCGTGGTGGGATCTGGTGGACGAGATCGCGGCGCACCTGGTGGGCAAGGTGCTGGCCGATGAGCGCCAGGTGCTGACGCCTGTGCTGCGCGCGTGGCTCACCGACGAGGAGGTGTGGATCCGGCGAACGGCGATCCTGGCCCAGCTCAACCACAAGGCCGACACCGACGCCGACCTGCTCTTCGACGCCTGCCAGCAGCTCGCACCCGAGTCGTCGTTCTGGATCCGAAAGGCGATCGGCTGGGCGCTCCGGGAGTATGGAAAGACCGATCCCAAGGCCGTTCTGGACTTCGTGGCGGCGAACGCCGAGCGGCTGTCGGGGCTGAGCCGACGAGAGGCGCTGAGGCGGTTGAAGGGGTGAGGCGACGCGGGTCGACGCCCGCTCACGGGCTCCACGGTCCCCAATCTCGGCACACAGTGCCGCGACCTAGCGCTTTCGCCGCAGCCAGCCGCCTGGGTTGTACGTGAAGAGAAGCTTCTCGCGGCTGAAGTCCTGCTCGAACTTCGCATCTCCGCCGGTGTCGAGGTAGTCGATCACCCCCGCCATCTGTCCGGGGCCATAGCCGGGCAGGACGGGCACGCCGTCGATATTGGTGTCCTCGACGACCATGTAGCTGCCGGGCGTGACCAGCTCACCGTACAGCTCCATCTCGCGCTGCACGTGTTCAGCGGTGTGGAGCGAGTCCAGGACGACGAGCACGGTGCCACCGCCGGCTAGCCTTCGCTTCACCTCGGCGATGGTGGAGGGGGCGACCGAGTCGGCGTGGATGAATTCGACGTATTCCTGCCACAGCGGCTGCTTGGCGGCCTCCTGGGTCTGGTCCTCGATGTCGACGGTGATGATGCGCGACTCGGTGAGGCCGAGTCCATCCAGCACATGGGCCCAGTACACCGCCGAGCCGCCGTGCAGTGTGCCCGTCTCGACAATGTAGTCGGGACGTATTTCATGGATGATCTGCTGCATCATGAACAGGTCCGGCGGGTTCTTCTGGATGTGGACCCCGAGGTAGCTAAGGTCGTCCCAAATCCACAATTCGTGCCACAGGTTCATGATCTCGATCTGCCGATCGGCGGAGAGGTCGACGCCGCGTTGGGGGATCACGACCTCTCGCAGATAGCGGTGGGACCGGGCCTGGCTTGGGGCGATCGAGTCACCCAGAATGGCCTGCACCACGACTTCGCGGGCACCCTTGGTGTCGGCGAACCCCGCCACGAGCGCGGCGCCCATGGCAGCAGACAGCACGCTCACCCGAATCAGACGACCGACGTTCGCCAAGCTGCCTCCATGTTGCGGGCAACCTAGCATGCAGCGGACGTAAATCTTCGGGGGACCCACCTAAAGCCGGCCCGTGGCGTGCCGCGCGAACGACGCTCTCCTTCGCCACCACCCGATGACGCATAGGAACGCCTCTTATTGGCTGGGGTCTTGCACGGGTCGGTAGCGCAGGCTGGGGTGGCCGCTGTCGCCGGCGTCGCTGTAGTAGTCGAGGACCTCAACGGCATAGGTTTGCCCGCCAACGCCGCGAACGAACCAGGTGCCCGGTTTGGGGCTCAATACGTGGGTGGAGGGGTCGTAGTCGTACCACTCGCCCATGACGTATTCAGGGGTTCCATCCTCGTCTTCGTCGGGACGATCGGCATTCCAACCGGTGTCTGGCGCCACCTTGGCGTCGTCGTAGGCGAGCCCTTCGACGAAGACCGCCTGCACGTCTGCGTCGCCTGAGACGCCACCGTTCACAGCGAGGGTGTACCGCTGAAATTTCAGCGACCACAGGCCATTTTCGTCCGTCTCTTCCGGCGTAGCCATGTCGAGGTAGACCCAGCCGGCGCCATCGGTGCTGTCGATGTCGGCGTGCACTTCGCCATCGGGGCCCGGACCCTCCAGTACGAGATTGCCGTCTTCGACGGTGTCGGTGTCGGTGTCGGTATCCGTGTCAGCGTCGGTGTCCTCGGTGTCCGAATCATCGGGGGTCGGGGACAGGTCTTCGACGCAGGCGCCCCCGCTGATGCAGGCGAGAAGGCCGAGCCAGATCTGGGGTCGGAACGCGTGGTATCGTAGGGTCATGGTTGATCTCCGAGGGATCCAGTCCAGGTGAGAAAGACGCGTCGGGGTCGCGTCTGCAGCAGGTCTGCGGGGTTGGCACCCGCGTTGGCGAGGTTCTCCACGCCGAGCACGACGCCCAGGCGCTTGTGCGGAGTTAGAGACAATGAAAGGTCGATTTGCACCGATGTGGGTGCGGCCTCGGTGGTGAGGTCTTCGCCGACGGTGCGCACGAATTGGCGGGGGCCCATCACCGCGCTCCGGGCGAGCAAGCGGCCATCCCACACCGGCACGCGCAAGGTGGCTGTGGTGTTGAGCTGATGCCGTGCCCGCCCTGAGAGCGGGAGGCCAGTGTCGCGGTCGAGGGTGTCGGTGTAGCGATACGAGACCCGGGCGCTGCCGATGTCGGAGTCGGTGAGGCCGGCCTCGATCTCGCCTCCGGCTGTACGGGCGGAGGCGATGTTGACGTAGGCGAAGCGTTGGGGCTCCCCCGGCCCACCGGGGTCGATCAGGTCGGCCTGGATCAGGTCCTGCAGGGTGTTGGCGAAGCCTCGGATGGCGAGCTGGCTACCGCCCGTGGGGCGCACTTCCAGGCCGCCTTGTACGTTCCACGAGGTCTCGGGCCGCAAGCCCTCGGTACCATCGACACGGTAGCCAGAACCTATGTTTTCAAAGACCAGATATAGCTCCCGAAAGTCGGGGGCCCGGAAGCCGCGGCCGCCGCTGACACGGAAGAGCACGGCGTCCGATGGAGCCACCCGCACACCGACTCGGGGCGTGAGGTAGCGGCCAAAGAGGGTGTCGACGTCGGCGCGAACGGCGGCGTCTACCGCGATGGTGTCGTCGCCGAGGGGGTCCCAGCGCTCCTGCACGAAGGCGGCAACGCGGGTTCGGGTCACCTGTTTGGGGTCGAGTCGGTCCGCGCTCAATCGCTCACCGAGGGCCTCGGCCCCCACCACCAGTACGTGCTTGTCGCCGATGATCGTGTCGTAGCGAGCGCGGAGCTGGCCCAGCACGTCCTGGGTTCGCTGGTAGGCATCTTGGGTGTCGGAGCCCCGTTGGTCGGCTTTGTATTGGTCGTTCCAGCCGCGCACGCCGCCGAGGATGTGGATGCGGCGGCGGTCGGACAGCTCGATCTTCGGCCCCCCTGTGACGCTGAACGCGCTGGTGAGGTTGGTGCGGTCGAGGGTCGCGCCCGTCGGTAGGCTGTCGACGCCCCATCGCCGAAACGACTGCATCTCGGCTTGCACCGACCACTCTTGGGTGGGCGTGACGCTGAAGTCTGCGGTGCCAGAGACGCGGGCCTGCCGGGTTGCGTTCTGATCGGTGCTCGGAGTTTCTGGGCTTAGATCGGTCGCTTCGGAGGCGTGCAGCTCGGCTTGTACCCTGGCTTTGACCCGCTCGCTGCCCATCGAGACCGCCGCGTGGGTGTCGAGCGTGTCTACCTGGGGAATCGGGATGGCCGGCGCGACCGTGGCGTCGACTGTTCGCGCGGGGGCGGCCCATCGTCCGGTGCTCAGGCTGACTTCGGCGGACACCCCCGGTTTGGCGCGGCGAGTGCGAATGTGAACCACGCCCGCCATGGCGTCGGAACCGTACAGCGTGGCCGAGGGACCTTCGACGATCTCGATCTGCTCGATGTCCGCCACATTGATGCGGCGCAGGTCCAGGGTGCCACCAACCCGCCCGCCGACGCGGATCCCATCGATGAGGATGAGGGTGTGCTCGGGGTCTAGCCCTTGGAGCTGGATCCCCGTGCCGCCGACGCCGTCGACCACCTGCACGCCGCTCTCGGTCTCCAGAGCATCGGCCACGGTCTGGGCGCCGCTCGCCCGCAGCATGTCTCCGTCGATCACGCGAGTGTGGTGCACGGCGCGGGAGGCGTCCTCCTCCTGGCCCAGCCCGGTGACCACGATGACGTCATCGTCTTCGTCGTCCCTCGCATCATCGGGGGCGCCGTCAGACGCCACATCCATGCGAGGCTCGGAGGCTTGGGCGGTGCCCACGAGCCCGATCATCAGGAGGAGGCTGAGCATTAGGGCAGCTCGCGCCAGCGAAGAGCGATGTTTGCACCTGGCTCATCGCCGTTTTCGCCATAGTAGCCCACGAACTGGACCGCGTACTGGGTCGTGCCATCCTCGATGACGTAGACGCGGTAGTTCGGCCAGAGCCGATTGGCGCCCTGCAGGCCGTAGGCCCACCACCCCTCGGTGTCGAAGACGTTCGTGACGTCATCGCTGGCGTAGGCGAGATCCACGCCCGCCGGGTTTGTGAGCGCGCTGGTGTAGAGCGACACCTCTGACCATGAGATCGGCGTGAGCGCCGCGCCCTCTCCCGTGCCTGCGGCGCCGCCGTTGGTCTGCAGACCAAAGCTTCGACCCAGCGAATAGAGCATGATGTCCCAGGCTTCGCCTTCGCAGGCGACGGTGGCGTCGGTCTGCATGTCGTAGCAGGTGGTGCCACCGGTAGGGCCGAGCGAGGTGGACCAGACCTGAGCCTCGCCAAAGCCCTCAGCCTCGGTCCAGGGTTCAAACTGCATTTCGAACGATTTAATTCCGTCGCCCGTGCGGGTGGGGTAGTCGATGAGAACGACCCGGGCGCGGGCGTAGGTGTCGCCTTCTCCACCGCGAATCATCGTGCCGACGCTATCGTCTGCGCCGACGGTGGCCGTGTTGACGTCATAGATATACCAGGCATCCCCAAGGGTATCGACCAGGGTGTCGGAGGCCAAATCCGTGGGGATGGCCACGTCGCCCGTCAGGTGCTCGGCCTCGCCATCTGCGGTAGCGGCCACAAAGACGTCGGTGATCGGCGCCCCATCGGCGGTGTAGAAGTCCGATTGGGCGTCCGCCAGACCGGCCAGGACCTCGCCAGGGCCGGAGTCCCCGCCATTGGTCCGCACGTTGAACCGCTTCACCGATAGGTGCCACTCGGTCGAGGTGGCGGCCTGCTCGGGCGTGAGCGAGAGCACCGTGCCCGTCGAGAGGTCGAAGTAGGCCGGCACAGCGCGATCGGTCGCATCGATGGACACGGACTCGAACAAGTCGGTGTCGGTGTCGGTGTCGGTGTCGGTGTCGGTGTCGGTGTCCGCGTGGTCTGTGTGCTCGGTGTCTCCGTCGGCGCATGCGGACAGACCAAGGGCGAGCAGTCCTAGAGAGAGTCTGGAGTTCATGATGCGTTCGCTTCGGTTGCGGAATCCGACGTTGTGGGGTGAGTGAGGCGCTCCAGGCGCTCGTGCCAAGATGGGCGTTGAGACTGGTCTTCGGTGCGTTGGCCGAACATCTGTACCAGCAGGACTCCCTCTTCCGAGAAGACCTCTAGGGACAGCACCAGGCCGCGATCGGTGGGCTTTCGAACGACCCAGGCTCGGGCCAAGCCATCGCGGTCTGCATGCAGGTTGAACGCCGGGTCCAGCACGTTGATCCAGCTGCCCATGGGCATGACGCGGTCGATCAGACCCGAGTGGATCTGGATGCATCCGCGGTTGCCGACAAAGACCATCACCGGCTCGGCGTCCTCGGCGCACCCATTGAGGATCTCGTCCAGCGCGGCCTTGGCGACGGGCACCGCCCATTCGGAGCCCACCAGCCTCAACGCTTGCTCACGGGCCACGCCCAGGCGCCGCAGCAGCGGGTGCACCTGATGGGTGTCGGTCATGTTGGCCCAGGCCTGGCGAAGCTCAGCAGCGTCGATTTGCGCGTCTGGGACTTCGACGGGGGCGGGGATGGGCGCGATAGCAGGCAAGCTCGGGTTGGGCTCGGTGCGGTCGGCGATCAGCGCGTCCCAGGCTTCGGTATCCGTGTTGTGCTGGGCGTAGATCTTCAGCACGGCGGTGCCGGCGTGGTCGAACACTTGGATGCTCTTCATGGCACCTTTGCGGGTCTCAACCGGGGCGGCGATGGCCAGGGCCCAGCGACCTAGAATCAGCCGCTGGTCGATGTGGGTGCCGAACACGCCCGCCATGTGGGGACTCCACTCCACGCGCTCGAAGGGGCCGGTAGACTCGTGTACGACGAAGGCGTTGCGGGTCAAACACATGACCGGGCCCACGGCGGGCAGACCCTCAAGTAGTGGTTGCCAGTCCGCTTTCAGCTGCACGGCGTCGTCACCGACCCGCGCGAAGAGCAGCTCCGCTTCAGTGACGCCGAGGGCTTCGGCGACCTGCACGGTGCGGGCGCGGGGCTCTTGGTCCAGGTGGTTGATCCAGCGTTGGCGAAGGGGGGTCATTGAACCTCCAGAGTGTGTGAAGAAGTGGGCTTTCGAGCACCAAGAACTACGGGCATGGCGCCCACGTTGGGTACGTCCACCCAGTGGGCTTCGACGCCGTAGGCACGAGCCAAAGAGCGGGGTGTGAGTACGTTTCGAGGCGCTCCGATCCCGACGAGGCACCCGTCGTGCAACAAGGCCGTCCGGTCTGCGTGCACCGCGGCCAGCCCCAGGTCGTGCAAGACGATCAGCACGGCGTTGCCTTGGGCGGCGAAGCGACGGACCCGGTCCAGGAGCCGGTGCTGCCAGGCCAGGTCGAGGGCCGACGTCGGCTCGTCGAGCAGCA
>JBGCER010000632.1:0-3751 GCA_045106515.1 Myxococcota bacterium
GGCATCGACGTGGGCCCCTCGTGGAGCCCCGACGGCAGCCAGATCACCTTCTCCTCGGAACGGTCGGGCGGCTCGCAGATCTTCGTGATGCCCTCCAGCGGTGGCGAGGCCCGCCGAATCAGCCGACAAGGCACCTTCAACACCGACCCCGTGTTTTCCCCCGACGGCACCAAGGTCGCCTACGTGGGACGCGACGGCGGATTCGACGTGTTCATTTCGGATGTAAATACCGGTCGAACGCAGCGAATCACCCAAAATATGCGGGACAATGAAGACCCGTCCTGGAGCCCGGATGGGCGCTATCTGGTCTTCAGCAGTACCCGCAAAGGTCGCAGTGATATCTGGCTTTCCACCGTAGATGGCCGCCATCAGGTGCAGCTCACCAGCGGGGGTGGCTACTCGCAGCCCACCTGGTCTCCTCGGCGATGATCCGGGTCGCGCGCCTTGTCTGCGGGGCGTTGCTCGGTGCCTGGCTGTCCTCATCCACCGCGGCGGCCGAGCCGGCGGACCCGCACCAAGACATCCGCGGCGTGACGATCTCGACGCACCGCTACAACCGGGCGTGGGCGAGTCCGGCCATGGCCCCCACCATGGACGCCATCAAGAGCGATGGGGCCAACTGGGTCTCCATCCACCCCTACGCGCAAATCCAGGCCAATGGGGAGGTACGTTGGCGACCCATCGACCCCAAAGATCCGCCGGCTTGGCTGGTGCACCCCATCCAGCAAGCCCACGCCCGTGGGCTGAAGATCCTGATCAAGCCGCACTTGGCCTACTGGGGCAGCCCCTTTTCATGGCGAGGGGAGATCCGGTTCGACGACCCCGCCGCACGGGCCCGATTCTTCGAGAGCTATTCCCGCTGGATCAGCCAGGTCGCCGCCGTGACCCGAGCCGCCGACGCCTTCGTGGTGGGCACCGAGCTGGACGGCACCATCCAGCATGAAGCGGAGTGGAGGCGGGTCATCGCCACCGTTCGAGCCGCGCATCCGGGGCAGCTCACCTATGCGGCCAACTGGGACCAATACCGACGCGTGCCCTTCTGGGACGCCGTCGACGCTGTGGGCATCCAAGCCTATTTCCCGGTGCTCAAAGCCGGCGAGCCGGTCACCCCCCAAACCCTAGACGCGGGATGGGTGCGAATTGCGGGCGAACTAAAGGCATTTTCGATCTCGACGGGTAAGCCCATCGTGTTCACCGAGCTCGGCTATGACGCCGCCCCTTTCGCCGCGGTCGAGCCGTGGCGCAGCGGACGCGGTTCCCCCGAGACGCAGCGACTCGCCACCGCCGCAGCGCTCCGGGTGCTTCAGCGCGAACCCCACATTCGAGGAGCCTTCTTGTGGAAGTGGTTCCCCGGTGAGCTGCAGGCTGGCGACTTCCGATTGAGCGATCCCCAGATGCGAGCGGTGTTGCGCGCCGCTTGGAAGTAGGCTGTGCTGCACACCCATACCGGCCCCCAATTCCGGACCTGCCCATGCCCAAAGCCGCCATCGACATCGGTTCCAACTCGATCCTGCTGACTCTCATCAGCGATGAGGGTGAGGTGCTGGAAGACCACGCCCGCGTCGTCGGATTGGGAAAGGGACTCGGCGACCGCGGCTTGTTCCGACCGGACCGAATGGAGGCCGCCGAAGCGGTTCTTCGCGACTATGTGCAGATCGCAGCCACCCATGGGGTGCACCCCTGGTCCATCCGCGCCGTCGCGACCTCCGCCGCGCGACGGGCCATGAACGCCGCCACCTTCTTGAATCGACTTCAGCGAGATCTAGGTTTGAAAGCTCAGATCATCACAGGCGATGAAGAGGCCCGACTCACTTGGGCCGGCGCCTTGCGAGATCTAAAACGTCCCGAGGGTCCCCTCTTGGTCATCGACCTGGGCGGCGGCAGCGCCGAGCTGGTGTCCGGCGACACGGCCGCCGACGCCAGCCGCGTCTCCCTCGAAGTCGGCAGCGTGCGCCTGACCGAGCAGTTCTTCGCTGAACCCACCGTCAGCTCCGCCGCCCTGTCGCGGGCCCGGCAGCACATCGATGGGCTGATGAGCTCGGTACAGCTCACCCCGGCTCCCCGTATGGTGGTGGGCGTGGCCGGCACCGTCACCACGCTCATGGCCATCACCGCCGGCTTGACCGAGTACAGCCACGAAGGCGTGCACGGAGGCAAGCTCACCCGTTCGGACCTGGCGGGCCTCATCGACACCCTGCTGCCCGCCACGCCCGAGCAGCGGCAGGCCATCGCCAGCGTGTCCCCCGACCGGGCCGACTACCTCCTGGCCGGGGCGCTGATCTTGGACCGAGTGCTCGCCGTGGCGCGTCGTCCGGCCTTGGTGGTCAGCGACCACGGGCTGCGCTTTGGCTTGCTCTCCTCGCGGTGAGCCCCATGGCGCGCGCGTGCGGCTTGCCCGCGTAGGTCCACCGGTTAATCCGGGTGCGATCAGCGGGAATAGCTCAGTTGGTAGAGCACGAGCTTCCCAAGCTCCGGGTCCCGGGTTCGAGTCCCGTTTCCCGCTCCAAGTTCGTCGGCCTGGCCCATTGCGGCCAGGTCGATTGAGTTGAGGCCTTCGACACACGACGCCCCCCCAACGTCAACAAGCGTCACCCATCGAAGGAGATCCGGGGTAGACGGTGTCTACCATGGTGATGCCCCTGCTCCGCCGCCGACGATTCTGGATCCTTGCCGCCGTGCTCCTCACGGTCGTCATCGCCATTGCGGGTGCGCTGATTGCCGTTCGAACGCCGATGTTCGAGACTTGGCTCGCGGGCGTAGTCGTGGCGGAGCTGGACAAAGCCACCCACGAGCGCGCTCGGGTCGATCGAGCCTGGCTCACGTTCGGCCCTCCGGGTTTGCAGCTCGACAATCTGGTCATCGCCGACGACGTCACGGGCCAGACCATCGTGAGTGTGGAGCGGATCCAGGCGCCCGTCGTTCTTCGAGATGGCGGATTTAAGCTAGGACACTTGCGGGTTCTTAAGCCCGAAGTCGAGCTTCACCTAGACGAAAGAGGGCGACTCCAGGAATTTCGTCGTCCAGACGACGGGTCGGACGCGCCTGCCCCAGCCCCCCTCAAGGAGCTTCCTTTCTATGGCCTTGAGCTCGTAGATGGTCGCTTCACCCTTAACTATCCAGATGGGTCGGTCCAGATCAACGACCTTCAGGTACTGCCCCTCAACGGCCCTGTCAGCGATGTGCTGGCGTCGGTGGACGTCGAGTGGCGGGACTTCAGCGACCACGCGGACCTAGACATCCGCGAGATCGTCCTCGGACCCGACCGCATCGAGGTGCCAGACCTGCGGGTGGAGCTTCAGGCGGCCCAGCTTCGCGGCCCCCTCCGGGTGGACCTCGACGGGGACCTCGACAGCGATCTTGAGCTGCACAGCCGCCTGCAACACCTGTCTCCTCTGCTGTCGGGTCCGCGCTACCTGGAGGGCAATACGGACACCGTCATTCGCTTGCACGGCACGGTCAAGGACCCCGCCGCAGACATACGCATAAAGGCGGCTGACGTCGCCTATGACGCCCCAGGCAAGGTGTGGCCGCGCATTCGATACGGCGTTGATGAGCTGGCGGTGGAGGCCACGGTGACGCCGGGCGGGGTGACGATGACTCGCCTGGTGGCCCGCGAGGAGCTGGGCACCGTGACCGCTGTGGGCCGGGCCGAGCCCATCGCTCAACCCGATGGCTCGGTTCGATGGGAGCTCGTGGGTGCGGACATCTCGGGCGACTCCCTGTCCTTGGCGGCGCTCTTGCGGGCGTTCTC
>JBGCER010000633.1:0-10065 GCA_045106515.1 Myxococcota bacterium
CCCTCTCAAACTTGGCGGCAGGGCGACCGATCTTGACCAACAAGCCCGCGTTCAGCGTGCTGCCGCTCAGCACCGCACCCGCCACGTCATCATATTGGAAGAGGTAGGCCTGAAGGATGTAGGAGCCCATGCTGTGGCCAAACACGACGATGGGAAGGTCTCCGAAGCGCTCTCGGGCCTCGTTCGTCACCGCACGAGCATCGCTCACCACCTTTGACCACCCGTCGTCATCGGCAAAGTGGCCTTGGTCCTGCGGCTCCCGAATCGTACGGCCGTGGCCTCGCTGGTCGTGGCCCAGCACCACATACCCAAGTTCGCACAGTTCCGTCGCCAGCCGCGCGTACCGACCGATGTGCTCACCCATGCCATGAAGGATCTGAACCATCGCTGTTGGCGCGCCGTCCGGCTCCCAAATTAGACCGTGCAGAACCACCCTATCTTCGGTTTCGAGCTCCAGAGGGGTCTCTCGCATCTCGTCTCCCGTGCGTGGCCTTTGGCCCAGCCTGCGCTACCGTAGCGCCCATGCCGAGTCCTCTCGAACAACGTCGCTACAAGATCCTTCACGTTCTTGGGAAAGGTGGTTTTGGAACCGTCTATAAGGCCGAACTCCAAGCGGCGGGCGGGTTCGCAAAAGAGGTGGCGCTCAAGGTTCTGAATCCGGAGCTTCAGGGCGATGAAGGCGTTGTGATGCGCCTGCGAGACGAAGCGCGAATGCTCGGCCTGCTCCGACATCGGGCGATTGTACAGGTTGATGGTCTGGTAAAGCTAGATGATCGGTGGACGATCGTCATGGAATTCGTCAATGGTGCCAGCCTGAGGGACCTGCTGTCCTTGGGGCCCTTCCCCGTGTCCGCGGCGCTCGAAGTGTGCGAAGAGGTCGCGGCAGCCCTCGATATGGCCTACGCCGGCGAGGCCGCGGGCGGAAAGGCCCTCGGGCTGCTTCACCGTGATATTAAACCTGGAAACATTCAGATAACCGATCGCGGCGAAGTAAAACTCCTCGACTTTGGCGTAGCCAAGGCCGACTTCGGCGCACGTGAGGCCGAGACCCGCTCCCTCATCTTCGGCTCGCTCAACTACATGGCGCCCGAGCGCATGGACTTCGAGGACACCCACAAAGGCGACGTGTACGCGCTGGCCTGCTGTCTCTACGAGATGCTCACCGGTGAGCAGCTCGCCAAAGCGAGCATTAATCCGCGCAAACAACGCGACCGCGTCCAGAAGGCCAAGGTCCGGATCCTTCAGATGCACAACGACCCCGACCTCGCGGAGTTGGTGGAGCGCAGCCTGGACTACGAGCCGGACTTGCGCCCAGACGCCCGCCACTTCGAGCGCCGGGCCCGCGCGATTCGACGAGGCTACCCCGAGCCGTGGCTTCGAGATTGGTCGGAGACGGCCGTGCCTCGCGCCCAAGCCAGTCGTAGCCTCACCGAGGATGACTGGACCGGCTCCCTGGTCAACGAGTCCGGCGTGCTGGCCCAACCGACACTGGCGCTCTTTCGGGAAGACGTCGATAGCGTCGCAGATGAGACCCTACCGCCGCCCTCCTCTACCGCGGGTCGGCACGCGCCCCCCGAACAACAGCCTCGGCCCCGTCCGCCCACCCCAAAGCCCAAGCCCCCACCCTCGCCTACGGCAAAGACCTGGGCGCCCGACACGGTGATGACCGCAAACGCCCCTCCTCTGCCTACCCGCCGCCGCTCAAAGCCCAAGCGGCGGTCCCGAGTGGGCCGGTGGATACTCGGCACCGTCATCGCCCTGTTCTTCCTCGTCCTCGCTGCGATCGTTTTGATTCCGGTCGCCGCCGGCACAGGTTTGTGGGCATTGCTTCAGGGCAGCGGCATTATGGCGGAAGCGTGGGCAGAGACGGTGCAGGACGACATGGTTGAACTGGACCAGCTCGTGGCCAAGTGCAATGCCACCCTTGAACGAAAGGACGTTCGAACGCTGCTAAAGCAGGGCCACAACCCAGACGTGGCCCAACGAATCTCTCTAATCGAGCTCGTCAACATCCAGAACCTCGTCGAAGACGCCGCCGCTGACGGCCATATCTCCGAGATCGAACTCGACAAGATCCAGTCGAGTTGGAAGCAGATCACCAAAGACTGAGGGCAGGCCTATTCAGAAAACGCGGGCAATCCGATCTCCCGATCGGAGGCTCTATGTTTAAGATCGCCACAGGTGCTAGCGACGACATCGACACCGATGTCGCAACCCAACAAGCCCTAGACAGCGCGCTGGAAGGGCTGGGCGGCGCGAAGCCTGCTGCCGCCTTTGTCTTGGCGGGCACCGAGTTCGACCACCAGGTCATGGTCGATCAGTTGATGGACGCCTTGGGCGACGATGTGCCCCTCGTGGGGTGTACGACAGCCGGCCAGTTCGCCGAAGACACCGGCTTCGCCGATGATGCCGTGTCTGTCATGCTATTCGCCTCCGATACCATCCAGTTTGCCGGCGCACTTTCCCACATCTCCGCGGGGCTTCGAGAAGCGGGCCGAGACGTCGCAACGCAGCTTCGAACACAGCTCGGCGCGGATCCCCAGTTCGGCCTGCTGGCTCCTGAAAGCCAGGGATTTAACCACGACGAGGTCCTGGGCGGGCTGACCGAAGTCCTAGGCACCCACGCGCCATTCGTGGGCGGCACGTGCGGGGTTCGGCCCGATGGCAGCGGCAGCGCGCAGTTCTTTGGCCGTCAGGTCTTGCAAGGCGCGATCCCGGCCTTGGGACTCGGAGGCGACGTGCTGGTCGGCACCGGCGCTGGCTCCGGATGGAAGGCGTTCGGAGACAAGCGAACCGTCACCCGGGCCGAAGGCTGCGTAGTGTACGAGATCGACGGAGTGAACGCCTATGACCTGATGGTCGAGCAGTTCGGCGGCTTCGCCAGGGCGGTCGCCGCCGAGTACCCACTGGCCGTACACCCAGACCCCAGCACCGATGAGTTCTACCTGCGCGCGATCATGGCCATGGATGAGTCGAGTCGAAGCCTCGTCTTTGCGGCAGAGGTGCCCCTTGGCTCCACGATTCGCCTCACGTCGATCACGTCCGAGGACATGCTGGCGGGCGCAGAGGCGTCGGTCGCAGAGGCCCGGCGCAACTACCCTGGCGAAGCACCCGCGGGTCTCTTTGTCGTATCTTGTGTTGCTCGAAAGTGGATTATGGGAATCAACACGATGGCGGAACACCAGGCGCTCCAACGCAGCGCCGGCGCCCTGCCCGTGTCTGGGTTCTACAGCTCCGGCGAGATCGGGCCCATCCGAAGCAACGGTGCCTTGGTCTTCCACAATGAAACCTGTATCTCTCTGGCTTTGGGACAGAGTTGAGCGACGGGCCTACCGAACTCGATTGGCCCGCCCGAGCCGCACAAGCAGAGCGGCAGGTTCGCCTGCTGGAGCGGAAGCTCATGCGCCTGCAGGAGCGCGAGCATGTGGCGAACGTCTCCGTCCAGCGCAGCCGTCGCATCGCGGAGCGCAATCATGCCGAGTTGCAGGCCCAACTCGAAGCGCGAGGGCGGACCCTCGCTGAACTGGCGATCGCGAAAGAGAGAGCCGAGAAGGCCACTCTGGCGAAGACCCAATTTTTGAGAAACACCTCCCACGAGATCCGCACACCCATGAATGGTGTGCTGGGGATGCTGGAGCTGCTCGAAGGCACACACCTCGACATTCAACAGCGAGACCTCTTGCGCACAGCGCGATCCTCCGCTGAAGCGATGCTGTCAGTGGTCAACGACGTGCTCGATTTGTCCAAGATCGAAGCGGGAGAGATGACGTTGGAGGCCGTGCCCTTCGATCCTGTGGAGGTGTGCGAGAGCGTGTGCAACCTGCTGGGAGCCAGCGGCAACGCCAAGGGCGTGCACGTCTCCCTGCTTGCATCGCCGAATGTGCCGCAAAATGTGGTGGGCGACCCGACCCGCTTTCAGCAAGTGCTCACCAACCTGGTGGGGAATGCGGTGAAATTCACGGATTCCGGTCAGGTGCTCATTGAGCTGGACTTCGCCGACGCGAAAATCGACGTCGTGGTTCGGGACACCGGCATCGGCATTGATCCTGTGAACCTGGCAAAGATCTTTGAGCCCTTCCGCCAGGCAGACACCTCGACCACCCGTCGCTTTGGAGGCACGGGCCTCGGGTTGTCCATCTGCCAGCACCTCGCACGGCTGCAGGGCGGCGATCTCAGCGTCTGTAGCGCGGCAGGTCAGGGGTCTTCGTTTCAGTTCACGGCCCATGCTCCCGCCGCGCCCAGTCGACCGAGGACGCAGCCCCTCGCTGGGGTGGTCGTCTTCCTCGACCTAGCCGACGCCGCCGATCACCTATCCTGCACAAATCTCCTCGGTCGGCTTGGCGCCTCGCCGATCACGGTGGCGCCAGGCGCACCGGTCTCCGCGCTGCTGCACGCGAACCCACTCGCGGTCCTGGTATGCGGGCGCGGCGTCAAATACGACTGTTCAAACAGAAGAATCATCCAGCTCCGCAAGGCCACACAGGCCAATATCGTGCCCAGAGTGATCACCAGGCCTCTTCGACGCTGGCAGGTCTTGCACGTCATCGCAGACGTACTCGACCTCTCGGACGCCCCGTCGACGCTCTCCGAGCACAGCGAGCAGCCGGAGCGCGCACGGCATCAAATTTTGGTCGCTGAAGACCACCCCGTCAACCAGAAGCTGCTCCAGCTATTGCTCACCGGAGCCGGATATGGCGTGGTTATGGCCAACAATGGCCAGAAGGCTGTCGAGATCGCAACACAGGGGAACGTCAGCCTCATCCTGATGGACTGCCAGATGCCTGTGATGAACGGGTTCGATGCGACCGCACACATTCGAGCCCTCGATGGAGAACGCGCTCTAGTGCCGATCATCGCCCTCACTGCGCATGCCACATCTGGGGATCGACAGGCGTGCATGACCGCGGGCATGGATGGCTACCTCACCAAGCCGATCCGCCGGCAGACCCTACTTGGCGAGCTCGACCGCCTGCTCTTGCGCGACAATCGCATCGCGAGCTGAGCGTTCTAGAAGATCCCCATGCGGCCGGGCCACTGGAACACGACGGCGCTCCGGACGGCCCAGCCCCCGTCCCGTAGCGGCACGGCCCCCATGTCAAAGCCAGCTGCACCCAGGGTAATGCGGCCCCCAAAGATGGGCCTGGGGTCGAGCTCCGTGGCGGTGCGAACGTTGTCGTTCGAGATCGATCCCCTGACGGTCTGCACGACGGCAATGCCAGCGTAGCCGTCGATGCGAGCCGTCCAGTAGCCACGCCCGACCCGCTGGCGCACGCCCATGTGCAGCTCTCCGACGGTCCACGCAGCCTGTCCAAACTGCACGGCATCAAAGCGCGGACGCAGCGCAAACTGCGCTAAACCACGGACAAAGAGCCGATCTCGTGCGACGGCCTCCAGCCCCCCCCCCAGGGAGGTGGACCCGCCAGGCCCATCCCAGAGACTGCCTTGCACCGAAGCTCGCAGCGATCCCCCCAGGGCCGGTCCCGGCTTGGGATCGTCCAGCATCGACTGAACCGAGCTCGCGCGCGTAGCAAAGCCAAGCCCAGATCCGCGCAATCGCCGACTCACGACCCCGACAAGCAAACCGGCCTCATCGACGAGGGGGCCACCGGAGTTGCCGGGATTGATTGCGGCCGTGAACTGCACGGCATCGGGGCCAATGGCAGACACCACGCCTTCGGAGACCGACCATCGCAATGTGCCCTGAAGGAAGCCCGTGGGTCTCTGCGCACCAAACGGGTGCCCCCAGGCCCACACTCGCTCGCCTTGGGTGAGTGGGTTGTCGCGAATGCCCAGGTGAGGCTCCCCGGCGAACGCAGGCGCGGCGATGAGGGCCAAGTCTTGGGCGGGGCGGCGAGCCACCACCCGTCCCCGCGACCGACGGCCATCCTGGGTCACCACAGAGACGAGGCCGCCATCGGCGATGCAGTGGTAGGCCGTAACGATCGAGCCGCGCTCGTCTACGAAGGCGCCGGCGCAGGTGCTGGACCCTTGCTGAAGAAAGACAACCGCGTCAGGCCCCGCCCACGCGGTCCCTGACAGCATCCAAATCAAGCCTAAAGCGGCCGCGCGCATTCACTGCCTCCGGGCGCGAGCCTACCGCGCCACCGGCACGATAGCTGGCCCCATGCGCACATCCATCTTGCTCATCGGCCTCGCAGCGTCCTGCACCCTCCCCCCTTCCCCGCCACCGCCTCCGAACCCAGCGGAGGTGTTGGGGGCGGAAGCAGCGGAGCCCCCTCACGCCTCTGACGTGGCTCCCGCGCCCCTGTCCGACCCCACCGACGCCCGGTATGCTGCCTCGTACATCATGTTTCACGCGTCGGATGCCCTGAATCCCGGCACCGAGATCGTGGAAGGCGCCCTCGGCAGACAAGCCATCGCGCGCCGCCGGATTCAGTCGGGTGAAGCCTTCGAAACGGTGGCTCGCTCCATGTCGGAACACCCCTCCGGCCGACGTGGTGGTGCGCTGGGTACCTATGAGACGGGAACGATGGACCCCGCGTTCGAACGTGCGGTCGCTTCTGTGGCCGTCGGAGAGCTCGCGCCCGTGGTTCAGACGGAGTCTGCGGTCTACCTGATCCGCCGAGACGCGGTTCACGAGGTGCGGGTGCGCATCCTCACCCTGCCCGCCGGACCCGATGCCGCGCGGCTCGCGAACCGAGCTCGGGAACAACTCCTATCCGGCGAGTCGATGGAGGCCGTGGCAGCGAGCGCGCAGGTGCCTACAGGCCAAACCCAGGTTCAACGAGTGGGCCGTGGACAGCTGCTTCCCATAATCGAACGCGCCGCCATCAAGCTGGGGCCGAATCAGGTATCTGCGGTGGTGGAGTCACCAATGGGGCTGCACGTCATCCAGGGGGCCGAATAGCGTGCTATGCGCGCCATCCCTGCAAGGGCCGACCTGCTACCCGGATGTGAGATGACCCGGCTGACCCGCGACGCGATCCTCTCTACCTTCGCCACCTATGGCCGCCCTCGTAGCCAGTGGCTGGTCGGCGCCGAGTTTGAGCGGCATCTGCTGCGACCCGACGGCACCCCCCTCACCTACGGCGAAGAGGGTGGGATCCGACAGATGATCGAGGCGTTGGGCGAGCGCGGGTGGGAACTGCACTTCGAAAAAGAAAACCCCATCGCGGCTAGACGGTCCGACGGCGCCTGGCTCACCTTGGAGCCGGGGTGTCAATGGGAGCTTTCGGGAGCCCCGCACACCACCGTGCAGGCGGTCCTAGAAGAGGCAGCGGGCTTTAACGCCTTGACCACCGAGCTCCTGGCCCAGGGACCCCACGGCGGTCGCCAGGTCTATCTGGGCTTCACGCCATTCACGGGCATCGGAGACATTCCTTGGGTTCCCAAGGGCCGATACGTGCAGATGCGCGACTTCCTCATCAAGGTCGGCGACCTCGCCCACCACATGATGAAAGGCACAGCCGCTGTTCAAGTCAGCTTCGACTTCCTCGACGAAGAAGACTGCGCCAACAAGATGAAGCTCTCCAGCCAGCTCGCCCCGCTAACGACGGCATTGTTGGCCAACTCCCCCTACGCCGATGGCAAGCCCACCGGGTATATGAGCTGGCGCGGCCACATCTGGACCCGGACGGACCCAGAACGCACAGGGATCCCCAGCGATCGTACCTTCTCCTACGAAGCTTGGATCGACTACCTGCTCGACGTACCCATGATGTTCATCAAGAGCGGCAAGAACTATGTGAGCGGCCGGGATCGCTCGTTTCGCTCTTGGATGGACACCGGATTTGACGGTGTCTTTCCCACGTGGGACGACTGGGATCTGCACCTGACGCAGGTGTTCCCAGAAGTGAGGGTCAAAAAGCAGATCGAGATCCGTGGCGCTGACTGCGCACCGCTACCCCTGGCCACGGCCTTTTGCGCGCTGTGGCAAGGGCTGTTCTACTGCAACGCCACCCTGCGTGACGCCCTTCAACTCGCCGAAGACTTCGTGGAGCACGACACCAAAGAACAGCGCTTTGAACAAGCGTGCCGGCACGGGCTGCGCGGCGAGGTGAGCGGCCGACCCACCCTAGACTGGGCCAAAGACTTGGTCGCCTTGGGTGCTCGCGCCCTCGACGCGTGCGCGCCCCACGACCGTCCGCTGCTCAAGCCTCTCGAAGACTTGGTGGCCGATGGCCGCAGCCCCGCACGAGTCCTGCTCGATACGCTCGGAGAGCAGCCCACCGTCGAAGGACTCCTCAACGCCTCCGCTCACGCCGACTAGAGGGGTCTAGCCGTCACCCAACCGATGCGATACCGACACATCGAAGGATGGTCCGCGTGGTCGCAGAGCCTCACCCAAGCAATGGGTCAGAAAGACGGGAAGACGCCTCTTCCCAGGCCACCGGCATGCAGCGGCGAGCCCGCGGCCTTACCCTCGCCCGGCGGATCGACATCACGCAGAGCCTCGCCCGCCAGCTGTCCCGCCGACTGAAGAGGTCCGACACGAAAGGCAGGAAAAAGGCCCGCTCTCGCCTCTCAGGCTTGTACTCGCTCCTCGATGCTCTACAAATCGACGTCATCCGATGCGGAGTCGTCCCCAGCGCAGAGCCCGCTGCCTACGAAACCCTCGATGCCGTAGACGCAGCTCTGAACCAAGGCCTCAAGCATTCCAGCCTAAAAAAGCGGCATCTCAAGAGAATTCGGGCGGACGTGAAGGCGGCCCAAACCCGGGTGGAGATGCTGCTCGCCGATTGAGGCTAGCGTTCCATGTACCGGCGTGAAGCGACCTAGAACCAGTCGTCTTGGCGGCGCTTCTCCGCCATGAGCACGGCTGCGGCCACCGACACATTGAGGGATTCCAGGTCACCGGCCAGGGGGATTCGAACCGCGCGATCGCAGCGCTTTCGTTGTCCATCGGTGAGACCGGCGCCCTCGCCTCCCAGGACCAGAGCGATGGGCCCGGCTAGGCGTGCCTTACCCATTGGCTCGCCATCCATATCTGCCGCAACCAGCGGTATTCCGGCCTTTGATAGGTGTTTTGCCGCAGAGTGGAAAGACTCGCGCACGATGGGCACCTCCTCGGCTCCGCCCATCGCCACGCGCTGCACCACCGGTGACAGCGATGCGCCTCGGCGGGTCGGCAAGATCACGCCATGCACTCCAAATCCAAGGGCGGAACGAAGTATCGCCCCAAGGTTGTGCTCATACGACAGCTCCGAGCACAGCAGCAAGAACGGATCCTGGCCCGAATCAAAGATGTGGTCTAGCAGCTGGGCAGTGGTGAACTGGGGCAAGGGCATGGCATGAGCGATGACACCGTTGTGTACACGGCCATCGGCCCGCCGATCCAGGTCGGTTCGGTCCACGCGAACGACTTCCACCCCCTTCGTGCCAGCAGCAGAGAGGATCTTCTGAACGCGC
This sequence comes from Myxococcota bacterium, assembly GCA_045106515.1. Lineage (GTDB taxonomy): Bacteria > Myxococcota_A > UBA796 > UBA796 > REDI01. The sequence continues at coordinate 9,370 of JBGCER010000633.1, forward strand.
TCATCTTCTCGGGCGCGGCGATCCAGCCAGATCCGCTTCACTGGCCGTCGCCCACGCACCAGGGCCTCGAGCACCGGGTTGCGCCCCTCTAACTGGTCCATCACTCGCCTCCGCAGAGCCTCGCGGCCCCTCGCACAGCACCCATCACCCTAAAGAAGGTTGGCCGCAATCTCGGCCAGCTCACTTCGCTCGCCCTTCCGCAGGGTGATGTGTCCGGCGATGTGCGTGTCCTTAAACCGCTCGACCGTATAGGTCAGGCCGTTCGACAAGGCATCGACGTAGGGATTGTCGATCTGGTAGGGGTCACCCGTCATGACGATCTTGGTGTCCTCTCCCGCCCGAGTGAGCACCGTCTTGACCTCGTGAGGCGTCAGATTTTGAGCCTCGTCGATGATCATGAACTGCTTTGGAATCGACCGCCCACGGATGTAGGTCAGGGGCTCCACCACGATGATCTTCTTGTCCAGCAGGTACTGGTATTGCGGTTCTGGCGCATGCTTCCCTCGACCTGAGTTCGCCCCGCTGGCGACGAGCAACTCCAAGTTGTCGAAGATCGGCTTCATCCAGGGGTTCAGCTTCTGCTCGATATCTCCAGGTAGAAAGCCGATATCCCGCCCCATGGGAAAGATCGGTCGACTGACGAGGAGGCGCCTGAACGCTTCATCATCGGCGGTGAGCTTGAGTCCGCAGGCGAGG
>JBGCER010000634.1:0-10368 GCA_045106515.1 Myxococcota bacterium
CCTGGGCCCCACCCTCACCCCCCCGCGCAGCACGCCTCCCAGTACGCGTCGCAAGAGGGCGGCATAGGCTGGTTATCACAGGAACTCTGAGCGTTTCGGTCCGCGACGCACTCGGCCGCCAGGCCTCGATCATGTCCACTCGTGTCGCAGGCGCAGACTGGATCCCAGGTCACGATTCGCCCCGAGACACACTCGTCGACGGATGCGTGGCTGTCGTCGAAGTCGGTGGGCCTGCACTCGCTGAACTCGAGGCAGTCGGTGGTCCAGACCTCGGTGAGAAAGGCGGCGTGGTCCGGCGGACCGCACGCCGCGAGCACGGCAGCACACAACACGAGCCAAGCGAGCCCCTCCCGACGTGACATCCAGATCTCCAGCGCGGCTCTTGGCCCACGAGTGGGCGATGAACCTGGAGTCTACGCCACGCTCCAGACGTCCCGCCACTGCTATCTCGCGAAGGTTGGGCCACGGCTTTTAGGCACTGTCAGTCAACTTGTGGTGTGGACAGTACCCAAACTGCGCGCCTCGCACGTTGTTCCTGTTGAGTGTCGACTCGGAGGTCTCATGAGAGTTCGAAACGCGGTCTGGATCCGTGATTGTGTGCTGTGCGTGGTGTTGGCGAGCGCCGCGTGCACGGGGCAGCCGACGGACCCGACCGATGACTCGGACTCCGGGGATACCGAAGGGACCGACGACACCGACGACACCGACGATCCCCATCCCGAGGTCGTCGAGAGCTCGGAGGCGTTTCTCAATTACGCCCAGCCCCAGGTGCTACCCGGCCAGTTCCCGCCTTCGCAGTGCTCCACTCATGATCAGTTCGAAGACTGCGTCACCGCGGACGGCTGCGGATGGTTGCGGGGAATCGGCGATCGAGGCGCATGTCGAGCCGATCCGGTGAGCCGCTGCTTGGAGGACGGCGAGTGCGTCTGCGAGGCCCACGACTTCCACGGCGACGCCGAGCACGATGCGGATTTGCAGGTGTTCCTTCCCTTGAGCATCGTGCCAAAAAACCTGGCCAAAACGGACTTTACGGTGAGTTCTACGATGGAAGAGCGCCCGCGGGAATCGCTGGATGGCTTCACCAGTCGCACGGATTTCACCCATCGCACCCTCACGGTCGACGCGCCCGACAGCAACACAATGGATGGCCTGACTGACAGCGGCGGCCTCAGCCTGACTCTGAAGTTTATGCATGTGTGGGGTACCGAGCCGGACCCGATCTCGGGCACCCTGCTGGATGGGCTGGGACTCACGGCAACCCTGTCCAATGATGCACTCTCCCTTCAAGTGGGCGACACCGAGCACCCCATCGCGGGAGACCGGGCGTCGGGGGGCGACGTCAAGAACTACCAGTGCAACCAGTTCGCCCTGGTCATCCCGGAAACGGGTGATGCTACCGCCTATTTGGGCCCTGTCGCGACCACGATCGACGGGCTCGACATGCAGGCTGTGCGCTCGGCGATGCGGGAAGGGTCCGATCCGCTCCGAGCGCTCACCCTTGGGGCGGTCAATGCTAAGGTCTGGGATGTGAGGATTTACGGTGATGGACGCAAGCTCTCGGCCGATGAGGTGGGCGAGATCGGCAAACGATGTGGCTCCGCCGGGGACTACCCGATCCCGGATGGCTACCCCGAGTCCAACCGACGCTACTCGTGGGGGATGGGCGGCTACGACATCGTGCCCGACCACGCGACGCAACACTTCGCCAGCGGCGTCTACGTCACGATGCGGATCCCCCAAGCCGATGCGTTTCCTCCAATATCTACTTCCGATCGAGACAATCTACATCGCATGATCGGGTTCTGGGACCGGTGGCACGAGCAGATGTTCTTCGAGATGGACATGGTGCCGTTCGTCGATACTCGGGAGCTACAACCAGCTGATTCGCTGAATACCTACCGAAACTACTCGGACCTGGAGGACATCTGTCCGGGGGGCGGCCCGTGTGGCGAGGCCGAGAACTTCAACAACCCATGCCGATACACCACGGACCTTTTCCAAGGTTTCAACTGGTTGCCCGAGGACTTTCCTGGCGAGCCCACCTCGGCGGACCACCGTAAGATCGCCGAGCGCGGCGGCTTCGGTCGGTGGAGCACCTACGACGCCGACAGCTACTCAAGCTGGGGCCGCCCGGTCCATGAGCATGGTCATACGGGGCACTTCACGCTGATGCGCACCTATCGAAAGACCCATCACTACATCCGCGGCATCGCCGGTGAGTCCTTCGCCGAGGCCATGTCGTTCCACCTGCTCGCCGGCTCCAAGTCCTGGATGAACAACAGCCTGACGTACTACCCCAGCGTTCCGCTGGCCTTTGAGGGGCGGTGGGACTCCGCGAACGAGGAGCACGTCTTCAAGTCTCCGCAGCCCTACCAGAGCCAGAATATTCAGGATTTAGGCCTAGGAGCGCGGTTCTATGGACTCGGGGTGTGGTGGAGCTTCGTGAGTCAGTACGGGGACAAGCCCTACCTACTGGGTCGGATCTCCGGGGACACGGACCGGACGCCGGGCACGACGCTCCAGCGAACGCGGTTCTACCTGGCCCAGGAACAGCTCGATCTGGGCGACCTCTACGGCAACTACGTCGCCCACACCGCGACCTGGGACCTGCCGCGGTTGGGGCACTTCTACCATCAAAACGAGCAGGCGCCGTTTTCTGGTATCGAGAGCTGGTGCACCCCCAACACCGGTCCGGACTGCACGATCGACGACCTCAAGACCCAGGCGCGGCACGGCGCCGACGGCACGGACGGGACGTGGGTGGACGGTCCCGAGGGCGTGTCTCCCGGCGGATTCGCGTCCAATGTGATCCGGGTGGAAGACGCCCCCGGAGGCGCGCTTTACCGGATCAGCCTGGAGTTCGACGTCCCACCCTACCTGTACGAGGACAGCGACTACAGCATCGGCATCTCCGCTCAGTGCCGGCGAGATGCGCGGTTCTTCTCCTCAAGGATCGTGGTCGTAGATCGTGGAACCGAGGGGACTGAGGTCAGGCAGAATCGGCCTCAATACTACAAAATTCCAGGTCGGGTGGTCGACGATCTCATCGTTCAAGTGCCCGAGGGCCGAGACTCCACCGTCTACCTGCTGCCAATTCCAACCCCGCCTTTCGAGCTGGAAGATGTGGCTCCCTTCGTAGAGGGGACCAGTCTAGTATGGCCCTACAAATACAAGATCGAGCGCTTGTCCGAGCTGCCGACGGGGGCTTCCGCTGCGCCGCCGGTTGTGCTCAACGGGGATCAGGTGCTGCCACTGGATGCGCAGGAGGGCAATGGGTTTACCTATGACTGCTTCCACGATCAGGTGGGGGGGTAGGGGAGAACGGCGGCGCTCTCGGGCCGGCTTACGCGATCCCGAACAAGGCCTTGAACCAGTTGGCCGCGGCCTCGGCGGCGGCCTTCATCTGCTCGTAGATCCACACGGCTGCTCGGATCAGCGGTTTCGCCATGGTCGCGGTTCCCTCCGCCATCATGATGAGGCTGTCGAACATGAAGTTGCTCGCCGAGGTCAGCATCATGGCCATGCCACCGAGCACCCCGCCAGACTCGACGCCGATCACGTCCTCAAGGGCGCCAGCGATGAAGTCGATTGCGCTGTTGATCCCCTCTGAGACGGCGTCCTTGCCGAAGCTCGACATGCCGTTGACCGCCCCTTCAGCGATATCGAGCATGGGGCTGATCGCGAAGGGCAGCGCCACCACGCCATCGGTGCCCTGCACTCTCATGCCCTTCTCGGCCGGACCCAGGCCTTCGCGCATGCCGGTGATCATGGCCTTGCCTGCGCTCGCCAATCTGGCTGTGAAGAACCCGACCACGCCGCCTACGGCGCCCACCAGCGCCCGCACCGGAGCCAGAGCGGCGTCGAGGGCCGCTTTGGCGATGGCGGCGATCGCCGCGCGGATCCGGTTGATGATCGCCTGGACGTGCAGCTTGGCCGAGTTTGCGAAGTCTCGGACCTTTTGCACGGCGCCGTCGATCGCCGCCTCCCAGCCCCCGTCGAGGAGCTTTCCGGGGTCTGTCGCGATCAGAGCGGAGATCTGGACCATCATCTCGCTGGCGAACTGACTGACCTGTTGACCGACGCCCTCGGCCTCCTTTTGACCCGTCGCGACGAGCTCCTGGATGCCTTCGAAGGCTGCGGTCTTGGCATCCTCGGAGGCTTGGAACGCGCTGCCCAGCATGCCCATGAAGTCGGAGTAGAGGCTGCCACCGTCAGAAACGACGCTCTTCATCTGGTTCAAGACGGCGGGACCGGTGGATTCGAGCTGCTTGCCGATGGCGGCCTGAGTCAGGCCCAGCGCCTTCTGCTGGTCGGGCGAGGCTTGGACCATCAGGCTGTCTAGGCTCGTCTCTTTGCTGAGGTCGGCTGGCGTCGCGGGCTTTGTGGATGGCGCTTGTTTCACAGATGGCGCGGCCTCCGTAGACTGCGCTGCCTTGGGGGCCAGGTCTTCTGGCCCGCCCGAGATCAGTGGGGCGTGGCCCATCATGAACATGGGGTGCATGGAGGCCGTTCCGGCTCCGGCTCCAGAGGCCATTCCGGCTTCGGCTCCGATGGCTTGTGGTGCGTGGTCCATCGCGGACATGGAGGCCATGCCATCGCCGGCGGGCATGTAGGCCAGAGAGGCCACATCGCTCTGCTCGGGAAGGGTGTCGGGACTGGACGTCGGTAGCTCGGTGCTCATCGGTGCATCGATCGCGTCGGCCGGTGCCTTGGGCTTGTACACGAGGCTTGCCGCTGCCGTGACAAGTTCGCTGAGGTCCGACGATGGGATCACGTTGTTCTCGGCCAGCTTGTCCAAGGTCAGGCGAACGGGGAAAGAGGGGTCGAAGCTCAATAATCCGCCTAGACTGGCTCCCACGCCATAGGTGACGCCAGCGCGGCCAGACAGTCCAACATCATGGATCGCGAGGGAGGCTTTGCCATTGGCCCGTACGCCGATGCCCGCTGACACTTCACCTTGAATGCCGATTGCGCCGAAGTTTAGGCCGCCTGCGCCCAGCTCGAAGCGCGCCTCGCCGCCTGCCTTGGCCCCTGCGAATGCGTCGACGCTGCCGCCGACGCCCGCGCCAAGCGGGCCGATCTGCGCGTCCCCATTGGCCTCGGCCATGGCGCCGGCTTTGGCCTCGGCCTCCACGACACCGTCGGCGTCGACACCGCCGAGGGACACGCCGACCGATCCGCTGCCGTCGGCTTTGGCGCCCGCAAAGGCCTTGGCGGAACCGTTGGCCTTCACCCCGGTGATGGCGTTGGCGCTGACCTCACCATCGGCGGCCCCCTCGGCGCCAGCAAAGCCATTGACCTCGGCTTTGGCGCGGGCCGCCGCGAGGTCGAATCCGCCCGCCTTGATGGCGGCCTCTCCTCCGGCGGACCCACGTGCCTCGACACCGGCCATGGCTTTGCCAGACGCGCTGGCCTTTGCGCCGATCTTGTTGTGGCTGGCCTTGGATTCCGCCGAGCCTTTCGCGCCCAGGAAGCCCGACCCCTTGACCTGTACGCCGGCCTCGGCGTCTACGCCCTCAGCGAGCTGGGTCTGGGTTGTGGCGCCGGCCGAGCCGTCGCCGCCCACACCGAGCTTCGCTGCCGCCTTCGCCGCCACTTCTTTGCCGCCGTCCTCGGTGACCCGGTGTGTGGCTTCGGCCTCGCTTTCGGCGCCGGCGAAGCCTTCTCCGTTCGCGCCGGCGCGTGAGACCCGCTCGTTGCCGAACGCATCAACATCGCGGGTCTCGTTCAACACGCTTCCTGACGACTTCACACCGGCCTGGGCCCGTGCCGCGGCTTTGTCGCCTCCAGGGATGCGAGTCGTGCCGGACGATGCACCCGTGAAGTCGGTCTTGTTCTCGCGTTCTTTGGTGAAGCTCTCCAGATCGATGCCGGTCTCGTCGCCGACGCCGCCAAAGGAGACGTGCTCAAGGGCCTTTGTGAGGCCGGACTTGTTCATGTCCTTGTCGACCCCGGCCTCGTCCTCGGCGTCTTTTGTCTTCTTGTCGACCTTCTGCTGTTCGGTGGGGGTCAGCTTTCGATTTTTACGTCGGCCCTTGCTATCTTTGGCGTTCGTACTGCCAGATATGCGGGTGTCGTCGCCGAGGCGCGTGACGTCAGTGTCGGTCTTCACCCGCTTGGGGGATCGCAGCGTGCCGCGGTCCTCAGTGCGGTGGACGGTAGTGCCGCCGGGTGCCGAGGACGCATCGATCGTCGTGTGGGTTCCGCCTGAATTATTGACGCCCGCCTTGTAGCGTTTCGAGTGGGTCTCGACGCTGTCGCCGGAGCGCCTGGTTCGCGACTTTCCAAGGGTGACGCCTCCGTACACCGCCCCAGCGCCGGCCCGGCCGCCATGTTCTGTGTCGCTCGCGCTGCGGCTCTTGAGAGTGCGGGATCCAGCGGCGTGCTTTTTGCCTCGTCCGCCCCCCATGGGCGTGGGGTTGTACGGTTCGGAAGGATCGGGAGCCAGGGGAGGGGGCGCCGACGTGAGCGACGTGCCTTCCATGGACAAGGCGTCGGGACCAAAGGCCTCTTCGAAGAAGCCTGGCTCGTCGACAGACGAGCTCGCACCGATCGACTCGGCGAAGGCGGAGTTGCCATAATCTTGGGCGAAGGCGGGTTCGGGCGCTTGCTCGACTTCGGTGGACTTGGCTTGAGCGAGAGCTGCCTGGGATTGTCGGGTTCGCATCACGACTCCACGGGGGCCAGAGGGGTGCTCTAGTCCTACCGGTGTCTGTGTCGTGAACACTGAGACCGCGGTCTCAGGTCTGATGCGCTGGGCGTTGGAGGGGCGGAATCCTTCTGTAGTGACCGCGGACCCTAGTCCGCCTCCCCCAATGCGGGGTTCTCCAACGCGTCGTGGGCCAGCGCGATGATCTCATCCAGCGTCATGTCGCCGGGGTGACGCAGGCTGACTCGCATGGGCTCGGGCAGGAGCCTGGCGCCATCCTCGATCGCTAGATTATAAGGTAAGACCACGCAAATTGCCAAGGCAGCGTCGGTCTGCCCGCACTGAAAGAGCCAGTCCGCAGCCAGAACTGCGGCGGCGATAGCCGCAGAACGGAATTTGGCTGCAAGAATCAGATCCAGGACTTCAAGCAGGCAGGTGCGGGCTTGGGCGCGGTCTCCCGTCTTGAATAGGACGACCGCTTGGCGCCAGGTCCACGTCAGCACCCATCCAGCAGGGGCGGGACCCTCGATGCGACCGAGCGCTTGGTGTTTGGCGGCGTTGCCCCAGTCCTCTGCCATTATGTACGCCTGAGCGATATTACCGTGGATCCGCTTCATTTCACGAGTTTCCCCCATGCTTTGTGCGGCTTCGATCGCCTCGTTGTAGCAGGCCATCGCTCCGGCCATGTCGTCCTGGAGCAGCCGGGCGCTCCCGAGGCTATCGAGGATGGTCAGGGCGAGACCCGTGTCTGACTGTTCCCGAGCCGCGGTCAGTGCGGCTTGCAAGAGCTGTTCGCTCCGTTCGTGAGAGCCCACCATTCGATGGGCCACCGCGGCCGAACGCAGCGCTCGCACGTAGGTTTCGCTCCCAGGGTGAGACAAAGAAAGGGCGTGTTCGGCTCGTTCCATCGCCCGCTCGTGGTACCCCCGGCTGATGGCATCTTGGGCCTGAAGGTGGACACATGTGGCGAGGGCGGCGTGGTCATCCCACCGGGTCGCGGCGGCTTCAGCCTCGGCCAGGGCGGGTCCAACCTCTTCGCCGACGCCGCCTTCACGGAGCGCTTTGACCTGTTGGAGTAGGGCTGCGGTCTCCAATAGTGGAGCCGACGAGCGGGCCTCCGCCACTGCGCGGACCGCTTCTGCCAAGGCGTCAGTGTAGTTGGCCTGCCAGCGAAGATTGCCGGATTGCGCGATGCGATACCGCACTCGGGTGCCTGGGAGCAGCTGATGCACCCGATCCTCGAAGGTCTTCAGAATCGCGGAGGCGGGTGCCTTATGGCCGGTTCGAACGTGCACGCCGGCGATGAGGATGTCTCGGAGGTCCTGGTCCGGCGGATCGAGATACTCAGGTTGAATCTGGCTAAGTCGACCAAGCTGCTCGTCTGCAGGCGCGATGGGATCGGAGATGTCGAACACGGCGAGTCTCAAGCGGGCGGCCCCGCCGGTTTCGCCTCGTCGCTCCAGTCGATGGGCGAGGTGATCCAGGGCCTCGACCCAGCTTCGTTCTCGCCCTGACCCGGTCACCACCTTGATCAGCACTGGCAGCGCTTCAAAGAGGCCGTCGACCTGCTCTGGGCGCACACCCCGCACCCAGGTCAGGAGGCGATCGAGGTAGTCCAGCACCTTGCGCCGGACCTGCGTCGGGTGGTGTTCGAAAGCGGCGGCGGCTTCGACCTGAAGATAGCGAATAAGGCGATTAAGCTGATCTCTACGGCGGTGGCCAAGGCGATCGGTCCGGGCGGAGCGCTCGCGTAGGGCCTCGCGGATGACGGCGTGGGTCCGGATTCGACCGCCGGGCAGAACCTCGATGAGGCCTCGGCGTCGCCACGCGTCGAGTTCGGCAGACGAGACCTCCAAGAGGGTGTTCAATACTCCGGCGTCGGCTTCTGGAGGGTGCCATCCGAGCAGCTCCAACGCGGTCGCGGCGGGAGCGCCGGCGATGGCGGACTCGACCAAGGCCTGCTCGGAGAGTTGCGCGTCGCCGTGGGCCTCGTCGGAGGCTGCCAGTCGTACCCAAAGGGGCAGCAGGGGCAGCTCTTTGGGGACCTGGCGCTCGGGGTTGGACGAAAGGGCTCGGTACATGTGGGCCGCAGCGGCAGGCTTTAGGGGGGTGAGCGGAAAGACGACCTCGTCCAGGGATTGAAGGGGGCGTCGTCGTGTGGCCAGGACCCTCACCTGCTCAAATGGTGAGAACAGGCGATCTAGAGCCTCTATGGCTTGAGGATCGAGGCTGGCGAGGTCATCGAGCAGCCACAGTCCGGGCCGAGCCCTGAGCGCCATGGCAAGGAGGGGTTCCGGCTCGGCGTCGGGCGGGATGGAGATCTGTCCTGCGTGGGCGATTCGTTCCAAGAGGCTGCCGACCGTGATGGCATCGCCGAGGGAGACGCGTCGGCAGGTCAATCCCTGCGCGAGCGCCCGGGCGTGGGCCCAGTCCAATAATGCGGACTTTCCGACGCCTCCGACGCCCGTGAGGGTGAGCCAGCTGCCGCGGCGGCGAAAGAGCCAGTCTTCGAGGCGAGACTGCTCCTGTGACCGACCGAACAGGATGGGAAGCACGATATCGGTCGGTTCGCTGGGCTGTTGCTTGGCATGCACGGGGGGCGAGTTGTTGGGGGGGGCGACTTCGGCGTCGTCGGTAGCCAAGCGGTAGCCCTGTCGCAGGGCGGTGAGAACGTAGAGCGGCTCGGCGGGGTTGGGCTCCACCTTTTTTCGCAGTCGCTGGATGAGGGCTTTGATCCTGCGCGGTTTGCCCGTGGTGTCACCCCAGATCGACCGCTCCAGTTCCGCCCAGGCGATCACCTCGCCTCGCTCTTTGGCGAGGCGTTGAAGGAGTGCGAACTCACGACCCGACAGCCGTCCTGTAAGGGATCCTCCCAGCGCGCCGTCTTCGGCGTTGACCCAGCCTGAGCCTATGAAAATGCGTGCCATAGGTGGAGGAGTACCACACAGAGTACCTCGATGGAAGACGATGCATTGGGGCTAGAGAACAGGAAGGCGGCCAAATCTGGCGTGTCTCCTGAAGTCCCCATCCGCGCTGTTGTGAGGCTCGCCGCTCTGGACTCCCGATCAGCCGGCATCCCATTCTTCGTGGAGTCGCGCGTCTGGAAGAAGGTGCCTGCTCCGGCGCTCCCTACCGCTGCGTGTTGTGACGGATGACCTGACGATTGGGCCCAGGCCCATGGCCTCGATACGTCATGCCGCGGGAGCTGGCGTGCGTGTTGAGGCCGTTTTTGGCGGGGGTTTGCTGAGGGCGCTGGAGAGCGAGAGCTACTTGCGGTTCTTGCGGCGGCGACGCCGCTTTGACGGGACCTCGCCCTCGGCAGGCGGCGTCGTTGTCACGGGTGCATCGGGGGCTTCCGCATTCTCGGTGGTGGGCTCCGCGACCGTGGTTGTCGCGGTGTTGTCGGTGGCTTCTGTGACGACGGGAGTACCTGTCGTTTCTGTCGTTGCTGCCACGGCGGGCGTGGCAGCAACGACGGTAGCATCCGGCATTGTGGCCACACACCCAGCGCCCTGGGCCGACGAAGATTGAATGAATCCCGCGGCATCGGCCCGCAGCGTCGTTTTGCAGCTGACGCCGACCTCGACACCCCGATCGACTTGGCCGACTACACCCTTACCATCCTGGGTTTCGTGGAGTTCCACCCGGTCCGGGGTGGTGTAGGTGTGCTTCGAGGTCCACACAAAGAGCTGATTGCCCGCGCCTCCTTCGATCACTTC
>JBGCER010000635.1:0-5502 GCA_045106515.1 Myxococcota bacterium
CGGGGTCGCTCGTTGTCGGGCGGTTGGGATGGAAGAGGTGTTGTCCAAGCCGCTGTCATTGTCGGTGCTCCGCGCCGCGCTGGAGCGGGCGTCCGGTTGTCGACGGGACTCCGCGGCCTGATGCTCTCGCGCAGGGTGAGCGGGCCGGGCTCGCCTGTGGCGGCTCGGTGACTAAACTGCAGGCGATCCCTTCTGGAGTGCCCATGCGCCTTGTTCTCGCCCTCGCTCTACTCACGGCCTGCGGCGCCGTGGACCCAACACCCCCCCTTGCCGCGGAGGCCCCGCCGGTGGTCGCCCCGCCCGTGGTTGCGGCCCCCGCCGAGACCCCCGAGCAAGCCAAGGCGCAGATCTCCAAGATCAACGTCAACACCGCCACGCCCGCCCAGCTCGCCGAGGCCACCGGGGCGGGGCCGAAGATGGTGCACGAGTTCGAAGAGTACAGGCCCTACGCCTCGATTCAGCAGTTCCGCAAGGAGATCGGCAAGTATGTAGATGAGGCGAAGGTCGCCTCCTACGAACAGCACCTGTACGTGCCCATCGCGTTCAACGATTGCGACGCCGCGACCCTCGCGCAGCTGCCTGGGGTCGATGACGCCGAAGCCGCGACGCTGGTCCAAGGTCGGCCCTACGCCACCGTGGACGCCTTCGCCGAAGCCCTGAAAGGCCTGGTCACGGCGGACGAACTGTCGGTCGGCCGGGGATGGATCATCCAGCCATGACGCCGGCCGCGCTCCGGCGTTGGATGCTCGGGATCACCGCAGTGGGTTTGGCGGGCACGCCCGTCGACCTGGCTCTCACCGGCCACTACGGCTCGCCCCCCCAGATCATCCCATTCGTCTTGTGCGGGCTGGGGCTGATCGCGGTGATCGTCGCGGCGGTCCGCCCCATGAAGCCTACGATCTGGGCGCTGCGCGGCGTGATGGGCCTGGTGGTGGCTGGCTCCCTGTTTGGCGTGTGGGAGCACATCGAGCACAATGCGGAGTTCACGGCGGAGATCTTACCCAATGCGTCAGGTCTAGAGTTGGCTGCCGACGTGCTCACCGGGGCCAACCCGATCTTGGCGCCGTTGGCCCTGCTCTTGTTGGCCACGCTCGGCATCGCGTCGACGTGGAGGCAGGTGGGGGCGGATGGGAGTGGGCCGGCCGACTGAGGAACGGCCGGCCGGTTCCTAGGAGTCCTACCGCTTTTGTAGCGCCGCCTTGACCGCGTCTGCTTTGAACCCCTGACTCGAGAGGTGCTCGTAGAACGCCTTCTCTGTCAGGACCGCTTGGCCCTTTGGCGTCTTGGTGATCTGACCCGACTTGGCGGCGCTCAGCAGGAAGGACCGAGCGTCGCCCATGACTGAATTAGCCAGCTTTTCTGTATCTTTTGGGTTCTTCGTGAGGCAGGTAAGACACGGGTTTAGATCAGGGGGCAGCAGCGAGGTGGGCAGAAGGACCTCCTTCTCGATGCCGGCCAGGCGTAGGGCCTCGATGCGGGCGACCAGCTTGGGGTCGGTGAAACTGGCGTCGCACGCATCCCCGCGGCCATCTTGGTCGCTGTCGAGCTGCAGGCGATTGCTCACCCGTGGGCAGTTGTCTTTGACGTCGAAGACGCCATCGCCATCGTCGTCCGGGTCGGTCGGATCGGGAATGCCATCGCCATCGAGGTCCGGAGGGCTCTGATTGAAGCTCACCTGAATGGAGGGCAGGGGAATCCCGTCGGAGCGCGACCCATCGCGGAGGGCCACCCAGGCGGTGCTGTCGCCGGGCCGCCACGTTCGACGGATGGTGACGGTACGCGTCCCGGCCAGACGAGGGGCGGGGATGGTGGCGGTCCACATGGTCTCGCCGGAGCCCTGGAGCGATGAGGAGGTGCGAACGGTCCGTCCGTCGACTTCGAAGGTGAGCTTCACACCCGCAGCGGCTCGGGCGCGGATGGGAGCGTCGCCGACAATCACGTCGCGGGGCTGAATGAATGTGGTGGAGAGGTTCGGCTGATGGGGGGCGTCGTCGTCCATCACCAGCTTTTTGGCGTGCTCTACGATGGGCGGTGCCGCTAGGCGCGCCATGGCTTGGAATCCACCGGGCGTGGGGTGCATGATGGCGGAGGGCTCACACAGGGGCTCACTGAAGCGGGTGCCTCGGTCGCGCGGCTCATTTACGGTCGCACCGTAGTGGATAGAATTCACGAGCGGTCTTGATGAGCATACGCCCCTGCCGGCAAACGCATCCTCCAACTCTACGAGGTGGTAGTCGAACCGAGATGCCGCTCCACGAACCACTTCGTTCATGGCATGCAGGACCCTACCCCTGGCCCAGCGGACGTCGCCTGGTGAAAGGTCGATACACTCTCCCGAAGTCTTGTTGTTTGGCAGGCTAAAGGGGTCAGGATAAGTGGCTAAGAACAGTCCATATTGGCCGTTTATCTTGCCCCGCAGCAAATTGGTCTCCAGTGGAGGACCGTTTCGGAGCTCTGCAAGAAATCGACGTTCGACTTCCGATGTGGCTACAATGCTCCGAGATCGACCCAAACTGCCGGCGAAAGACTGAAAGAGCTTGTTGTGGGCGATCGTGGCCACGTCCATCGGGTCTGTTCCCCTCGGCCAATCACGCCCCAAGGCCACCCATTCGCCAGAACGGTATTCTCCATTTCGGAGGTCCTTTGTGCATCCTCTGTTGCTAAGACAGGTGGTGAGCACCCTGGAAAATCGAGTGTCGTTTCCGCCCGCTGTCATCACGATGCTGTGGGGAGGTGCGGTTCGCCTTGGAAGCCACCGGCGCTTCGGGTCATTCTGCCGGAAACGGCGTGCATGCATGATCAGGTAAGCCAGCTCGACCTGGGTCGGTCGATTCGGGTCTAGGTTCTCCTCAATGCCTGTATGGCCGGGGCCCAGGATTCCTTCACCGATTGATGCGCCCGATGATGGAAGGTAAGTCAGTAGGGTCTGCCAGTCAGAGTCCGCCTGCTTTACGGCATTCTGGGTGTCGATGGCCACGAGGTGAGGCCAGCCCCAGTGGCTGCGGTGGTGGGCCATGTCTTGGTACCGCCGGAAGCTCGTGCTGCGACGATTTGGCTCTGGGTAGAAGAGGTCGATGAGCCAGTCGTCCGTCAGTTGACACTCATCGGGCCGGTAGTTTCCCTGCGTATCCGGAGCCCCTTCCCCGCTCGCGTACGAGTCACCAAATGCCACCATCCAGAAGTCTCGGACCGATACGTCGTCGGATACCTCTTGCGTTCGGCCCCGGCGTTCAATGACGGCTGTGACCCGAAAGTCTCCTTCGAACGGGGCGCGCCAAGACATGCGGCAGGGGCTTGTGGGATCGATGCGCATGTCGGGGTCGACGGAGCTGGCGCGGAATTGGGTGCCATAGCTGCCGTCCTCACCCTTGAGCGACACCCAGAACTCCGCGTCGTTGGCGGTGTTGGTGTAGTCGCACACATTGAGCAGGGTCTGGCGAGCACGGGCCAAGTACTGGTCGGGATCGTTGGCGTGACGCGGGTGACCGCCACGCTCGGAGAAGGGGGCTCGCACACTAGACGCAAAACCGGCTGGGCGAAGCTCCAGCGAAGGGTCTACACCCTCGGGCCTCTCTACGCGAAACTCCGCTGCGTTTGCGGGGATAGACAACATCAGCATGGCGACGAGGGTCATCGAGCTCTCCAGAACGTGTGCAGGTCAAAGCGCGTGCTTCCCACTCTCGGGGCACCCCTTCAACGTGCTCGCCCACCTCCCATGCATCGACGAAGACCGACCTGAGAAGGTCGGTGTTCGGTCTGAGATTATTGCCGTAATAATTGGTTAAATCAGGTTTATTGGCGCAGCGCCTTCCCGCTGTCCCAGCCGAAATACCCAGGCTACTCCTCCGTACTTCAGTTGTGTACTGAAACACGAGGGAGGACTGTAGAATGTCTGTGCAAACGCTTGGTTATCGTTGGGGAATTTCGGTCATTGGCCTCGCCGTAGCCGTGGTGCTGGCCTTTGGCAGCTCGCACAACTACAGCTATCAAATCGGTAATACCGGCTTTCGAAAGCAGCATATTAATAGTAAGCGCGGCCCGTCTCCGGCGCCTATCTCCACGCCCCAGGCGCCGCTGACCCGACACTCAGGGATCGTGTCGGCGCAGACGGAATCCACCGTGGACTTTCCGCCGTTCGACACGGCGCCTGTCGTGGGCACCCGGGTCACGCTGACCCGCTCCGCCCGGTGGTACGACGATCAGGCGCAGAGCGTCGAGGGCACCCTGGCGACTGGGGTCATCGCCGAGGTCTCAGAGCATAGAGTCCGCGTCGACGTGACTCACGATGCCTGGGTCCGCACCATCGATGGGCAGAGACAGCCCAACTTCGAGGTGGGCCAGAGCGCCAACCTGTATTGGGCCTCGTCGGCGGTGCGGGCGGACGCGATGGGGGAGTCTCTCTGACCGCCAACAACGCTTGGTTCGCCGCCCGCTGGGGGGGCGAGACCCTCACTTGGCGCCCAAGCTCCGCGCCAAGTCCAGGACCCCGGCGTAGCCTGGGTTTAGCGGGCGCCGGTTGGGGCGATCGGCCGCGGCGTTGACGTCTGCGAGATTCATGATCCGGGTGCCGTGACCGTCGAGTCCCACCAACACCGCGCCAGACGCTCCCTGAGTGCACCCCTCGACGGCTGCTTCGCCGAGGCGAGCGCCGTCAAGGCGGTCCATAGGAGCGGGTCTCCCTCCTTGTTGGAGGTGCCCAAGCACGCAGAGTCGGGTGTCAAAGCGGTCTCCTGACTCGGCCTCGAATACTTTGGCCAAGCTGCGGGCATCGAACGGCGCCGCGATCCCATCGGCGACGAGGACCAAGCCAACCGACCTTCCGTCATCGAACTCTTGATTGAGTGAGCGGCTCGCGGCCTGCACGTGCGACAGGCCGACAGCGTCTTCGTGGGTGAACACGAGCTCGGCTCCGGCCCCCACCGCGGATGACGCGGCCAGCGCGCCGCATCGACGGCCCATGACTTCGACGACAAAGACGCGGTTTCGGGCTCCGACGGCGGACTGTCGAAGGCGATCGGTGGCCTCGATCACGGCGTTACAGGCGGTGTCTGAGCCGATAGAGCGCCATGTGCCCGGCAGGTTGTTGGAGATCGTCGCTGGAACGACGGCGACGGGAACCCCGTAGGCGTACAGCGACTCCGCAACATCGATGGCCTCGAAGCCACCGACGACGACCACGGCGCGAATGCCCAGCTCTTTGAGTCGCGGCACGAGCGGTGCGCAGTCAGCGCTATCACGGTTGGTTCCTAGCGATGCGCCGCCTCGGCTCACCCAGCCGTCGACCGACATCCAGTGCAGGTCGGTCGTCTGACCTTGGGACAGGCCGCGCAGGCCATCATAGGCGCCGATGGCTCTCCACCCGCGGGCGAGGGCGCTCCGGGTCACGCT
This sequence comes from Myxococcota bacterium, assembly GCA_045106515.1. Lineage (GTDB taxonomy): Bacteria > Myxococcota_A > UBA796 > UBA796 > REDI01. The sequence goes on from JBGCER010000635.1 coordinate 5,389, forward strand.
CGCTACTACTGCGTTCATTCCAGGGGCCGGGGCGCCTACGTGCAGCACGAGCAGGGCTGGAGCCTGTGGTGCCACCGCCGATGGCCGCCCCAATTTGTGCCGCAGAGCGAGAAG
>JBGCER010000636.1:0-18787 GCA_045106515.1 Myxococcota bacterium
GCTCGGAACCCGCCCCCCACAGCCGGAGTCCACTCCAGTGGAGGTCCCATGAATCGTCTCATTCTGGCATGGGTCGCGGTCGCGGTTCTTCCCGCCTGTAGCGAGGACTCGTCACACATGATGTGGAACGGGCTGGACGAAGACGCTGTCGGGCTGCTCGATGTGGCCCGCCTCGGACCCGTTCGATTGTCCGCCGATGGCCCAGTCGTGGCCGATGGACATGGAGAGCTGCCCGGGGCCCGCTCCGCCTTTGGCCGACCGCTTCGCGCCGATCCTACGGCCCTCACCCTCACGGTCATCGACGATGGCGACCGGCCAGCGGTTCGGTGGTCGACGTCCTTCGTCGAGATGGTGTTGTACGTCGATCGAGACGACGCGGTGACCTGGAGTGTGGCGCCGACCCAAGGCGGTCTGGCCCCGGGAAGTACGGCGGTGTCTTTCGAGACCGGCGTTCCGCTTGAGTTGCTCGATTCTTCGGAAGACGGGGCGCTAGTTCGGTACTCCGAACGTGATTTTTGGCTAGATGCCTGGGTGCCCGCGTACGACGTCGATCAGGTGCGAACGGAGCCCAAAGCTTCGACCCCCATCTCGCTGGCCTACTCGGAAACGGCGTGGATCCGCCCGAACACCGATCTCTTCGACGGTGCGGGTGGGCCCTGGATGGGTCGGTTCGAGCCGGCTCGCCCGGACACCGGGTCTTCGTTCACGCCGTCGGCGGTTCCTCAAGAGCGCTTGGGTGATGCGGTGAACGGGTTCGTGCCGGTGGCGTGGACGGCCCCCGGGGTGCGGGCTGAAGTGTGGGTCCAGGAAGCGCGCCTCGTCGACCCACCGTCGGGCTTGTCGGGCTTTGGAGGCTCCTACAGCTTTGGCTCGGGGTGTGGGTTCAGCTTGCCGAGCCACACGATCTTGGCCGATTCCCCGCTCTACGATGGTGTCGGCGGCAAGATGGTGGGCCAGACCCTTGCGGATGTGGACCTGTACGACGGCGATGTGGTGTCCGCCTCGGCCGACGGCTGGCTCCGGTACGAGGTCTTCTCGCCGTGGGGGCCGGTGTCGGTGTGGCTCGATCCGGACTCTGTGGTGACGACGGAGTGGGTCTTTGATGAAGCCGAGGGCTGGGCGGGCTAAGGGGCTGGTGTTCATGAGGTCCGGATGCGCTGGTTGCTACTTCCACTCTGTCTTACGGGGTGTTGGCCGTACATCACCGGTGGCTTCGATTCCGACGGGAACGGCGAGACCGGTGAAGTCGACCCAGGCGGCGACGCCATCTCCGATCTGCGCGCGGGATCATCGGCCCCAGGCACCCAAGTCGACGTGCGCAATGTCGAGGTCACCGCGGTGTGGGACCTCGGGTTTTACGTGCAAGATCCGCGCGGTGGCACTCGAGATTCCGGGATCCACATCTTCTTGGATGGGGCCCCTCCGGCGTCGGTCGGCGAGCGCATCACCGTGACGGGGGTGCTGGAGGACTACTTTGGCGAGCTCCAGATCAATGATGCGAACGTCGATGTGCTGGGCCCGGGAACCGGCATTGATCCCGTGGAATTGTCTGCCGAAGAAGCCGCTTCCGAGGCTTATGAGGGCATGCTGGTCGAGGTCAGCGGCACCAATACCAACCCCAACTACAGCTGCGCCGTCGACAATGCCGCCTGCCGCGACCAAAACCTGTGGGAGGTCGGTGGCTCCGGTGGGGTCGTGGTCTGGGATCGCTGCTTCGAGGACGCCGGCTGGGCCGACTTCAATGGCGATCTCCCGGTGGTGGGCGTTCAGACCATGCGCTTTGACCGACGTCGAATCATGCCGCGGACCGCCGGCGACTTTCGCTAGCTCTGTCGTGTGATCCGCGCCTCGATAGCGTCTGGGGCGGGCTCGTAGATCAGGGCACCGTGGCTATGCCGCGGCAGCTCGGCGGCGTTGGCTTCGTCGGTGTCGATGTGCATCTCCAGCACATAGCTGTCTTTGACCCGCACCAGCACATCGCCAAAGGTCAGGTCGCGCTCGCCGCCTCGTACGCTCACTTCGACCCGGTCGCCGTCGCTAACGCCGTAGTAAGTGGCGTCATCGGTGGTCATATGGATGTGGCGCCAGGCGCAGATCAGTCCCTGTTCCAGGTGAACGGTCCCATGTGGGCCTTCGAGGGTAATCGGCGCAGACCCTTGCACCTTGCCCGAGCGCCGGATGGGGGCGTCGACGCCGAGGGCGAACTCGTCGGTGCGGCTGACCTCGACTTGGCTGGCGGGACGCAGGGGTCCCAGAATCCGGACGCGCTCGATGCGGCCCCGTGGACCGATGAGGTTCACGCGCTGCTTGCTCGCGTATTGTCCGGGTTGGGACAAGGGAAAATCGGGCTCAAGCTCGGCGCCTGGACCAAAGAGCGCGTCCATGGCGGCCCGGTCGACGTGCACGTGGCGGGCGCTGACGGCGATGGGGATGGGGCGGGGGCGCGCGGGCTCGGCTTGCAGCACGGCGCGGGTCTCTTGGGCGATGCGTCGCTCTTCATCGGTGGCGATGACCAGGGCTTTGACGCGGGAGTTGGCGGCGCTGATTTCCGCAACCGGGCGGGCATCGTCGACGGAGGCGTCGTCGTTGTGGTCATCGTCAAACCGCAGTCCCAGGAAGTCCAGGCGCTGGAGGATCCGGCGTCGCATGGACGCGCTGTTTTGTCCGATCCCACCGGTCAGGATCACGGCGTCGACGCCGCCGAGCACGGCTGCGTAGGCGCCGATGGCCTTGCGCACGCGGTGGGCGAAGACATTGATGGCCAGGCGCGCTCGGTCGTCGCCATCGCTGGCGGCGGCCTGGATGTCCCGGAGGTCGGGCCCATGTCCCGACAATCCAGCGAGGCCGCTGTTCCGGTTGAGCAGGGTGTCGGTGGCGTCGACGCCGTGCTCGCGCACGAGGGCCAACACCGCGCCGGGGTCCAGGTCCCCGCAACGCGTGCCCATCACCAGGCCCTCCAGAGGCGTCATGCCCATGGAGGTGTCGACGGACTTGCCATACTCGATGGCGCAGGCCGACGCGCCATTACCCAGGTGCAGGCTGATGAGTCGCAACTCTTGCACGGGTTGGCCCAAAAACTCAGCGGCCCGGTCCGCCACATAGGCGTGGGAGGTGCCATGGAAGCCGAAGCGGCGAATGCTCAGGGGCTCGGCCACCGCCGGGTCCAAGGCATAGGTGCGGGAGCGGCGCGGCATGCGCACATGAAAGGCCGTGTCGAACACGGCCACGTGGGCGGCGTCCGGGAAGGCGGCTTGGGCGGCGTCGATGCCCGCCATATTGGCCGGCACATGGAGCGAGGCCAAGGGAATGCAGGCGTTAATAGCCGATTTTACGTCTTCGTCGATCTGAATCGAGGCGAAGAAGCGCTCGCCGCCATGCACGACGCGGTGGCCCACCGCGCCAATGTCCAGGTCGCTGACCTGCTGCACGACGGTCTGCACGGCGTCGGCGTGGGTCAGGCCGGCTTCGCCGATCCGCTCCACCCGACCCTGAAACAGGGTGGAGCCGCTGGCGTCCACCACTTTGTACTTGAGGCTCGAAGAGCCACAGTTCAGCACCAAGACGTTCACGGTGACTCCACGCGCTATCGATGGGTCGGTGTCAGGAGCGGGCTACTTGCCGCCGGCTTCGGTGCCAGAAGCGCCGCTGGGCGCGGGCTTGACGTCGGTGTCATCGGTGCTGTCGGAGCCGTCGGTGCCGCCGGCTTCGGTGATGGTGGCCGCGGCCTTCAGCTCTTCGATGTACTCGACGACGATCGACTCTTTGAGGCCGTCCTTGATCTCGTCTTTGACGTCTTCGAGGGGGATCTGAGCGCGCTTTTCATCGATCTTGAAGATGATGAATCCGGGGCCGGCCTGGAACGGACCGACCACGTCGCCGCCGTTGGCTGAGAAGACGGCCGGGGCGAAGGCGCCCTGAAGATCGCGGCGGGAGACCCAACCGATCTCGCCGCCCTTGGTGGCGGAACGGGGATCTTTGGAGCGCTCCATGGCGAGCTTGGCGAAGTCTCCACCGCCCTCGACGAGGCCCTTGACCTCGTTGGCGGCCTCTTCGGTCTCGACGGCGATGACGCGAAGGTTGACCTGCTCAAGCTTGTACTTGGGCGACTCGGAGTAGACCTTATTGATGCGCTCTTCGGTGCTGCGCTCATCGACGATGGAGTCGATCATGGCGTCGGCGAGGGCGGACCGGGTGGACAAGGCGAGGGTGACCTTGACGGCGTCTTTTTCGTGCAGCTTGCGCTTGAGCGCTTCGCGGTAGAGCAGCTCCGTGGAGACGATCTGCTCCTGGACTTGGCTCATTTGGCCGGCGTCTTCGAGCTGCTTCTTGAGTTGGGGCGGAAGCTGCTCCAGCGTGGCGTCGACCATGCCTTGGGTGACGGGGTTGCCATCAACGGTGACCAAGACCTCGCCTTCGGGCTTAAAGTCCCCAGGAACCGGCGGTTCGGGAGGCGGGCACGCGGCGAGAAGCAGCAGGAAGGGCAAGGTGCGGATCATGTGGGCTCCAAGTCTGGAGCCGGCGTGTATCCAACAATTGCTCGGGGCACCCGCGCTACCTCGGTTGAGACTCGCGTTCGTGGCGGACTCGCTCCGCTTCTCGGCGCCGGTTCGCGTCTTGTTCGGCGGCAGCTCGATCCGAGAACGGTCCGGCAGAAATCTCCCAATCACCGCCTTTACCCTTGGCTTCTGCGTAGTCCGCCTGGCCGTCGTGTACGACCTCAAACGGCCGAGGTGGGGCCGGGAAGAGGGCCATCATGGGACCGGTCCAGCCGATCACAAACCAGGAGGATGAAGCGTCAGACATGGAACACCGCCGTGTGTTGAGGCCTACGAACGGGCATCGGGGAACATTTCGTCCCCAGAATCTTCGAGAGGCAACTCGCGCAGGGCACAGGCCATGGCCTTGGCGCTGGGCCAGCGTTGCTCTTTGTCGACGGCGAGGGCCTTCCCGACCACGGCGGCCAGCGGCTCGGGTACACGGCTGGGCAGGGGCCGGGGCGCCGTCTCTAGACGCATAAAGGCCAACTCTCGCGCATTATCCGCCTGGAACGGGATGTCACCGGCCAGCATCTCGTAGAGCAGCAGCCCCACGGTGTACAGGTCGGACCGACCATCGAGGGGTTCTCTGCGCACTTGGTCCGGCGAGAGGTACCGGGGCGTGCCGATAATGACGTTGGGATCGTCTTCGAAGTCGTCGCCGGCGGCCTTGGCGATGCCGAAGTCCAGCAGCTTCGCGTGGTCCGTCGATGGCTGATTACACAGGAAGATATTGGCAGGTTTGACATCGCGGTGAACGACGCCTTCGTCGTGAGCGGCGGTGAGCGCGTCGAGCACGGCGAGGGCGATCCGCACCGCTTGGGGGGCGGGCAGGGGACGCACGCGATGCAGGCGCTGGTAGAGCTCCTCGCCGAAGAGTCGCTCCATCACGAGCCACGCATGGGGGCCGTCGGCGCCATAGTCGTAGACCTGTACGGCGTGGGGGTGGTCGAGCCTGGAGGTGATCCGCGCCTCCCAGAAAAACCGCTGGGTGTGGGCCGGGTCAGCCGCCAGCTCGGGAAGCAGCGTCTTCACCACCACGTCTTCGCCGGTGGTCTGGTCCACCGCTTGGTGCACAACACCCATTCCGCCCCGAGCCAGCTCGGCCCCCATCACGTAGCGACCGCCGACCATGGACGGGGGCGGTGCGTTTGGATGCACGGGGGCTGAAGGGACGTTGAGCCAGGCGATGGGGGCGCCCTCCACCCGGTTGAGGGGAAGCGGGCACCGGGTGATCGCGGCCTCTACGTCCACCGAGTCCAGGGCGCTGACGTCGAGTCCGAGCCGTCCTACGCCCAAGCGACGGGCGGCGGCCAGGACCCGGTCGACGACGGCACCATGCGGGGCCTGGCGATCGCGCTGGCCCAGGATGCTGACCGGTCCTGCGTCGATGGCGATGGCCAGATCGACGTTGGGCAGCAAGGTGCGGGCCGCGTCCAGGGCCGCCTGGGCCGAGGGGTAGGCGCCGACCCAACACCCTCGAACCTCAGCCCACGCCACCGGCGTGATTCGACCCTCGTCCATCATGAAGGTCTCATTGGGGACGCCGGCCGAGTTGCGAAGTAGACTTCGTACCGCCCGTTTCACGGACTTGGGGGCGTCGCGTCCCTCCACCGCCAACAGTCCGACGCGCTTCACGCTCACGCCGAGCGTCTTGGGCAGAGCGGTTCGGGGCAGCATCTGGCTGGCTCCTGGAATTTCCAGCAAGCGCCCGGCGGTCAAGGCGGTGGGTGAGTGACCTCGCCGCTCCAGCTGCACCGTGGTGTCGTGCGGCAGCCGGCTGCGGATCGCGATCTCCACCTCGCCGGGTCCGATGCGCAATATTCTAGGAGAAAAGCAATCTTTTCCAAGGTCGAGCGCGGCGTTCATCGGACGCAAGCCCGCCCGAACCTCGATGGAGGCCCCGTGTTCCAAGTTCGGTGCGTCCAAGCGGTAGGCGCCCACCGAAAGAGGGCCTCGCCAGGTCACTTCACCGCCTTTTGGCAGGTGCTTTCGAGCCAGCACGTGTGGATTGTGGGCGGGGCTATTCACGCAGTCGACGGGGACCTCGAACGCGCGCACTTGGGGCGTGGGTCTGAAGCTGACCTCGACGCTATCGGGGAAGGTGCCGTCGAACGCGATGTTGCAGCTGGGGCAGTGAACCTTGGACGCGTGCAAGTCGACGCTGTCCCTTCGGTTGTTGGCGCCTTGGCACACCGGGCAGAGCAGGTCGAAACGCAAGGCCAAGACGCCGCGCTCCACCGCCGTGAGCATGTCCCGCACCACCACGTCTTCGTCGATGCCCCAGTGAGCGGCGAGCTTGAGCGGCTGGAGCCGATCTTGGGTGCGCAGGTCGCCGGTGCGCAGGGTGTGTCCGATCCGGTCTCCGATGGCCAGGTCTGCCAGGCTGCGCACGAGCTGCTCGGCGTTGCCATCGAGGGGCGTGGGCATGGCATAGGGCTTGGGGTCCTGGCCCAGCTGGCTGGCTGCCTGGTCGATCGTGCGCTCCACCATGGGGCGGATGCTCGTCTTGGCGTCGAGCAAAATTATCGGCCGCGCGGCCCAATGCGCAGGCACAAGCGCGATGTCGTACTGCAGGTGCACGGCATCGGTGGAGCGGCGCAGGTGCACGGTGGTGGTGAGCCGCTTGAGGGGCCCGGTGCGGAAGTGGCGCACGCTGCGGAACCAGTCCGGGGCCACGAACTCGAAGGGCTCGTCGACCCATTCGATGCGCATACCCAGGCGCTTGACGGTGCCGACCTGGACGATGTTGCCGTGTTCATCGACCTCGGTGCGAAAGTCAAAGCCGAGGCCCGCGGCCCGATTGAAGCGGTCTGTATTGGAGAAGACGGCCCACGCGGCCCTAAGGCTGCGGGTCGGGAGAGTGCGTTCCCAGGTGAGGTGCACCGCTTCAGCCATGAGCCGCTCTGCGCATGGGCGGAGCCTAGCAGCTCTACACCAGGTGAGGCGTTGGCACCGGGATCATGAACTGGCCACCTTGGGCGCGAAACTCGGTTTGTTGGCCAAGAATTTCATCTTTGTGGTTCCACGACAGCAAGAGCACCACGTCCGGTTTGTCTTGCATGAGCATCGAGGGCTGCACGATGGGCAGGTGGGTGCCGGGTGTGTACCGACCTTGCTTGGCTTTGGCCTTGTCCACCACGTATTGCAGCAGCTCATCCCCGATGCCTGCGGCGTGCAGCAGGGTCGTTCCTTTGGCCGAGGCGCCATAGGCGGCCAGCCGCTGGCCTTGGGCTTGAAGTCTCTGGAGCATCTGCCGCAGGTCGTCGCAGAGCTGGGTCACTCGGTCCGAGAACGCGGCGTACCCGGCGGCCACGTCGAGCCCGAGGGCCCGCTCCTCGGCCATCAGTGCGGCGGCGCAGGGGCTCGGGGCGCCGGATCCGGGGCGGACTCGCACGCGCAGGGAGCCCCCGTGGATGGAGATGCGGTCCACCTGGGCCAAGTGGAGGTCCGCCGCGTCCATCAGGCGGTGGAGGGAGGTGACCGAAAAGTACGCGAGATGCTCGTGATAGATGGTGTCGAACTCCACGTGCTCCACCAGGTCCCGCACATAGGGCACCTCGATGATCGCCTCGCCGGTGGGCTTGAGCAGCGTCCTTAGCCCCGCGACAAACCCCGGCAGGTCATCGACGTGGGCGAGCACATTGTGCGCGTGGATCACGTCGGCTTGGATGCCGCGGCTGCGCAATTCTTTGCCGCAGTGCGAGCCAAAGTAGCGAACCAAAGTTGGGATCCCAGAGTCTCGCGCCACCTGAGCGATGTTCGCGGCGGGCTCAATCCCCAAGACGGTGATGCCTCGGCTTCGGTAGTGCTGAAGCAGGTAGCCGTCGTTGCTGGCGACCTCGATGGCGAACCGTTCGGCGGTATCGGACCATCGGTCCACGACCTGCTGGACCGCCTCTTCGGCATTGTCGACGACGGTGGTCGAGACCGAGGAGAAGTAGGGGTAGTCGTCGAAGAGTTGTTCGCGGTCCACAATGTCCAGGAGCTGCACCAGGCTGCACGCCTCGCAGATGCCCACCCGAAGCGGCGCCGTGGGCTGGGCCACGTCGGTGGGGGCGTCGAGCAGGCCATTGGCGAGCGGGGTCTCGCCCAGGTCCAAAATGAGCTTAATTTCTTGATTATTACACGATAGGCACGCCATCATGCCACCCGTTTGCGCAGCCAAGCGCCGGGCCAATGGGTGGGGGTAGTCAGGCCATTGGCCTCGTCGAAGGCGCGGGGTGGCTTGACCCGCTCGAACTCCGGGTGGTCTTCCAGGAACTCGGTGGCGGCTTGCTCGGGGTTGTCCCAGGTCCAGTCTTTGTGGCCTCGCGGCACGGTGGACAGGTCCTTCATCACGCCATCGGTGGCCACGATGTAGCCGCCAGGCCCCACGAGCTCGCCGTAGCGCTCCAGCTCCCGGCGCACGTGGTCTCGGCTGTGGTCGCTGTCGAGGATCACCAGCACCCGCTCCTGGGGGCCGATCTGAGCCCGGACGGCGGCGAGCGTTTCGTCGGAGACGCTATCGCCTTCGATCAGCTCGATGTACTGGCTCAAGCGGTGGGCTTCGATGGCCTGCCGATTGGGGGGGCGGATCTCCACGTCGATGCCCAGGACGCGGCCCTGACCCATGGCGTGGCAGAGCGTGGCCAAGAAGATGAGGGATCCGCCGTGAGCGACGCCCGTCTCCACGATGACGTCGGGTTTGACCTGGTAGATCACCTCCTGCAGCCGGAGCATGTCTTCGGGCAGCTGGATCACCGGACGGCCCAACCACGAAAACGTGTAGGGATACCGCTGGTCCCAGCCCACGGCGACCCACACCGCGCTCACCTCTTCGAAGGCTTCGGGACTGTAGAGCGGCACGGTCTGCTCGAAGGGCCCGTCCACGCGGGTGAGGGTCTGTTCATCAGTATCTAAGATGAGTTTCATGCGGCCTCTAGTGCGGGTCGGGCGAGCCGGAGGGCTTCGGCGAGCCCCACTTCCAGCGGAATGCGGGTCTCGGCGCCAATGCGGCGCAGGGTTCGTGTGTTGGCCACAAGCCGGGGGGGCTCGCTGCGGGCCGGCAGCTGACCCAGGCGCAGCAGGTCCAGGCGCCCAGCGATCCGGGCGGCGATCCGGGCCACTTCGGCGATCTGGGTCGCGCGTCCCGTGCCCACGTCAATGTCGCCCGAGCCATCGCCTTCCACCATGGCGACCAAGGCCTCCGCCACATCTTCGACGTGGACCAAGTCGCGCACGGCGGTGCCCGGTCCCAAAGACACGGTCTGGCCCGATGAGAGGTGCCGGGCCAGTGTGGGAATCAGCCGTTCAGGAGCTTCACCGGGGCCATAGACCAAGAAGGGCCGCGCCCAGGCCCAGGTGTCTGGCGCCAAGTCGCGGCCAATATGGGCCCGCAAGGATTGCTTTGCTTGGGCGTATCGGGTGGTGGCCTCGGCGTGCTCCAGGCTTGTTCCGGCAAAAACCTGGCGTTCTACGCCGTTTTCTTGAGCGAGTCGCGCCAGGCGCCGCGTGGCGTAGGCCCAGGTGGCGTTGCTCACGTGGTTTCGGTAGTCGGCCGGCGGGGCCACCCAGGCCAGGTGCAGAACCACGTCCGGGCACACGGCGTCCAGGATGCGGGAGGGGTCGTCGGTCAACAGGTCCAGCCGGTGTGCTCCGGTGGCTGAGCGGCTCACGCGGTGCACCTGGTGGCCACGACGGCGCAGCGTGGCGCAGGTCGCGCGGCCGATAAATCCGGTGGCACCAGTGACAAGGACGCGTGTGGGCATGGGACGTTCCGAAACGAGGGGAGGCGGAGCAGGAATCCACTCGTCCTTCGGTTCAGCGCGCCCTCAGTTGAGGGCGGGATCGGCGGGTCGGAACAACACGGCGGTGTGCACGGGTCGGGGCGGCGCTGCGGGCCCTTCGCCCGTCACCAGCGACGTAGAGGGCAGGTCGACGGCGCGACCCTGAACCACCATTCGCTTGGAGCTGCCCCCGTCCAGGTTGAGACCGTCGACGCACCCCAGGGCCCCCAAGACCTCACCGAGCGCGGCCAGCGGCAGGCCCAGCGCCCGCTGCAGGTTGCGGCCGTCCACGGCGACCGCGATCAAGGTGCCATCGGCGCGCACGCCCACCGCCATTCGAGGCAGCAGGTTTCGATCGCCCGTCTCATCGCCGGTGAAGGTCTGGGGTGGGGCGGTTCCCCGAAAGTCTTCATCGAAGAGAGAGAATCCAGGGATGCCCTCTCGGATGAGGGCCGGGCCGCCGGCCACCGCGTGGTGGATGTTCGGGTCGGACAGCCGCCACCGAACCTGTGCGGGCGCCGGGCCGCTCCACGCCAGCACCACCCCGTTCAGCGGCACCTCGATGTGGGCGCCTGCGTCGACCACCTGGGTGCCCACGATGGCGATCCCGCTCGCGGTCCGGTGGGTGGTGCGCGTGATGGGGTTGAGATCTCGCACCGCGTGCCATCCGTCGATCCAGACCTGGTGATCGTGCAGGCCCAGCTGGCGCACGCCCCAGGTGCCGTGGGGGTCTTGCACCAAGCAGGTGCGCCGGAACAGGCCCGGATGCAGCACCTGGCCGTCGCGGACCACCAACCCCACGGGGTCGTGCCGGTGGCTGGGGGGCCGAATGTCCGGCTCGCTGTACAAGAAGAAACCACCGGAGATCGCCGCGATGGCGCCGTAGGTGTGGGCGAAACTCGCCAAGGGACCCGCCCCTTCCGCGTAGGCGTCGCGCACGCACATCTGCACTGCTCCGGGGGCGATCTTTAGCAGGTTGAGGTGTTGGGGACCTAGGGATGTGAGCCCATCGAGCGTGGCGTGAGCGACCCCCGGTGCCACCTCCGACCAGACTGCGTCGGCCACCCAGTCCCCGATGGGCGTCAGGTCGGCACCGGACGTGTGTTCCAGCAGCGCCACGTGGCTGTAGAGGTAGTCCACCAGGGCGCGGATCCGAAGCGCACGGCCGTCGCCGGGACCGTCCAGCACCTGCTCCACCCGCTGGGTCAAACCGACGCGCAGCACCCGGGCCTCATCATCGTCTCGGGCGTGCAGCCGCTCGTGGATGGCCTCGAATCGATTGGCGAAAATATGGGCTTGTTCCTCATCGATTTCGCTGCGGAGCGATTCGAGGATCCGCACCTTGAGCTGAGGCCGCCGAGCCTCGCTCACCGCTTCGAGGGCGGCAAAGTCGGTGACCGCCATCGGTCGAGTCGGCCCGTCGAAGGCGCGGAGCACATCGACGGTGCGCGGGTCGAGGCCATGGTGGGTGGCGAAGGCCTCTGCGAGCTGGAGCCAGGTGGGGGGCATGGGTCAGGCTACCCCGGCAGCGGTGCGCTCTGGAGCCAGTCTTTGAGGTCCGCGTCGCACAGCTGCCGGGCGGGGCCGCCGCGGTGCTGCGCATGGCTCCATCCCAGGGTGCGGGCGATGGCCGTCTGGGTGTTCCAGCGGGGCGCCCAGGTCAGGGCCGACAAGGCTTGGGCCGGGTCCAGGTCGAGGCGCGCCGCCTCCTTGGGCCCCGTCGGAGCCGAGCCCGCTGCCCATTGTGCGCCTGGCCAGTGTGTCACCGCCTCGTCCAGCACCCGCGCCACCGTCCAGGCCGGCTCCACCGGTCCGATATTCCAGCCGCGACGGAGCTCAGCGCGGCCCTGCATCAGCCCCACGCCCAGGTCCAAATAGGCGGCCAGGGGTTCGAGCACATGCTGCCAAGGCCGGGTTGAGCCGGGACTACGACAGAAGAGCGGGCGACCTTGGCGCCAGGCTTGGACCGCGTCGGGGATCAGCCTCGCCTCACACACATCGCCGCCGCCGATCACATTGCCCGCGCGCGCCGACGCCACGTTCAGCCCGAAGCCGTCCCGGTAGGTGTTCACCACCAGCTCGCAGGCCGCCTTCGACGCGCTGTACGGATCGTGACCACCCAGATGATCCGCCTCAGAATACGGCTCTTGGCGACCGTCATTGCGGTAGACCTTGTCCGACGTCACCACCACCACCGGCGTTTCGGGGGCGTGCAGGCGCACCGCGTCCAGCAGCGTGGCCGTGCCCATCACATTGGTGGACAGCGTATTCAGGGGGTGCGCATAGCTCCGGCGAACCAGGCTTTCCGCAGCCAAGTGAAGGACTAAATCCGGCTTTGAAACCTCGATTGCGTGGGTCACCGCGACCATATCCCGCACATCGCTGCGGTGGTCCGAGGCGCACAGAGACGACAGCGTCGCCAGCTCGAATAGGGAGCCCGGCTCCGGGTCCAGGGACAGTCCGTGCACGTGGGCGCCCAGGTTCTGCAGGAGCAACGTCAGCCACGCGCCCTTGAACCCCGTGTGCCCCGTCACCAGCACCGAACGCTGGTGTAAGTGCGCGCGAAGAGCGTCGATGAGCGGATCAGCGGTCATGGAACTCCAGTGAGGGTGCCCGGATCGGTGGAAAGTCGGCGTGGTTGAGCGCTACACTGACCTCGGAGGTGGTTGTGCAGTGTTCCCTTTGCCAACAGACGTTGCAAACGATGGAGTGCGGCAAGGCCACCGTCTTTGCCTGCGGTGGTGAGACCGGTTGCGGAGCCGCTGTGGTGCTGGCCCGGGAGCTGGTGCCTCTGATGGAGTACCTGGCGGGCACCTCCATGGCCGACATCGACCTGGACGAAGACATCCAACCCGTCGAGCTCGACGCCCGTCCCATGTCGTGCCCCCACTGCCGCCGGGCCATGGAGTCCTTCGGCTACCTGGGATCGCCGCTGGTGCACCTGCACCGGTGCAGCGCTGCCCACCCGGTCACCGAGCGCAACGCCTACACCGGCCAGCCCCAGACCGTGGACCGAGGTCCCGTCATCTTCGGCTCGGCCGAAGAGCTGGGTGTGGCCGCCATGCTCTTCGCGCGCAGCCAGCGACGCATCGGCGAGCGCGGACGGAAGGACAAAGCCATGCGCGACAGCTGGGCCAGCAGCACCCGAGCGAGGAATGGGGGTCGGGCAGCGGCCCATATCATCGGTGCGACCGCGGTTGTAGGCGGGTTGCCGGCGGCGGCGGTCGCGGCCGCGGCGTTGAATGCGCGGAAGACGAATAAGTAGGCGTTCATCTGGCGCCTTTCCAAACATGAGTGGAGTTCTTGATGTCAGCGATTGCCGATGCCCTGACCGCGTTCCTGTGGCCGAAGGCTGGAGCGGCCAAAACCGATGCCCCCGAGGGGGTGTGTGGGACTGTTGGGGTCACCACGACTACGACGGGAAGGTGCTGGAGGCGGTGAAGGATCACCAGATCGACCTGAACAATCATGTCGCTCGGTACGCCTTTATTCAGGAGTTTGCGGTGCGGCATGTGGATGGGATTGTGCTGCGGACGCGGGCTGAGGGGAGGCGGTGTCCGAGGTGTGGGCGGGTGGGGAACTGAGTGAACTCTCTTGGTGGAGTTGTTCGGCGAAAGTTGGCGTATTGATTTCGATATTATAAAACGACCTTGATGAGGCCGCTGCGGTTTTTGACTGACGTGGCCAAGGTCCGCGAGGGCCCAATCAATGCGTGATTGTCAAATGGGTTGGATCGGAAAACGGGGTCATGCCAACGGGCCCGAGCTTATCGCCAAGGCGGTGCGCGCCTTCCTGGCGAGTATGAAGGTGGAGACCCTCTTCATCGCGCCAGGGGCACCGTGGGAGAACGGCTACATCGAGTCATTCAACGCTCGCTTTCGGGACGAGTTCCTCGATCGCGAGCTTCTGCACGACGTGCGGGAGGCGAAGCTACTCATCGAAAAGTGGCGTATCGAGTACAACACCATCAGGCCGCATGGATCGCTGGGGCAGCTGCCTCCCGTGATCTACGCAGCCCTGGTCCGCGAGGACCAAATCAGTGCGTGACTATCAAATGGGTTGGATCGGAAAATGGGGTCATGCCACTGACATCCACGGCGCCGGTGTCGGTCAAGACCGTCTTGGAGGTCGTTCCATTGCAGCTGTTTTTGCCGTTGTAGCCTTCGGCCGTGTGCTTCTCATACCCGAGGTGTTCGGCCAGCTCAGCTTGGAGAATCCCCTCGATCGCCTGCTTTTTTAGAGCAGCCACCGCCGCCGCAAGGTCATCGGCGCTGTCCACCTGGGCAGCAAGCTGGGTGATCAATGAGTTTAGGTCGGTCTTCCTCTTGGGGATGGCGCCCTCCCGTCATGGAGAGCCTACCTTCGGTCGGGGTTTCCACAAGAGCTCGGACAGTCTCACCCGCTCCGGTTTCTCGGACCCTTCGCGGCGAAACGGATTCGACCTCTGTTTCGGCGCCATCAGGCGCTGCAAAACCAGAGTCGTCGAATCCATCGATTCCAACCGAACCTACCCCCCACACCCCGTCGTCCCCATCAACTTCAACCGCTCCGCCCCAACACTGTCATAGGAACTCAGGTCCGTCAGCCGATCCTCAACGCCGTCGTATGAACGAAGAGTCATGGTGATGTCTTGGTTAAACGCCAGCATTTCTGCTGACAATACCCCCGGCAATGCCTCGCACGCGGTTAGGTTGGCGATGACCTCTTCGGCGCTGACGTAGCTGGCGTTGGCGAAGTTGCGGCCGTCCCAGACTCGGTTGGCGAGGGGGCTCACAGAGTTTCGATGGTCGATGTAGAGATGCGAGGCCTCGTGGGCCAGGGTGAACACGGCGCCGTCGGCGAAGTAGCGGAGCTCGTTTTCGCGATCGTCGGTAGCGTTGTAGATCGGGCGGCTTCCGCGGGTGGAATCGCCGCCGGTGATGGTCTCGCGGTCTAGAGAGATCAGGCCGGTGTTCGGGTACACCTGCTCTCCGTTCTCGGCGATGGGGTCTCCGACCAGGGTGACGCTGGCGCCGATCTCCAGAGGCGACGCATCGAGTGAGACCACTACATGGTCGAGGCGATTTCGCCAGGAACAGCACGCCAGTGTCGCCTCTGTGGGTTCGGTCGACATCTCGGCGATGACGCCGAAAGAAGAGGGTGAACCAACCTTCCAGGTGGACCAGGCTTGGGCGGTGAGTATGGCGAGCTCCACGTCTGTGACCTCGGCCGACGGCACGGAAACAGTGATGCCGTCATAAGAAAAAAGCCTTCGTGTGCCCTCGAATTCGGCGCGGTGCGTCAGCGCGGACTCGGAAAGTACGGCGCCAAAGTCGGCGGAGGCGGACACCACTCCAGCTTCGATGAGGGTCGTATCACCGAGGTCTTTGAGGTCGTTGCAAACCCGGACGGTCGCTAGGCCCAGGGCGGCCTGCTCGGTGACGAGGGCGTCTTCAACGGCGCACAGGTCTAGGCTGTCGGGGTCGGAGTCCGAACCGGTGCACCCGGCACCGAGGAGAATGAGGAACGTATACACACGCACAGCGAAGCCTCCATCGCAGGGCGGGACCCTAACCCCATCCCATCTTCTCGATGTCCCCACGATACCTTCCCACCCCCCAGCCCGTTCTCTTGCTGAACGCACTGCTGCGTTGGAGGTCCGAATGCTGTTCTTGTCCTTGTTGCTCGCCCCCGCCCCCGCCCTCGCCGAGACGCCAGAGGGATGGTTCATCGCCGGTAGCGATAGAACGGCGTACGAATCCGATGTGGTCGATGAATCTCGAGATGGGGGAAAGAGCGCTCGGCTTAGAACCGTCGAGGGCAAGAGGAATAAGGGCTTTGGTACGCTGATGCAGACCATGAAACCCACGGGCTACGCGGGCAACCGGGTGCAGATGACGGCGTGGATTAAGTCGGACGGCGTCAAGGACTGGGCGGGCATGTGGTTGCGGGTGGACGGCCCCGGCAAGGGCCACTCGGCCTTCGACAATATGGGCGACCGACGCATCGTTGGGGACACGGAATGGACCCGGTACAGCATCGTGCTGGACGTCGATCCCGGCGCGACGAACATTGCCTATGGCGTCCTGCTGTCCGACGGCGGCACGGTCTGGATGGACGACGTGGAGTTTGACGTGGTGGACGAGAGCGTGCCGGTCACGGCCGAGACTCAGACCCGCTACGAGCCGGAAAATCCCAGCTTCGAAGAGTAGCATGGCCGGATCTTCTTCTTCGAACGCAGCGGATCGAGAGGTCGAGCTGCGCGCGGAGAAGGGGGACCGGGACGCCTGGAATACGCTGATTGAGCGGTATAATCGCCGGGTTATCGTCTACTTGGTCGGCCGCGGCCTGCGGCCCTGTGAAGCCCGTGAGCTGGCCCAGGACGTCTGGGTCCGGCTCATGTGCCAACAGCGGGAACAGCGGCTGAGCCGCATCGATTTGCCGGGGCTCGCCCTGGCCCAAGCGCGGTTTTTGCATCTCGAGAGCGTGCGCCGGCACAAGGCGGTGGTCCCTCTCGACGAAGCCCGCGGCGTGCACGACCCCACGGGCTCGGAACGGGCGCTCGACCGGATCCGTCTGGGTCGGGCGCTCTCGGCGTTGGATCAGCTCGGCGACCGGGATCGAGAACTCTTCGAAGCCGCCTATGGGCCCAATGCGCCGTCTCAGGCGGCCCTGGCCACAACCTTTGGTCTGTCCGTACAGCGCACAAAGCAGATCCTCTGCACTGTGCGCGCCACCCTCCGCAGAGTATTGGAGGACTAATGCCCCATCCCCCCCTCGAACAGCTCGTCGCCTGGACCGCCGGGGACCTGACTCCCACTCAGGAGCAGGCCCTGGAAGCCCACGTCGATCAGTGCGATGACTGCGCCTCGCGCTTGTCCGCCCTGGCCCGGCAGGAGCTCGACTTTCATCAGATCGCCGACGCATCGCTGCATCGACCCCGCGCCAATCGCTGGGCCTGGCCGGTGGCGGTCGTCGCCCTGGCGGCAGCGGCAGGCATGGTCATCTGGTTTATGCCGAGTAGAAGCCAAGATTTGCCGACACCGCCCCAGCAGACCACCCAGCAGACGGAAGACCTCACACCGGACTGCCGCAGCCACCCGGAGTTCGACGCCTGCGCCTCCGAAGCCATCGAGCAAGGGCTGTGGATCCCCGATGTGGAGGTGCCTCGATACGAAGCCGAGGCCGCGTGCCTGACCTGCGGGAGGGAAGGATGATCGGGCTCCTGCTCGGCGTGTTGGCATGGGCAGGGCCGCCGGCGGGCTGGGACGTGACGGGGATCGGCTACCGCGCCAAGGTGAGCCAAGAGGCCAAAGATGGAGCCCAGAGTGGGCAGCTCACCGGAGGGTCGAACGCCCAGGGCTTCGGAACCCTATTCCAGAGCATCGTGGCCCGGAACTACAAGGGTAAGCGAGTGCGCATGACGGTCTGGCTCAAGACCGAAGAGGTCGATGGGTGGTCCGGCGCATGGTTGCGGGTGGACCGGCTCACCAAAGCCGTGGCGTTCGACAATATGCAAGACCGCGCCTTGCGAGGCACCCATGACTGGTCCAAGCAGACCTTGGTCGTGGACGTGCCCCAAGACGCGGGCCGCATCTTCTTTGGCGGAATATTGTCGGGAGAAGGCACTCTTTGGGTAGACGCGTTGGAGCTAGAGGTGGTGGACACGTCGGTTCCTGTGACCGACCAACTGGTCCGGCCGAAGCCGCCCGCGCCCAAAAATCTAGGGTTTGAAGGGTGATATAGCTGTGTAGGCGGTGAGCCATCAACCGTGAAGGCTGAGCGCTTCGCTGACCGGTACCGAGCTCCAGACCACACGGCCCGCGATGGGTCTCGCGCCGCCTGGCCAATTGGAAGCCTGATCTACACCGAGGCCTCTGACCCATGGGTGAAGATGCACGCCTCCACCCTCGTAACGGGCCCGTAGCCTAGCCCTCTTTCGGCTTGCTCCGACCCGAGAGGATGTTGGCCACGCGATTGCCATACTTGGCATCCAGCGCCTTCTTCTTCTTCTTGCTGGCGAAGGGGCTGCTCTTCTTGCGCTTCCACTTCTTCTCTTCGTGGGCGACGCGGGCGTCGATGTCGCGGTCGGATTCCGTTGTGGTCCGCCGCATCTCGTTCATGGCATCCAAGGCTTCGTAGCCGCCTTGTCGCGGAACTTGGGAGTCCATCCAGGCATCGCCTTCATAGGCCTGCTCGGTGCCGAATCGGCCCATGTTTTCATAGGTGGCGGACTCGGTGTCGTAGGCGTCGCGGCCGTCTTCGCTGCCCTTGAGCTCTTGGTCTTGGTAGGTCTGGAAGGCGGGGTGCTCTTCGTGGTCGCCGCCGGTGGCCTCGTTGAGCTTGGTGGTGTTGAAGGCCTTGAACAGCTCATTGGGCGTCATGCGGCCATCGCTCTCGGCCATGAGCGCTTGTACGATCTCCATATTGTGGACTTGGCGCTTGATGTCTCGTTCGTTGTCGTACATCTTGGTGGCCTCCAACATCGCTTCGAAGTCGGCGGGC
>JBGCER010000637.1:0-5421 GCA_045106515.1 Myxococcota bacterium
GGGGAAGCTGAAGAACAGCAGTCCAAACACCAGGGGCATAAACTTCATGATGCGGGCTTGATTGGGGTCCATGTTGGTCGTGGGCATCAGCTGCTGCTGACCAAACATGAGCGCGACAACAATGACAGGCAGGACCGAGTACGGGTCCATCACCGACAGGTCTTTGAGGTACAAGAACTCCGTGTGGTACAGGTCTACCGAGGTGAGAAGCACCCGGTAGAGCGAAATCCAGATCGGCATCTGAATGACCATCGGCAAGCAACCGCCCAGCGGGTTGACCTTGTTCTCTTTGAACAAGGCCATCGTCTGCTTGTTGAGTTCTTCTTGATTGTCCGCGTATTTCGCGCGAACTTCCTTAAGTTTGGGCTGTACCGCCGCCATGCGCTGGCTGGACTTGTACGCCGTCTGGGTCAGCGGGAAAAACACCAGCTTGATGGTGACGGTCAACAGGATAATCGAGATACCCCAGTTTCCTACCACACTATAGTAGAGTTCCAGCAACCACAACAACGGGCGGCCGAAGAAGGCAAACCAGCCCAAGTCGACCAGGTAGTACAGCGTCGGGTGCACTTCAGAGAGCACCGCAGAGTGGTTCGGCCCGACGTAAATATCGAACGTCTCGGTCACCGAGGCCCCGGCGGCCAGGCCATCGATGACGTAGTGGTGGCCGTACAGGGTGATCGGCAGGCCTTCTTCGGTGACGCGCCCCGAAGCCAGCGGCGAGACGACCAAGCGCCCGCTGTTTTCTCCGGTGGGCACGGCCACGAAGGAGAAGTAGCCGTCGGAGAACCCGAACCAGTCTACGTCGCCGTCGTAGCGGACGGGCGTCGTGAGCGGTTGGTACATCCCCATATAGCCGCCGCTATGCGGGTACGTGTAGCTGTTCCACGCCTCGTCCACCGACCAATATGGCTTCTGAGCGTGCTCATACGCGTTGGCGAGCTCCGGCAGCTCGTCGTGCATGGCGAGCCAAACCGGGCCGTCGACCGCGGTGCTACCCGGGTTGGTCCAAGTCGCCTCCACCTTCAGCACGCAGGGTTCGCCCTCGACGGCCGAGAGCGTGCGCTGAACCCGTACGCCAGAGGCGGTGGTGCCCGTGAGGACGAGCTTTTCCCCTGATTTTTCGATGAGGACGTCTGCTGGGGCATTGCCCAGCGCACCGGCGCCCATCGTGAGCATACGCGCTTCGGCCGTGGCCACACCTTGAGCCCCGGGCTCGGGCCCATAGGGGTCCCAGGTCGTGCCCTCGCCCGTGAACAGGCCGAGCACATAGGAGTACACCGGCGTCACGTCGTAGGGCGCCTGGAACTCGCGGAGACTACCGTCGCGAAGGTAGCCACCGGTCGACACCACCTTGGCGTCCATGCCACACGCATCGAGGGTCTCTGTGACGCTGGGCACAGTGGAGACCACCGGGGGGGCTGCTGGCGTGTCCGTGCCGGCCGTCGCTGGTGTACCCGCCGCAGAGGGCGTATCGGTGGACGCGGCGGCAGGATCGGCGGTGCCATCGGCTGCCACCGACTGTTCGGTCGCCTCTTCAGGCAAGGGCTCCGCGGGCCAAATCATGGGCCACAGGAACATATAGGCCCAATACAAGCCGATGAACGACGCGATTGCGATCAGGGTGCGGCGATCCATCAGCTAGGCTCCGTGGCCGATACGGTAGGGTTGAGACCCTCCATGCGACCCAGGCGCGCAATGACCAGCGCCACTTGTTCCGAAATCTGCACATACGAAGATCGAGCCGCGCTGGGACGGGCGATAAACACCACATCTGCGCGCACCGCATTCATCGGCTCTCGCCGAATGGATTCCCGCAGCCATCGCTTCACCTGATTCCGTACGACCGCACCGCCGACCTTGCGACTCACCGTGAGGCCGTAGCGCGGATCCTCTCCGCGCATGGCCGTCCAGCAGACGACCAGGTGCCGAGTCTTGATCCGATGACCACCCCGCTGGACCCGTACGAAGGACCGCCGTTTGCGCAGTCGAAATCGACGGGGGAAGCGCTGATCCGCCAAGGGGTCTAGTTCTTCTTCGACGCCACTGCGACGACGAGACGCTTGCGGCCCTTCTGCCGGCGGGCCGTGATGACGTTGCGGCCGCCCGGCGTCTTCATGCGAGCGCGGAAACCGTGGGTGCGCTTACGCTTGATATTCGATGGCTGGTATGTGCGCTTCATGGAAAACCTCCAGTTTGGAACCGCCTTCCCGTAGGGTGCGGGCCGGTTCCGTGCCGACGTTGATCGGCCAGACGGATGCGTGCGGCCTGCAATGGCCATCACGCGCGACGGGGGCCGGTATCGCATCGCCCCGGACGCAGCAAGGAAGCGAACGCTCGACGGCAGTACTGACACTAGGCGTAAGCGCCGGTCCGCACCAGCGCACCGACACGATCTTACGGACCTTCCCTCAACCCTGTGGAAAACTTGTGGTGGACTCCCCGACTTGATAGCTTCTCGACCCATCGGCACACGGGTCGCCCATCCCGTCGCCGCCGTCATCATCGTACCAGTCTGTTTTATGCCAAGCCCGGTGTACCAAACTCGTCCGTTGCACTGACAGGGTCGTTCGATGCGCGGACCGCGCTCGAACTGGGGACGATCGCACACCACCTCCGGGACCATTCATGGACCAAGCCGCCCTCTGGGACTCGCTGCTCACCACCCTGCTGGACCGAATCGGTCCCCAGAACGTCGAGATCTGGCTTCGTACCGCACGCTTGGCGGACATCCACGACGGCGTACTGCACCTGGAGGTCGTGAACGCCTACTACCGGGACTGGATCTCAGAGCACTACCAGGCGCACCTGGAGCAGGCGGCGTCCGAGCTGCTGGGCGCCGAGACTCGCGTGGAGTACCGCTTCCGCGATGAGCGAGCTGCGCCTGCGAGCCCCACCGCCCAGCCGCGCCCCAACACCCGCAGCGGAGAGGCCGTGCCTAAAGGTACTGGCGTCAATGCACACCAGACCTTCGCCAGCTTCGTGGTCGGCGAGTGCAACAAGTTCGCCCATGCCGCCTCGTCCGCCGTCGCAGATTCGCCGACCAAAGAGTACAATCCGCTGTTCATCTACGGCGCGACCGGGCTCGGCAAGACCCACCTGATGCACGCCATCGGCAATAAAATCCAGTCGAACGATCCGTCCGCTCGCGTGGTCTACGTGACCTCCGAAGACTTCATGAACGACATGATTCGCGGGCTTCGATACAAGCGAATGGAAGAGTTCCGGAACAAATATCGAAAGAGCTGCAAAGTGCTGCTCGTCGATGACATCCAGTTCCTCTCTGGCCGAGATCGAACACAGGAAGAGTTCTTCCATACGTTCAATGCACTGCAGAACTCCGGTCGCCAGATCGTGCTCACCTCCGACGTGGAGCCCCGGCATATCGACAAGCTCGAAGATCGGCTGCGAACCCGATTCGAAGGTGGTCTTCTCGCGGATATGCAAGCTCCCGACCCCGAAACCCTTCTCGCGATTTTGTGGCAGAAGGCCGACGCATTGCGGGTCAGCATTCCCAACGATCTGGCGGACGTCATCTCCAACAAGGTCGCCGGCAATATCCGCGAGCTCGAAGGCGTGCTCAAACGACTGGCGGCCCTACAGACCTTCTACCAAGAGCCCCTGACCTTGGAGTTCGCCCGCTCCAAGCTTCCGGCCGTGTTCGCCCAGGCGCCGGCGTCCGTCACCGTGCCGGGCATCATCGAAGCGGTGGCCCGCTTCCACAGCATTCGCAGCGCGGACATCACAGGCAAAAAGCGGACCCGCACGCTCACCGACCCCCGGCACATCGCGATGTACTTGGCCCGCCGTCACACCAGCCTGTCGTTCCCCGAACTGGGCCGAGAATTCGGCGGTCGAGACCACTCGACAGTCCAACACGGATTTCGCAAGGTTGAACGCGGGCTTACAGAAAATCCGGATCTTGCTTACAAGATCCGCCTCATTGAACAGAGCCTGAGCATCCGGTCCGGATAAGCATGGGGACGGCTCAGGGTACAAGCCTGTGGATACATCGTGGACACCTTGTCGATGAATCTGCGGATCCTCAGACGCCCCGCAGACCCCCCCCAGGTTGGCCATGTCTTCCCTGTTGTCTCCCCAGCATCCGTCCACAGCTTGGACCGACTACCGAACCGCGTTAACGCCGATTTCCCCACCGTCCCGACCCCTACTACTACGACTAGATAGATCCATACTTCTTCTCTCATAGGATCCGTCGGAGCGTCAGGAGACCCCATGGAGCTGTACATCGACCGCACGGCACTCGGTCGTGCCCTCGCAAGCATTCAAGGCATCGTTGAACGTCGGAGCACCACCCCCGTGCTCTCACACGTGCTGTTGCATGCCAGACCCGATGGCTTGCGCATGACGGCCACGGACACCGAGGTCGCCTTCATTGGCGATCTCGCTGCCAATGTCGAAGCACCCGGCGAAGTGGCTGTTGACGCTGGGAACTTGTTCCAAGTGATCCGCAACCTTTCGGACCCCACTGTGCACCTCAAGCTCGGTGCTGGCACCCGGCTAGAAGTGCGATGCGGACCGTCTTTCTACCGGCTGCCTGGCATTCCAGCCGAGGACTACCCACCGCTTCCAGCCTTCGATGCGACAGGCTCGGCGCAGATCAAAGCAGGGCAGCTTCGCCGGTTGGTCGAC
This sequence comes from Myxococcota bacterium, assembly GCA_045106515.1. Taxonomy (GTDB): domain Bacteria; phylum Myxococcota_A; class UBA796; order UBA796; genus REDI01. The sequence continues at coordinate 4,654 of JBGCER010000637.1, forward strand.
CAGACCAACTTCGCAGTCGCCACCGATGATGCTCGCTACGGGCTCAATGGCGCACACGTCGAAGACCTAGGCGAAGGTCGCTTGCGAATGGTGGCCACGGATGGTCACCGGCTCTCGGCGGCAGAAGCTGCGTTTACTGGGGATCTTGCCATGACCCCGCGCATGTTGGTGCCCCGCAAAGCGCTCGGTGTGTTGCGTAAGCTCCTCGATGGCCCCGACGAAGACCTCGAGATCGCCTTTGGCGATGGCGCGGTTCGCTTGGTTCGACCCGGGCAGACCTTGTGGTTCCGTCTACTCGACGGCGAGTTCCCGGATTACAAGGCGGTTTTGCCGTCGGAGTGCAAGCATCGAGTGGTCGTGGACCGCGCCCGGATGACCGCTGCGCTCAAGCGCGTCATCATCTTGGTCCAAGAGCGCACTCGCGCCGTGAAGTTCGCTTTTGCCGATGGCGAAGCCGTGATTCAGGTGCAGAACGTGGACCGCGGTGAAGTCACCGAGAAGGTGCCGGTGGAATTGGAAGGCGACGCCATTTCTGTCGGGTTTAACGTGCGCTATCTCCAAGAGATCTTGGGCTGCATGAACACCGATCAGGTCCGCTTCGAGCTGTCCCATGCCTTGGGCCCTTGTCTGATTCAAGGCGCCGGCGATGAAGACGCGTTCTTCGTGGTCATGCCCATGCGCCTGGACTGATCGCCTGTGAGGCTCCTCGCCCTACAAGCGGCGGGCTTTCGCAATCTCGCCCCACTGGACCTGGCTACCGACGCCTCA
>JBGCER010000638.1:0-12621 GCA_045106515.1 Myxococcota bacterium
TCTGGCAGCTCGATGGTGACCACGCCCTCGTCAGACTCCGGCAACCACCGGCGACGCCACCGCACGCCATCTCGCTGAAAATCTACGAAGGTTGTAGGATCTTTCCATCGAATGTTGAAGCTGCCATCGGACTCGGTGACCACGCCATGGTCCTCAGACACAATGCGCTGATTGCCGATGGGCGCCCCCCCGGCATCGACCAAAATCCCCTTTAGCCCATAGGCCCCGGTGGAAGAGACCTCATGACAGCCCATCAGCCCACCAAGGCCGACACAAATCCAGACGAAGCTACGCACGCTCCCAACCTCCACCACTGCTGTATCGCATGATGACGGGTACACGCATATGAGGGAACGTGGAGGCACCATGGCGGCGGTCGAGCCCGGATTCGCACAACAGGTGTATGCCGTAGTGAACCGCATTCCCCCCGGTCGGGTGTGTACCTACGGGGATGTAGCGGCTGTGCTCGGCAACCGACGCTGGGCGCGGCGCGTAGGCTGGGCCCTCGGGCGGCTGAGCGAAACCCAGGCCAAGCGGGTGCCCTGGCAGCGAGTGATCAATGCGCAGGGACGGATCAGTCTCAAGGACGACCTGCTGCGCGGTGATCTGCAACACGGAATTCTTATGGAAGAAGGGATAGAATTCGACGAAAACGGACGATGTGACCTCGCGCGGGTGCGGTGCCTGCCCGAGGACCTGTTGCCATGAGCGGACTCGACCCTAGGCGCCTCATCTTCGTCATCGGCCCCCCTCGCGGCGGCACCACGCTCTTGATGCGGATGCTGCACGCCCACAGCCAAATACAGGGCATGACCGAGCCGCACATCATCCCGCCCCTCGCCCACCTGGGCTTCTACCACCGCGTCCACAAGGCGCCGTACGACCCGATCCAGACTCACCTTGGACAGCAAGCGCTCGTTCGCGGTTTGCCGGGCGGAGAACAGACCTACATCGACGCTCTGCGTGCGTGCACCGACGTGCTCTACGGCGCGCTGGCGGGAGAGCAGGGTCACCTGGTGGACAAAACCCCAGCCAATGCCTTGGTTCTCCCCTTCCTTCGGCGCCTCTACCCCGACGCGACCTATGTGGTGCTCACCCGGCATCCATTCGCCGTGTGGTGCAGCTACGCCCGAAGCTTCTTCGACGATGACTGGGACGTCGCCCACGCGCACAACCCTATCTTGGAGCGCTACATCCCGGCGATCGCGAGCTTTCTGCGCCAAAAAGAAGTCGCAAACTGCGTTCATGTCACCTACGAAACGATGGTCACGAGCCCAGCCGGGGTCATGAGCCAGATCTGCGAGGCCGCTGGACTCCCCTTCGAACCCACCATGATCGAGTACGGTCAGGCTCCGCTCGAAGGCTCCGGACCCGGCGACCCCATCACCGTCAAACAGCACACCCGCCCCACAGATGCCTCCGTGCACCGCTGGGCCGCTGACGTCGCCGACGACCCGATCCGAAGGTCGGCGCTGGACCGAATGCTCCGCCGGGTGAGCGACGAAGACCTCCAGCAATGGGGCTTTCCCAGACCGGACCTCTGGACGCCGATGGCCACCCCACAACGCCCCATCGCGGCCCGGAAGTGGACTCGACACCGCGTCGAGCGCGCCACTTTGGTGGCGCTCCGCAAGAACGTGCACCACGGGCCACTCGGCCGTGCACTCCGACAAGCCCGATTCGCCCTAGACGTGCTGCTTCGGGAGTAAATCCATGGGCATTGTGCGGTAGATTGCCGCCATGCTCATCTTACTCGCGACCCTGGCCCAAGCGGGCGGCTACTACTACTCCGACTCTGGGATCGTCTCCGCCGGCCGCGCCGGCGCCTGGGTGGCCGGAGCCGACACGCAGTTCGCCCAGCGAATCAACCCGGCCGGCATCATCCGAGTCGACGCGCCCACGTTCAACATCGGCGTCACCGGCGTCCAACAAAATATCCGCTTCGACCGGATCGATGACACGGGCGTGACCCTACCCACGACCCAGAATGAGGCGCCGCCATTCGGGGTGCCCCAGCTCGGCTTCGCGACCCCGATCGGCGACAAGTTCGGAGTCGCGTTCGGCTTTGTCTCCCCGTATGCGCCGAGCTCCGAGTACGACCCCAACGGCTCCCAGCGGTACAGCATCATCGGCACCGACATCTGGCAGTTCGCCGTTGGCGGAACCGTCGCCTGGAGCCCCGTCAAGCAGTTCACGGTGGGGGCCAGCGTCGGCACGCAAGCGCTGAAGGTTCGGGACACCCTCAAGGTCACCACCAATGGCCCAGACTCAGATGGCGCAGACCGGCCCTCCGGAGACATCCTCGTCACCGCCGATACGTGGGACCGCGTGCAGCCTTGGTGGAACCTAGGTGTACTGATCGAGCCCCACGAGCGGGTGTCTGTCGGCCTTTCCATGACCCCGCCCACGGCGTTCAAGGCCCGCGGCCCCGGCGAGCTCGACTTCACCGGTCACGGCCTAGAGAGCGCCCTCGATCAGGTCGTGTGGACCGACGATGACGTGACCCTCAACGTGTCCATTCCCGTGATCCTTCGGGCGGGCGTGGCGGTGCGGCCCATCGACGGGCTCGAGATCGAGTTGGCCGGCGTATACGAGAACTGGTCCGCCCTCGCAGACCTAGAGGTTGAAGACATCGACGTCACGGTCACCTCCGAGTCGTTCAACCTGTCTCGTCAGGTGCCTCCAACGTTGTCGCTCCCCAGCGACTTCCGCGATGTGGTGAGCATCCGTCTTGGCGGAGAGTGGCGAGCGACGCCCGGTTTCGAAGTTCGGGCCGGCGCCATGTGGGAGCGGGGAGCACTGGCGCCGAAGAACCTGTCCATGGCCTTGGTGGACCCGAACAAGGCGCAGTTGAGCCTGGGTGGTTCTGGCTGGGTGGTGGACAAGCGTCTGCGGTTCGACGGCATGGCTTCCCTCCTGATGTTCCCCACCCTCGACATCCGCGATAGTGAGGTCACTCAGGTGGGAATCCCCGTCACGTCTGACTCGGTGGACGTCGGCACCGTCGGCAACGGCACCGTTCAGTCTTCAGGCTGGACCCTGGGCGTGCAACTGAACTATGCGATCGTAGGAAAATCTAGGAAAAACGCAAGAAATACGACAGAGATCACACCAGAGCCGTGATCGCATAGAGAGAGCCCTCGGGCGCCACCGGCCACCGATGCACCAGGGCGCCCGTCCTCCAGTTGAGCTCCACGACCCGAGTGGGCTGCCTGGGACCACGGACCACGCGCCGAGCGGTCTCACGCCAGGGCGAACCCCGCAAGCAGGTGATGCCCACCCAGAGGCGGTCCCCCACCACCTCGACGCCACGGCACCAGCCGAACGCACCGGACTCAGACTCCAAGGCCGCCACATCCAGGTCTCGTTCCACCTGCCCGGTTGCCGGATCCAGGCCCAAGACTCGCCCACTTGTTAAGGTGAACCACCTCAATCCTTCTCTCAAAACGCCATCGTGGGGATGCGCTGAGCCCAGTTCGAGGCGGCCTTCGTGGTCCAGCCCGACGCAACACCCTTGGGCCAAACTCGTGACCCACCGCTTGCCATTTTCCACAAATGCGTAGTTTGGATGCACAGAATGTGGCTTGAAGTGATCATGAGGGAGCTGCCGGCCATCCATGGCGTCGTCGAGCCTGGGCCCTAAGTCCCACCGATGATGCACGTGGCCGTCGAGGTCCATCTCCACGACCGCTTCGTGCCCGGTGCACGTGATCAGCCACCCACGCTTCCCGGGCGCCACGCTGTGCACGTCGTGAAAGAGCCGATGTGTGAGCACCTGAGTTGATGCTAGAGTAGAGGGATCTACCCTATGAATCGCGGTTCGGGTCGGCTGCCACACCCAAGTGCCATCGAAGTGGGGCACCGCCGCCTGGTCCCCGTCCGGCGGGGGGTGAGAGGACTCCAGGCCCGCCTCACGCACGAACGCCCCGGACGACGGATCGAGGATCCGAAGCCGGGGCGCGAGGGCGTTGTGCCGTCCAGCCCGAAGGCCGAGGGACAAGAGCAGCCTAGGTGAGATCAGGACCGGCGTCGCCGAGCCAAGCCGAGCAGGAATAAGCCAAACGGAAGGATCATCGCCGTAGACGAGACGCTGCTGCTATTGCACTGGCAGCCGGTGTTCGTCTCACCGCCCGTGTCCGTGTCCGTGTCCGTGTCCGTGTCCGTGTCCGTGTCCGTGTCCGTATCGGTGTCCGTGTCGGTGTCCGTGTCCGTATCGGTGTCGGTGTCCGTGTCCGTATCGGTGTCCGTGTCCGTGTCCGTGTCCGTGTCCGTGTCCGTGTCCGACTCTTCGGCGAAGCAGCGACGATCGCTGACATCGGCCGGATCCCACGTGGAGGCGTCCGAGTAGACGTAGCTGACGTTCAGCAAGCCGTTTTCGTCCTTCTCTGAGAACCAGACGACGTAGGCCTCGTCGACGCGCATGGCTTCCCAATGGCGCCACGACACGGTGTCATCCCAGGTGTAGTACGGGCTGTCCGCGGACAAGAACCACTCCACACCCAAAACGCTGGTGCCCTTGCCCCATCCGGCGGACTGGATGGCGCCATTGGCGTCCAGATCTTGGCCGCCGACGAACATGGTGAATGGGAAGGTCTCTTCGGGGGGCTCGCAGACAACGCTGGGGTTGAACACCAGGTCATCGGTCCACAGCGACAGGCCTGGTTCCACAACAGGCACAGGGGTGCCGGCGTCGTAGAAGGTGAACGGGCCACCGGGGGCGGCGGCCTTGGCCAGCAAGATCTCGGGGCGCTGCGCCACATACATGTACCAGGTCGACTCGGCCTCTTCAGCGAGCTGAACCTCGATCACGCTGGGGTAGCCGATGTCCGCGGCGACGGGCAGCACAGGGTCGGTGCCCTGCACGGCGAAGGTCTGTCCATCGGTCGAGGTCGCGTAGCCAATTCCCGTGAATCGGCTCGCACCCCATGACGAGCCGCCTTCTGGGAGGTGGCGCTCCCAGACCTGCTGCGACTTGAAGTACAGGTGGAACGTGTCGCCATCAAAAACCACGTTCGGCTGGGCGGCCTGACAGTGGTAGAAGGTGCCTTCCTGGGGCACGAGGACCGGGTCCGCATCGGCGGTCCAGGCCTGGCCATCCGGCGACGTGGCTCGACCGATGCCCCAGACCACCCGATCTTTCGTCGGGTTGTTGCGGCACAATTCATAGTCGTCGGTGACGCCGAGGCTGGTGAGGTAGTCCTCGCTGAACCGGCTCTCGAAGTACATCACGTACTGCGCGCCGTCCCAAGCCACGGTGGGCGACCCGGCTCCGGTCCGCGAAAACCCAGTTACATCGGTCGGTCCCAGAAGGTAATCTGGTTCGCCATCCGCGTTGTTGTCTAAATAGCTGTACGTGTCCTGCGCCGCAGCGGGGATCGCGAGCCCGAGGCCCACCAAGACGGTTGCAATGCGAAACATGCCAGTCTCCAAGTTCGTTTCAAGGCTCAATACGCCCCGGTAGCGTCGCCACAAGCATGGACGCGATGGGCGAAGAAGACGAGTTGTCTCCGTCGCGGCCTCGCGTTCCTCCACACTCACTGTAGCTATTCGATTCAAGGTCCTCAAGGGATCCCGTAGGTTCAATAGGTACCGAACGCCTTCGCTACCCTGCTGTATTCCGTTCCTAAAGGTCTCATCGGGTTAGACACCGCAGGGCTTAAGTGCCGATACCTCTCGGCTCCCCAACCCGGTCGGTGGCGATCCGAACAACCGCCTTGACGGGCCTGTCGATCTCTCATAAACGCCGGTGGTCTCACTTTGTAGGAGCGAACCATGAAGGTCGCCAACAGTCTTCGCAGCCTCAAAAAGCGCCACAAGGACTGCCAGATCGTCCGCCGCCGTGGACGCGTGTACGTCATCAACAAGACGAATCCGCGGTTCAAAGCCCGCCAAGGTTCCTGCAAGAAGAAGTAGTGTTCGTGGGGGGCCTAGGGCCTCCTTGGCAGACACTGCCCACCACTTTGCAGCGGGAAGAGAAGCGTCCCCCAATGGCGATGGGCTTTCCGGTAGGCTCGCCTCATGCTTCCCACGATCTTAACGCTCGGTCCCGAATTCGGCGGAAGCCGATTTGGTCCCTTTAATGGCGGCACCATCCAGCTCGGCACGAATGCTGCCAGCTGCCAGGTCGTGCTGCATCCGTCGACCGGCGCCTTGCCGGTACACGCGCTCATCACCGACCTAGGCCAGAAATGGCAAGTTCAGCAAGGTCAGGTTGGCGCGGGCCTCTACGTGCGCAAGCCCAATGGTCGGGTGCTCAACGTCCAGGGCGCCATGCAGATCGAGCAGGGCGATGCGGTCGTGGTGGGCCATCAAAATGGCCCGTCCCTGACGATCAGCCGGATGGTCGCAGCGCCGGCGGGCTCCCAGCGCCCCAAACCGGGCGCTCGCGTTCCCGGCTCTCAGCACCTGTCGACTGATGCCTTCACCAAAGAGGCGCGCCGACAGATCGAGTCCACTTTGGTCACCATGCCCATGGGTCGTGAGATCTACCGGTTCTGGTCTCGGGCCAAGACCGGCGTGCTGTTTCGCCCGCGAAACTTGATCGCCGGTGGCGTCGCCTTGGTCGGATTCTTTGGCGTCGGCTGTATGGGTTGCTTCGGCATGGTGGGACTCTGGCTGGGACTGCGCTAGCGAAGCGACCGTCGACGCGGTACCCGGCTTCCTCCCGGCGTTGACCGGGTATGGAGGCCCCTGTGCTCAAGCCCATCACGGTGATCGGAATCGGTAGCGGAATCGCACTTGCGACGGTCGCTTTCGTCGGCATGTACCTGTACATGGAGTCGCCGGACGAGTCAGAGCAGATCTCGGAAGTGGGCGCAAAGTCCGGTTCCGCCCCCAGCGCCCGCGCCGGAGACCCGGTTCCGACCCAGATCGACAGCGGCGCCTACGAGAAGCGCGAACGCGGTCTCATGATCCACGACATGCAGGTGGGCACGGGCCCCTCGCCGGTCAAAGGACAGTCCGTCCAGGTGCACTACAGCGGCTGGCTCCAAGACGGCGGTCGCATGTTCGACAGCAGCGTCGCCAATAAGCGACCGCCCTATGAGTTCCAGGTTGGCGTCCCTGGCGTCATCGAAGGCTGGCAGCTGGGCGTGGCGGACATGAAGGTTGGCGGCAAGCGCCAGCTCGTGATCCCGCCCGGACTCGCTTACGGCCCGTCCGGTCGCCCGCCGGTCATCCCCGCAAACTCGACCCTGGTCTTCGACGTGGAGCTGGTCGGGCTCGGTGACATTCGAGTGGCCCCGACCGCCCCCACCGACATCGACTTCGCCGCCGACGCACGCGTGCAGACCCTAGACAAGGGCGTACAAGTCATCGAGCTGAGCCCCGGTGAGGGCAATAGCGCCCTCGACCGGTCGGTCGTCGACGCGGAGCTCTCCGTGTGGAACCCGGAAGGCAAAAAGTTCTTCAGCAGCTGGAACCAGCCCAAGGGCATGAAGTGGTGGCTCGGCGGCCGCGGCCGAGAGCTCCCACCGCTGGAAGGCCTCAAGATCGCTGTGCAGGGCATGAAGCCCGGTGGCGTACGCCTCGTGCAGATCCCTGCCGAAGCGGCGTTTGGCGAAAAAGGACAGCTCCCGGTCGTGCAGCCGAACAGTCCGGTTCTGGCCAAGATCGAGGTCCTGTCTGTGACGGAACCCCGCATCGTCCCCGAGAAGATCGTGTCCTTCAATAAGTCGGCCATGACCACGACCGACAGCGGGCTGATGTACACCGACGTAATGGTCGGTGAGGGCGCGCAGCCGAAAGCCGGCGAGATCGTGCACGCGGACTACAGCGGCTGGCTCGAAGACGGCACCCTCTTCGACTCCTCCTACAAGCGTATGGCCGCCCTGACCTTCCCCCTCGGCGAAGGCAATGTGATCAAGGCGTGGGACGAAGCGATCGCTGGCATGAACGTCGGTGGAACGCGCATCATCGTCGCCCCGGCCGACATCGCCTACGGCGAAGCAGCCCGAGGCCAGATCCCCGCAAATGCAACGTTGATCTTCGAGATCACCCTGCGCAAGGTCGACCCCAAGCCGTAGCGGTCCGGCTACGGCACGTTGCCGAGCCGAGGGTCCCCCAAGTGCTGGAGCGCCAACGCGAGCGCAGGTTCGTCGGCCGCCCAGAGTTGGCGGATCCGTCTCGGCGTGAGCGCGAGAGCCGAGGCGATGGACAAGGCATCGTAGCCGGCGCTCCTGGCCGCGTGGGCAAAGAGCCGAAAACACCGCCTGTCCGCGGGCAACACTCCGAGGACCGCCGCGGCGATGCGCAGCAAGACGCCCAGAGAGACCGAGCCATCATTCGGTGGCCACCCGGCGGGCAGGGATTGGCCGCCAGCCTTCCAGTGAATCGTCCTGGGGTCGACGAGAGACCGCAGCCGGGCCGCGTCGTAGAAGGCGGCACACCGCACCGAGAGCAAGTCTCGATGGCTCGACCACGCGCTGCCCAATGGATCGCCCACTTGGGGCATCCGGTGGCACCGCACAATGGCCTCTTGCACGTCGATGATGGGCTCTTGAGACTCCACCACCAAGATCATCGGCGAGCGACTCAAGCGCGCACTGCCGCGACGTACACCTCCGACCGTGTGGGCGATCCGCACCTCGTCCCCCTCCAGCACCACACGCAGCCGTCGACCGCAGTAGCCCCAGGCCACCAGCCGCACGTCATTGCGCCGGCCGACTCGGCCCACCCGATCCACCAAGCCGTATCGCTGGTCCGCTCCGCCAAAACACGAACCCGACTGCAGTACGATCTCCTCGAACATGAACACCTCCGTGCATCGGGAGATGCAGGGGGTGTGCACACGGAAAACGGGCGTAGAACCGTTTCAGAGCGGTGGACAAGTGACGAACGTCGGACCGACATCCGTCACTTCCGTCGGTCACCTGTACAGCTGTTCAGTCGCTGGTGGGAGCGGCCCACCACCGACCCTGTGAGAATCGGACCTCGGTGGGCAGTCCCTCGATCGGCGGCTCCGAGTGCTCGTCATGGCCCGGCAACACCAGGGTCAAATCGCTCATCTCTCCTCGCAAGATCGGACAGATCGGGCGGCGACTCCTACGGGCTTTGAGCGCTCGATCGGCGGTGGAATGCGCATTGAGTTCGCGCAGCGTCCACCACGTCGGAGGCGCCATAGGCAGCTCCCCCGCTTCCGCAGCGCGCACCGCTTCACCAATGGGCATCCAGGCGCTGTTGACGGTCTCGCCATCATCGTGCCGACCCGCCTGCCCCGTCACCACCGCCACAAAGAAGCGGGTGTCGTATCGGCGGGGCTCCGCCTCGGGCGTGACCCACCACGACCACGGCCGCAGCACGTCGAGGTCGAGCCTCAGATCCTCGGCGTCGAGCCCCTCGGCGAGGGTGCACTCACGCGCGTTCAGGGCGTCCCTCAAGGCCGCCGACGGCTCGCCGCTGCCAAGCCAAACGCCGCTCTCCTCCAGGGTTTCTCGGGCTGCCGCCACCAAGAAGGCGACGCCCTCATCCGGCGGTAAGCCCATCGCGGTGAGGGCGAGTTCGCCCCCAACAACGCGGGGATGCTCACGCAGCGCATCGGCGGCGTCCACCCGGCCACCGGGAAACACCCAGGCGCGCGGCATGAAGGCCAAGCGACGATTGCGCTGGACCATGAACACGGAAAAGCCCTGTGACTCCTCTCGAAGCAACAAGACCGTTGAAGCCGGACGCAAAAGGGGCGCGGTGGTCATGAACCCTCCGCGCCCCTGCTATCCGATCACGAGCGACGCTTACTCAGAGGCTTTGTCATCCACGGAGATGAAGCCGAAGTACTGCGTGCCGTAGCCCTGCACCGAGCCATCGACTTCCAGCGTCACCGCCAGGGTGATGTCGTCTGGGCCGATCTGGTAGTTGACGATCGCGGGATCCGTACCGGTGTCCGATGCGAGCTCGGTGTAGACACCGCCGCCCTCGTTGCGCCAGAGCTTCAGGGTGATCTCGCCAGCGAGCGAACCGGCTTCGCCTGCCTCGATCTCGACATTGACGAAGTCCTTGTCGTCGAGCTGATCGACCACGGCCCAGGTGTCAAAGACGTCATTGCCGTCGCCGGCGGTGGCGCGGAAATCACCATGAATCCGACCGAAGTAGAAGTTCGGGAACTCTTCATTGGTCGACTGGACCAGCTCCGCGAAGGTGCTGTCCTTGGGATCGGACGAGTTGCTCTCGATCTCGCGGACCCAATTCGTCATGTTGTAGCAGCTGTACAGCACGGTGTAGGAGTAGCCAGCGCCACCCTCACCCTTGGCATCGCTGACTTGCACGTAGTAGCGGCCACCGACGATAGCGGCCTGAACAGCCGAGTCTTCGGGAAGGTTGGCTCCGGGAGGCGTGAGGCTCAGGTCGCCTTCGTAGGAACCCACGAGCACGATGTCGTCGCCTTGGCCGTCGCAGTCACCATCGTCTTCTTCGCCCGGGGTGCAGTTCTCCCAGAACACGTCGAGCTTGGGGTTGAGCTCGGTCGGCTGATCGGGCCATCCGCCAAACTGGCAGAGCAGCGGATCGCCGGCTTCCACCGAGAAGTCATCGGTGCCCAGCTCGAACACGTCGACATCACCAGGGGCGTCGATAAAGCCACTGAAGAAGGAGGTTCGCTCGGCGTCGGACCAGCCGATGCTGAGCTGCTGGAAGTCATTGCCATTGGCGTCGGAGTAGCCAAAGGAATCGAGGATGGTGTCATTGGAGGTGGCAACCTCTCCAAAGTTGCCTTGCCAAATGCGCATGTCGTACTGGAAGCTGGGGCCTCCCTGGGGAGACTCACCCGCCCAGTCAGCCCACTCGAGGACTTCCACGTAGATCTTGCCGTTTTCTTTGGCCTGCCAGACCATACCGGCGTCGGTGTTCTGTGCGCGGTAAGGCATGTCGTCATTGGTGGCGATGACCGCACCCTGCTCATTGTAGAGCTTGATGACGGTGTCAGGCGTGCCGCCCGCTGCCGTTCCATCGGCTTCGACGCCGGGGCGGTCGGCCCACGCGACGTACCAGTCGCCAGCGAGAGCATCGATGGCGAAGAAGTCACGATCTCCGGCCGTTCCGATGGTCTGTGGGACGCTCACGAACTCACCGGGCACCGTGGTGACCTCGAATGCGTTGTCGATGTCGTCGCCGGCGTCGGCGTCGGCATCGGCGTCCGTGTCGGTGTCCGTATCGGTGTCGGTGTCGGTGTCCGTATCGGTGTCGGACGTTTCCCCGGTGGGGCCATCATCGCCGTTGCAGGCCATAAACATGGCGGTGGCCAGGATGGCCGTCCAGGTGAGGCTCGATCGAATCATGTTTCCTCCAGAATAGTTGCGCGTCCTAGCCCGAACGGCGTAATCGCGCCCGTCTCGCGACAATCGAGTGTACCGCGTTCACCGACGACCGGAAAGCCAAGACGCAGGCCAACATGGGCGTCGGGCCTCAAGCATCGAGTCCCAGAGTCCGAATCCTAGTTGAACCGCCCGCGGAGGCCGTGTGCCGGAGCCCAAGCCCAACTACGTGAGGACCCTGGTAGGCCCTACACTAAACGACGACCCTCGGAAGAGCCGACGCCGCAACGACGCTCGCCTCGCGACGGTCCGCGTGGCGGCGGGCCCCGACATGTTGCGTTTCGCGACGCTGTACCCGCCCGATGGCAAGGTCGTGGTCGGGCGGGATGCCACCTGCGAGCTCCCGCTGACCGACGGCTCCGTCAGCCGCCATCACGCCCAAATCCAGCTCGACGAGACCGGCATCGTCTGGGTGGAGGATCTGGGAAGCACCAATGGCACCCGCATCGATCTGGAGCCGGTCACAGGCCGCACTCCGCTGCCCCCGGGCGCCACCCTTGTCGTCGGCGGCGTCACCCTGCGGGTCGATCCCCTGTCCCTCAAGGAATTGGCCCACCTCACCAAGGTCGTGCAGAGGCTCTCCCTCGCCAATAAGGACGCGCTGACCGGCTTGGCGACACGGCACTACCTCGAAGAAGATCTCCCCGCCTTGGTCCGTCGCTATGCTGCGAGCGAGGTGCCGGTCTCGTGCATCTTTTTGGATATTGACCACTTCAAAGCGGTCAACGACACCTTTGGCCACGGCACCGGCGACGACGTCCTGCGCACGGTCGCCCGGCTCGTGGTCATGCACGTTCGCGATTCGGACACCGTCGTCCGATACGGAGGCGAAGAGTTCCTTGCCATCTTGCCCAATTGTCCCCAAGACGGCGCTAAGAGCACCGCAGAACGCGTTCGCCGGGAAGTCGAACGGCACGCTTGGGGTACATACGCCAACGGCCTATCGGTGACCCTGTCCGCGGGTATCGCAGAGATCGAGCCAGAAGAACCGCTTACAGATTGGCTAAAAAGGGCGGATGAAGCACTCTATGAAGCGAAGAACCTCGGACGTAATCGAACCGTCACCGCAGATCGGCGCGCGGCGTAACCGAAGCTCGTATGATGGCAGCGTGCATCGCCTCGTCCTTCCTGCTGTCGCCATCATCGCCCTAGTCGGGGCCTCGGCCTCCCGTGCTGCGGACGAGGCCGACGCCCCGTGGCGAGACCAAGACACGCCACCGGCCGCCGCGCACGTCACTGCGCACCAGCTCTACCTCACGGTGAAAAACAACCAGATCCGTGGCACCGAAACATGGACCGTGCAGGTCCGCGACACCGG
>JBGCER010000639.1:0-6879 GCA_045106515.1 Myxococcota bacterium
ATCCATCTCCCAGCCCGAGGTCCGCAGCGCCGCAGAGCGTGTCCCGCGAGCCCGATGGTCCAATCGCTTGGATGTGCTGTCCGTGCAGGAGTGCGTAGGAGACGAACTCATCACCTTGGTGTAGTACTGCGAAATCATCGAAGGCAGCCTCCGATGCTAGACCTTGGCACTGCTTCGCGAGGTCCGTATGAAGTCCGAGTCCATCGATTCAACCCCGATTTCTTCACACGACGCACCGCCGTCACAGCCCGCGGCGTTGGCGTCCAGCCCGCCAGGGCAAGAGGACGCGGAACGCTGCCGTGTCTCGCCCACCGAGTGGCAGAATCTGCGCCAGCGAGCGCGCGCCCTCGGCTGCTACCTCGCGCCAGGCGGTCCGCAGGTGCTCGACGGCGAGGGCATCGTCTGGGGCCCCCCCACGCTCAACGACAGCATGATCGGCCAAATCGGCAAGGTCGTCGTGTGGCGGGACCCGAGTGCCAACGCCGGATCTCCCGGCCTTTGGAACGAGCTTTGGGAGGTCGATAATCGGCCTCAGTTCGACACCCTGTGCCAGGTGACGCGCACCCAAGACCTGCCCCCGGACTTCGAGCCCAGCGACGTCTTGCAAGCCCCGCTTCTCCCCGGAACCGCCAGGGCGCACATGAAGTTCGACTACCAAGCCCCACCGTCGGCGGCCCAGATCGCCGCCCTTCCGAACGCCCCAGCCGGGGCCTCAACATTGAGGTTTAACGTATATAATGGTCCGAACGGACAGGGAGCAAGCCAGCAGACCGGCCGCCTATTTCGCATTTTGGGTCCCAACGACCAAGTGATGGACTTCTGGGCGCTGTGGCACACCTATCAGTACACCACCATCAATGGGTGGGACCTGTGGGTGGCTCTGGACCAAGATCCAGTCACCTCCCAGCAACCCCTGCAGCTCTTTCTGGAGACCATGCCATCGGACGCCAAGTTCGTCTTCGCCGCCTATGAATGGCAGTCTTCATAAGCAGGAAGCCGCATGCCAAGCACCCACAGCGCCAAGCGCCTGCACGTGGTGGAGCACGCCTGCTGGCTCGCTTCTCACCCGAAGATCGATTGGTCACGGGTCCGCCTCCACGAAGGCAGCAGGGCTCGAAACACAGCCGCCTTGAGCCGCCATGGAGCGCATGGACTCAACACCCTCGGCGTGCTGCGGCAGGCCCTATTGCCCACCCATCGATGGGTTGAGAGCGTGCATGTGTACGCAGCCGGGCCGCCCCCCCGCACCCCCGACCCCGCCCAAGCGCACGGGATCCTCGACGCCCTCGGTGCCGCCGTGCACGCCGCCAAGGCCGGAGAGGTCTTGTTGATCGAGCTGCAGACCCAGTGGATCGACCCGCAGAACAGAGCCGGAGCCCTCATGCCCATCGAGATCTGGCCTGGGTTCTTCCACCTGATCCGCACCGCGACAGACCGGGGCATCTTGGTGGTGGAGCCCGCTGGAAACGGGGGCATCAACCTTGATGATTTGCCTGTTTCAACCCGTTCTGTAGACATCAACCACACAGACTCGGGGGCCGTCATGGTCGGGGCGGGCCATACCCAGCAAGGCGGCGCATGGCGGCGGGACCGCACCTCAAACCACGGAAAGCGGGTCGACCTGTTCGTGTCCTCGGGTACCGCCTTGTCCACCGGCGACGTGAGTCGATATGGCAATACGTCGGGCGCCGCTGCGTGCGCCGCTGTTCGCGCCGCAGAGATCGCCGCGGCACACCCCCAGGCAGACCCGATGCAACTCCGCGATCGGCTGCGACAGACAAGCCCACGGGCACGAACGAGCTAGCATGGGCCCGTGGCACGTCTCGTTCATCCCCGTACCGGTACCATCGTAGATCTCGACGTCCGAATGGTCGTCGGGCGGGCCAAGACGTGCCAGCTGCGCATTGCGCATCCGGGAGCCTCAAAAGAGCAAACGGTGCTTTGGTGGGAGCACGACGCGTGGTGGGCCCGCGACTTGGGAAGCCGCAATGGCACGTGGGTCGAGGGACGACGCCTTAGCGTCGGTGAGGTCCTGCAGCTCGACAAGGGCGCCGAGATCGCCTTCGCCGTGCCCACCGATGCGTGGATATTGTCCGACGACTCCCCGCCCACCAGCACCGATCACTCCGACCTGGACCGCACCCAGGACTTGGAGCCCGACCCCGCCGGAGAGCCACGGATCTCACTGCAATTCAAGGTGAGCCCCGACGAGGAATTCGTCGAAGTCACACTCTTTATCGACGGGCAGGGTCACCTCCTAGAGGCCCGCACCTACCACTACATGTTGCTCACTCTGGCGCGGGCCGTGAAGAGCGACGCCGAGGTGGGGATCGAAGGGGCGGCGCGGGGTTGGCTCTACGCAACAGACCTGGCCAAAATGCTCAAAATCGATGAGCGAACGCTGAATGTGCACGTGTTCCGAGTCCGCCGCCAAGTGGAGCAGGCAGGGCTGGCAAAAGACACGCCCTTCTTGGAGCGATTGGGACGCTTGGGCCAAATTCGGTTGGCCGTGCAGCACCTCGATATTCACGTGCTGGACGCATCCGAGTCCTGATTCGGCCTCGCGTTATTTAGCGTAATATGCGTTCGAGCCACGCCTGCCTAAGGTGTGTGTGAGTCGCCCAACGCGACCCACACCCTGGGCGCGACCGGCGCCCAGACCCGTCGTGGCCATCCACACGGGCGTACCTCCACCTTGGTGGAGACCTAGCTCACTGACATCGCACGCCGTGTGAGGGTGGCCTTCGGGGGGATTCGAAGGCCGCATGGGGGACGACGTGCGATGTCTTGGCTAGGGTGGGGGGGGGTCAGCCGACCCGCTTCAGCTCGGCAAACAGCACCACTCGGAACGGTGCCAAGATCTCCGACGCATTGACGATCCGCTCATAGACGGTGCCCGCGATGTACGTCGAAGCCCACCGGCGCAGATATTCCGGTCGGCCTTCGATGCGCGTGCAGTCGACGAGCTCCATTCCAGTCTTGGACGCGAGCTTCAGCAGATCGCGCCGGGTATTCGCTCGATACACAGTGGGGAAGGTGTCTTCTTCCTTGCGTCCACGAGCGGCGTTGAAGCGCTGGTGGAAGGACAACGGCGTAACGGAGGCGGTCACCGCTACATAGTGCCAGTAGTTCGGGGTCTTCGCCAAAAATACGCCTCCAGGTTTCAGTACCCGGCGAACTTCCGCGAACACGGTCTCAGGGTTTTCTAGGTGCTCGAGCACGTTGTCACAGAAGACGACGTCAAACGTCTGGTCATCGTAGGGAATCTGCTCGCCAACGCCCTGGCGACCCTCGTGAAGGTACGGGTTGTTGACGACCCGAGGATCTGGGTCCACGCCGCATACCCGAGCGGCCAGTTCCTTGAAGTTCATCTCCGGAACGATCCCTGCCCCGGCACCTAGATCGAGCACCGTGTGGGTCGGCATCACTCGAGAGGCGATCAGCTCAGAAAATCGAAGGTCGTCCCACCTGCTGGGAAATTCCTTGTACCGGCCTTCATCTAGGCGCCGGATAATCCGGTCTCGCAGTCCCATCTCGCTCTCCATCCTTCGACGAGCCTCGCAGGGCTCAGCGACGTTCCGCGGCCAGTTCCAACACCTTCAACACAGCTCTCGCCTGCGCTTCCCGCGAGTACCTCGGCACGGCGTCGATGCAACGCTGCTGCATGGTGGACAACGTTGTCGCATCGTCCATCACCGCGCGAATCGACTCCGCGAGTGCACCCGGCTGTTCCGCGCCCACGCATACACCGATGCCCTCTTCTTGAACCAGCTCCGAAGCCACGCCGGCCGGCGCGCTCAAGACGATTGGTTTGGCCATCGCCATCGCTTCAAGAATCTTGCTCGGCAGCACCGATGCGAACGTCGTACGGTCCGCCAAGTGAACCAAGGCCGCGTCGCTGGCAGCCCACAAGGCAGGCATGTTCTCTCGGGGCTGGCGTCCCTGAAAAACCACGTTTTCCATGCGTTCTGCCCGCCTACGAAGCTCCGATTCTTGGGCTCCACCACCCACCATCAGCAGCCGAAACCTGGGTCTGTCCCTTAAGAGCTCCGCCGCGTCCAGAGCGGCCCCAAGCGCCTGCGCCGGGCCATAATTCCCGATGTAGGCCAGCACGAAGGCGTCGTTGGGGATCCCTAGCTCCGTTCGGGTCTTCGGATCCGGAGTTGCCGGCGAAAACAGCCGGAGATCTGCTCCATTTCGAATCACATGCACCTTGGATTCTGGGACGCCGCGCCTCATCATCGAGTCCTTAAACCGCCCCGTCAAAGCCACGATCGCATGACTTCTTCGGTACAACCACAGCTCTGCAGCTTCCAGAGCACCGATGAGCTGCCGGTTCTTCACCGCCCCCACCGGCAAAATGGACTCCGGCCAGAGGCCTGCCACCCCAAGCACGAGAGGCCGGCGCCCAAGGCGGGTGGAGAACGGTCCAGCGAGGCCCGCGAAAATGTGCGGGGAACTAGCAAACACAACGTCTACGCCGCGAACGAGCGTGGCGAGAGGAGCCGCCAGGGGGAGGTAGCTTCCCTGGTCTATCGCCCGAGGCAACACACCCGCGTTGGGCCTCATGACCGTGGGCAGCCGAACTACGTGCACGCCATCCATCACCTCGCGACGGAACAGGCCAGACTCATAGCCAGGAAAGCGCTTTCCAACCGGAAAATTAGGGAAGCTTGTAAGAACCGTGACGCGATGCCCCCAAGCGACCCACATCCTCGCGCGCTCAAACACCCTAGAGGCCGCTGCATTGGTCTCGGGCGGGAAATTGTCAGCCAAGATCAGGATCTTCAACGCGCCCCCACGGGTCGGTTCTCAGCGAGGTCGGCACCTTGCCGACCTCCAACACGGGGCTAGCATGGCAGTACCGAACAGGGCGAGGCGCCATGAATCCCCAAGATCTCCCAGCGCTGGCCCGCATGATGGTTCGGGTGCCCCCATCGAGGCTCTCGAGACGTGTGTGGCTCTCCGCAAAGCGGGCGGTTCGACACCAAATCCAGGGCACGTGGCTCCAACCTTCCCTCCCTGCAGTTTCGGCGCGTCCGCGGGCAGAACCTTGGCCTCGACCCGTGATGCCACGACGCACGGCCGCCGTTGATGCCACGCACTTTGAGCTGCTGGGCGAGTCCGTTCCACACACCCCAACCGTGGACTGGAAACCGAGCGCGCACCCTTCGGGCACCCTGGGGCGCATCGTGCTGCACGAGCACCGGTGGATCGAGCCGCTCGCCGATGACGACGTCCAGCGAATCCTGGAGAGCTGGTGCCAACAGGTGCATGCCTACGAAGGAAAAGATTGGATTGACGCATACAATGCCTTTGCGCTGTCCGTGAGAGTCGTGGTTTGGATGCAGCAACTCGCCGACCGGCCCGCACTCTCCGACGGGTGTCGGCGCACACTCCAGGACTCGCTAGTCGCCCAACTCGCGTTTTTGCATCGCAACCTGGAGACGGACCTAGGAGGAAACCACCTGATCAAAGATATCAAGGCATTGCTATGGGGTGCCGCCTGCTTTGAAGGAGCCGACCCCACGCGTTGGCACACGACTGCAGTGGACCTACTCCAGCGGGAGCTCATCGAGCAGGTGCCACCCGATGGGCTGCACGCAGAGCTTTCCCCGGCGTACCACCTGCAGGTGTTCGCAGACTTGGTCGAGATTTACAGCGTCCTCGACCCCAGCCCGATTCGAGCCCAGCTCATGGACGCGCTCAATCGCATGGCGACGGCCGCAAGGTTGACGACCGCCCCCGATGGAGCTCCGATACTGCTCAACGACGCAGGTTTGACGATGGCGTACCCGTGCGAGGCAATCTGCGATGCCTGGGCGCGCCTGGGCGGGAGTGTCGACGCCAACTTCGGCCCCTTCGCCCTTCGCAATTCCGGCCTATTTGGATTTCGCAGCGCCCAGGACTTGGTCGTGCTCGACGCGGGCCCCCTTGGAATGGATGCCCTGCCCGGCCACGGCCACGCCGACGCGCTGAACCTTCTTTGGTCGCTCGGTGGACATCGGGTGTTCGTGGATCCAGGAGTGTACGAATACCAGGGTCCCAGCCGCCCGTGGTGCCGGTCCACCGAGGCCCACAACACCGTGTGCATCGATGGCGAAGATCAAGCCGAACTCTTCTCGGTCTTCCGAGCCGGCCGACGCTGGACGGCGACCGTCCACGAGTGGAGTCCCACCGATGATGGGTTCCGAGTCTCTGCGAGCCATGATGGATATCGTCGAATGAAAGGTTCGCCCGTCCATCGCCGTACCGTTCATCTTCACCGGGACGTCCTGCGGATTGTCGACGAGATCGCGAACCCGGCCGAGCACCGAATCGAATCTGGCCTGCTGCTGCACCCGGACATCCAGGTGAAGGCCACGGAAGACGGAGCGACGCTCACAACGCCAACCCACAGCATTTCACTCACTTCTTCGCTCAGGACGGACGTCAAACCAGCGATTTGGTGCCCTGATTTCGGAGTGAAAACGCCAACCCTCCGGCTTTACTTCGACTTCGGAGTCGGGGTGCACACCCACAGTCTGAACTTGAGTTGGACAAAACGAGACCGATAGCTTGGAGCGAAAGTTCGAAGCTCGCGGGTCTTTACGACAACCCCCTGTCGAACCTACGCACGGTGATCTGTGACCGGATACGCACGCCCCATGCTCATCACACTTCTCACGCTGGTCGGAATTGCCGCTGATCCTGCCGCCGCGTCTAGCTACCAAGTTGGGCCGGGCGACACGCTGCGCCTCGAAGTCTACGGCGAAGACGAGTTATCCAGAGACTTGGTGATCAACGCCGGGTGCCGGATCGACGTGCCCCTGATCGGCGGCCAAGAGGTGTGCGGTCTGACGACGGAGCAGATCGCCAGCCAACTACAGACCGAGCTGG
>JBGCER010000640.1:0-31172 GCA_045106515.1 Myxococcota bacterium
TCGAGATCACCGACGTCTGCGTATCGAGCTGCGATTCGGACGGAGAGGGCCGGCTCAGGCAGGCTTCGACGTGCGAAGCGGGCATCGAGGGCCGCGATCACCCGAGCTCGCTCATCGGCGATGGGGTGCCCGCCCCACGACTCGATCCACCATCCGCTCTGATCTTGCTGAATCACAGCCCCATCGGCTTGTATGGTTGTTCGCTGGTCCTCAATGACGTTGGCTGACCCGCCTTGGGTCGGGCCGAAGATCCCGCAAATGGGGACATCAGGGCGCTGACTCTCTAGCGAAAAGGTGGGATCTTCGCCGGGAGATGCGATGAGCCAGGCCTGGGTGCGGGTGGGGTCCAGCACGGCTTGACTGGTGGTGCCCGCAGCGACGGTCGCCGACCGAAACACGCCGGATGGGGGGGCATGAACGAGCCTCACCCGCGGCCGGTCGATGGGGCCGGACAGGTGCCAGGTATCGAGAGCCACCGCCAGGCTACCTCGACCAGGAACCAGCGCCACTCGCGGATCGGCTCCGGCTGGGAGCTCCAGCTTCAAGGACCGGCGCACGGTGCCCTCTGAGTGGGCCGATGGGCCTTCGCCAGCGGGCGCACCGACGACGTCAACGGGCGCGCCGTCGACTCGCACTTCGTAGCGGGGGTCCCAAAGCTGGTCCGGGTGGGCCCAGATTCGAGGCGGGGTGGTGGAGCTCAGCGCCACGTTGCCCGCTGGCTCAGAGGTGTCGTTAAACACCACATCTGCCCGCACGAGGTCGGTGCCTTGCAGCATTTTACTCACTACCCCGGAGGGGGTGATGACGGCACCCGAACGACCCAATGCGGGCATGTCTGTGCGGTTGGGGATGAGGTGGCGACGACTCACGTCGGCCAAGGCTTCGGCCGGCGTTCGAGGCGCCGCGGACGCCTCCAGCGATTCCGTCACTCCGGGCTTGCCGGCGAGGGGACTTGGTCGCAGACTCCACCGGAGACGCACCCGATCTCCGGTAAGCAAATCTGGAGTATGGATGCGAATAATACCCACACCCTTGATGTCGCGCTTGAGGGGAGCCCAGCGGACCGCGTCGAGGGGGCGACGACCGCCATCGCCATAGAGCAGCTTGGCTTTGGGCGCGACTACGGACGCCCCAGGAGGAACGACGAGTTCGATCCAGTCGCAGTCGCCTTTGGCGACGACCATGGCCCGGTGTTCTTGGACGTCGACGCCCCGCACTCGGGCAGGCTCCGTGGTCATGGAGGTGATCACACACCCCGCAGCCACTAGTAGAGCGCCGCTCACTCCTGGGACTCCTGGGACTCTTGGGCGAGCCACTCTGCGTGCTTCCTGGCCTTGCGCCTAGACTTTTTAGCGCCCTTTTCCACGGCTTCACGGAGGATTTTCGGCGTGCCGCCACGAACCGAGCCAAGCCAGGCCTCGGCCGCGTCTGGCGAGTGCAGGGCCCATCCTGCGAGGACCCGACGCAGGGCTTTGCGGACCGATGGGTTTTCGTCTCGGAGCGCTGCGTTGGCCAGGCCGGCGAGCTCGTCGTCTAGGGCCTTGTCGACGAACATGACGCCATCGGTGCCGAGCTGGGCTCGCAGGGGGGCCACCGCCGGGCCGGTCACCTCTTCGGGCACCATGGCCATTCCCGCCATCACCGCCGCGCGTCGAACTGCAGGCCGACGATGTCGGAGCAAACTCAATAATTGTTTGGCAGCATCGCCGCCACTGGCCAGGGCGCCGGGGCCCAAGATCAACATGCCCATGGCGTCGGCAGTCTCATGGTCGTCGATGCGCTCGCACCAGTCTCTGGCCAGGTCGAGGGCGTCAGCGGGCGTAGAGGGCAGCAGGGCGGCGAGCAGCCCGATGGCCACGATGCCGTCTTCCCATGCGGTGCCGAACAGCTGGGTCAGTGCAGACTCTTCGCGCATTGTGGGGCGTTGATCCTGCCACACCGCGTTGGCCACGCGCGCGAGCTCGCCATGGGGTACGCCGCGGACGCCTCGCAGGGACTGCAACTCTTTTCCGCGGCGACGGGCCACCTTCGGATCGGACACCAGCTCCAAGAGCTCTGACACGACGTCGGGTTCAAGCATTGAGGTGCTCCAGCACCCGTTTCGCCATGGCGTCGACGTGGGTGTAGTGGGGGTGGTGACCACAGCCCTCTAAGACGACCCGGCTGGCATGGGCCAGTCGGTCACGGCGCTTATCCAAGTCTGGGATGTGTTGGAAGGGCGAGTCCGCCCCTTCGATGAGCAGAGTGGGTGAGCTGATCTCTTGGAGAAAGCTCATAAATTGGTCTGCGCTAAACGCCTGCGGCGAGCGGGCACGATGCAGCGCATCCCAGCGCCAGATCCGACCCTCTGGCGTGGGGAGGGTCGCTCGTTCGGCCAGGGATAGGGCCCGATGTTCCGGCACGTCTGGGTTGCCGCGACGCAAGCGCTCGGCCGCGTCTTTCAAGGTCGGTATCGGCCGATGCTCTGGAGGATTACGGCGGTGTTTCAGGGCTTTTCGCGCCTGGCGAACCCTCTGGTTCTGCCCATCGGGAGGCCCGATCCCCTCGACCAAGACCAGCTTTCGCACGCAGTCTGGCACGCAGCCGGCCACCAAGACGCACACGGACCCGCCCATGCTGTGGCCGAGCAGGTCCACGGAGCCACCCAGGTCTTCGATGACCGCCACGACGTCGGCCACGTAGTCCCAGAAGTGGTAGAAGCCGCCCGCGCCGATGTGGTCAGAGCCGCCGTGGCCTCGCAGGTCCACCGCCACCACGTGTCGAGGTTGTAGGGCGACGGCCACGTCATCCCAGCATCCGGCGTGCTCGAGGAAGCCATGAAGCACGACCAATGGCACGGTGCCTGTGTCGGCGCCGTGCTCCCGGATCCGCAGGCGAAGTCCGCGTGGGCCCGTGTGAAAGTCTCGCTCAAACACCGATGATCTGTCGATCACTCCGAACCGTCCCCGTCCCACGCGAGCCTGAGGCCCGCTTTTAGGTTGCCAGAAAGCTTGTGAGACAGCCGCAGGCCCGCTCGCGAAACGGCCGCAGGGTGGGTGAAGCAGCCGCCCATCACCACCCGGCCTCGACCCTCTCTGTTCCGCCAAGGGGAGCTGGTGTACTCAAAGACGCCGCCCACCGCGCCGTAGAGCGCGGCTTCTCCCTGGGCTCCAAAGGCGCGGGACGACAGGGGCCGCGGTACGCCCAGATCTGCCACCACTGCAGCGTGCTTCCAGTGGTCTCCCCATGGCCATCGTCGGCCATCAATACCGCGAACCGCCTTCTCCCACTCATCTGCTGTGGGGAGTCGGGCCCCGCTGGCCGCGGCGAAGCGGTCCGCGTCTTCAGGCCAGATGTTGTACACCGGCGCATCCCCCTGGTCGGCCGGGACCTGGCGCTCAGGCCCCCAGTGCATCAGGTAGTTTGCATCCACGCGATCGTCAGGATGCTCCGCGAGGTACTCGGCCCAGTCTGCGTTGGAGACGGGAGTGCGGTGGATCCAAACAGGCGCCGCCAAGTGCTCGATGCGCAGGGGGCGTTCATCGAGGCTGACCGCGCCGCCCGCCACGAAGTTGCCCCGAGGGATCCAGGCGCGCTGGGCCCCTTTGTCAAAGCCCGCACCCATCGGTCCAGTCCGGCCGACCAAAAAGGTCCTCATGGCATCGGTGAGGCGCATGCCGGTGAGGGAATCGGGTCCATACCCCTGGTTATTCCTAAGCTGTGGCGCGATCCGCGAGGCCAGTAGGAACTCGTAGACGCTGCGGTGGCCAAAGCGGAGCCCGCCTGCGAGCTCGTTGACCAAGAGCGCTCGACGCAACGACTCAGGAAGGCCTGCTCTTGCGACCGATTCAGCAGAGAGGACCGGAACTTCTAGAGAGAAGTCATGGGCCTCGAAGGCCTCCCATGCCAGATGCTCCAGTGCAGCCACCGCTTCGTCGTGGCGCGGACCGGTGCTGAGGGCATGGCGGATCCAAGCATCAAAGACGCCCCACGGGTGGATCGGTCGGCCTGGCTCGATGTAGGGCAGCGCAGCATGGACCGCCTGAAAGAGCACGGGTGATGTGGCCAATTCCAGCATCCCCGCCACCGATCGCAATCGGGCTCGCGCGTCGGGTAGGCGGCTGAGCGCGTCTATGACGGCGTCCTCGGGGAGAGGGTCCAGCACCCACGTTGAGACGCCAGATGCGCCGAGAGAGTCGACCTGATCCGGATCGAACTCGACCTCGGTGCGGAACCACCCCGGCCTACAGGTCAGGATCCATCGGGGTCCAACGCTCTGCGATAGGCGCTGGAAGAGGCCGTCGAAGCCACACCCACCGGGCAGCGTGGTGGTGATCTCATCGAGCCCATCGAGCAAGAGCACCCGATCGCCCGCTCGGGCTTCGGCGAGCCGCTGCGGACCGATCGCCGACAGCAGGCCTTGCTCGACGTCGGCGTGCCGAGCCACCACACGCAGGGGCACCACGGTGAACGGCGGCAGGTCCGCGCGTCCTTCCGTGGCGAGGCGCCCACAGATCGTCGATTTGCCGGATCCGAAAGGGCCCAGCAGGACGATGCCGTTGACGTCGGGGTCGCGCAGGTGTGTGGTGAGGGCGGTGAGGACTTCGCCGACGGGCTGTGTACGGATGGCTTTGCCATCCAAGCTGAGGGCGGACGCTGTGAGGGGTAGAAGCATGGAGTCGGCTAACCCCACACCGCGCTCAGAGCCTCATCGGCTGTGTTCCCCGCCACGAGCACGGTCCACACCTGTTGCGCGGTATTTGGGTCGGTCGTGGCGACGATGCCTGACGTGAGCGGGTGGCCCGATGGGGGGTGCGCCTGCAAAAGATGGGTGTGTAAGGCAGAGAATGTGGAAAATCCAAGTCGGCGCAAGGCGGACTTGGGCACATGGAGCCACGCGCCGGACTGGTTTGGGGCCAGCATTCGCAGCCCCACCCGATGACCCACCCGGCCGAAGGTGGTGCGAGGGTTGATCTCCACCAGGGGCCTGAGTTGGAAGGTGTCGCCAGATTGGGCGATGAAAGCATCGATCCCGATGGGTCCACGGAACTGTGGCTCGGTGCGGACCGCGACAGTGAGCGCCTGTTTGAGTGTGCGGAGGACGAACCGTCCATCTTTGCCGTCGTTGCTAAGAAATCGGCGTATGTCGGTGCTTAGTCCGCGGTGCACAGCGCCCAGCGCCACCCCCTGGAACCGACCTCGTGGATCGGTGAAGAAGCGCACGAGCTCCACATTGCGCAGGCCTTCATCGGTGACGGTGGCCTGCAGGGACAAGTCGATCACCCGCTGCCGCCACGGCTCCACAACCACCCCGCCCTGCGCGGCGAGCCATCGGCGCACCAGGCCTTGGCGGCTCGCGTCCAGCGGGGGCCGCACGAGGCCTCTTCCAGCGGTGCTCCATCGTGCTTTGATCACGACTGGGTCCCACTGCCCGCACGCGGTCATCACCTGGTCGAAGTCGGTGCAGAACACACCGCCGACGGTGTCGATTCGAGGATCCTCTCCGAACTCGAGGCTCCGTAGCACCTGGGCGGCCCGATCTTTTCCGGCGAGCCGGGCAGCAGCCTCGGTCGACTGGCCCCACGGCACGCTCACCGATGGGCCCGACAGCGCATTTGTGGTCGGCTCGGCGCCCTCACGCAGCTCTGGGAGCGGCCAGCCTCGGTCGGATAGAGCGCGGCGAGTGGCGGGCGAGGGGAGCCGGGGAACATAGAGAACATCGTCTTCGCCGGCCAAGACGGCCAGGGTGGGTGCCAAATCGGCCGCGATGGTCGACACGATCGAGGGTTGGGGCTCGCCAGCGTGTTGCATCTCGATCTGCGGGTTGAACCAAAACAGTCGAGGTGGTCGTCCGCGGCTATGGGCGGTGATGCGAACCCGGCGCACAAAGCTCTCATCCAGTCCCGCGCGCGCCCGGCCGGAGCGGTCGAACGTCGGACCCCGGCCGCGGCGGGTGGTGAGCGGGGGCCGCAGGCGCGAAGACCACGCGTCGAACAGGGATTCTTCAGGTGCCCACGCCCCGAGCCACTTGACCCCGTGGCGCACATGGCGGACCTCGTCGCGGTGTACCTGGTTGAGAACCGTCACCGTGTCGTCGTCTCCGACCTGCTCAAAGCCCTGGGTCCAGTGGGTGAGAAAGTCGAGATTGGCCTGCTCTAGCGTCAGGCTCATCCCTGCGACGAAGTGCTCTACGGTGGGGCTTTGAGCTAGGCAATCCCAGAAGAACGCCGAGACGGGGTGCCCGCCCAGCGCCCCTCCCAGAGCCTCGATCCGGTCCACATACAGACTCAAATGGCGCTGCTCATCGACGATGGTGACGGCGAGGGTCTTACGAAAGGCCGGGTCTGCGTCGGGGAACCTCAAGAGCATGAGCGCCATCAGCTCGATGGCGAGCAGCTCGTGGTTGGCGAAGTGGTGCAGGACCTTGGCGCGGTCCAGTGGGTCGGCGAGGGCGTGCACGCTGGGCAAGCGGGTTCGGTTTTCATCCCGGCGCAGCGGCAGACTCGGTGGGCGGCCGGGCTTGGTCGGCACCGCGATAGCAGCCCCCGGCTGTGCGTCCTCAGTTCGCCCCGGGTCGAGCAGTTTTTGGGCAATGGTATTGCCAAAAACTAGGGTGTTTGCCCATTCTTGGAGCTGCACCCTAGGGCTCCTTGGGGAGCACGAAGGTGCCGATGGGCTCGCCCTCTCGGATCACAAAGAGCGTGTCCGCCAATGCGTCTACGCCTTCGGCCGCCTTCATGTGGCGCTCAACCCACACCGAGAACGCCCGTCGTAACGACATGTCGGACACCGCTGAGCCGTCACAGACGAACAGGTGCCGCTGGGTGGGAACGGAGGCGATGAGCACCGGAGAGCCGATGATCTCGTGGGCGCGTTTGAGCAGGGCGACGTCCAAAATGCGGCTGGCGGTCAGCACGCCATCATCTTGGGCGCCGAGCATGGTCGGGCGGCCGGTCCCTTCGTTTCGGTGCAGGGTCTCCCAGTCGCTCTGCTGCATGCACAAGGTCTGGATGGCGAAGGCTTCGAGCTCGTAAAAGCGCATTCCGAGCTCATCGAGAGAGCCGTGTTTCACCAGGTTGAACCCGTCTCCCTTGGGGCGCCCAACCGCCACCAATGGAACGCCAGGACCCGGTCTGGCTCGCAGCAATGGCCGGCTGGCGCACACCGTGAAGAGCGACCAATCAGCCGGCCGAAGCACGGGCAAAAAGGGGGCTTCTTTAGGGGGAGCCTTCTTTAGACGGTCGATGTACCGCACCGTGCCTAGACCTCGAAGCGGTAGCCCGTGCCGTGCACTGTCAGGATGTGCCGGGGTTGGCTGGGGACGTCTTCGATCTTCTTGCGCAGCTTCAAGATCTGGTTGTCGACGGTGCGGGTCGTGATGGCGGCTTTGTAGCCCCACACATTCTCCAGCAGCTCATCGCGGGACACGTCTCGGCCCCGGTGCGTGATCAGGTAGCCCAACGTGCCGGCTTCATGGGTCGTAAGATGGCTTTCGCTGCCATCTTTCCACAGGATCTGGTGGCGCAGGTCCACCCGAACATTGCCGAAACTGAACGAGTCTGGTGTGTGACGTTCGGTGGTTCGCTCGCGCAAGCGGGCTTTGACCCTCGCGATCACTTCGCGGACCGAGAAGGGCTTTGTCACGTAGTCGTCCGCCCCCATCTCTAGCCCCATGACCCGATCGATCTCTTCCGTTCGAGCGGTGAGCATGATCACAGGCAGGCCTGCGGACTCGGCCTTCACCTGTCGCAAGAGCGAAAGGCCATCTGCGCCGGGGAGCATGATGTCGCTGATAATGAGGTCCGGAGAGGACTCCCGAAGGGCCTTCAGGCCATCTTCAGCAGAGGTGCAGTGACGAACATGGAAGCGCTCGTGTTCGAGTGCCACCACCAAGCCTTCGGCAATGGTGGCGTCGTCTTCTACAAGCAAGATCGAGGCGGTCTGGTCCACGCGGGCTCCTGTCGACATGACCGTCACTGTAGGCGTGGCTGGAGCGTCGAGCAAGCCCAACACGGTGTTGAAAACCGCGAGGTTTTGCAACGGGTTGCTACTCTTTGAGCCCTTTGAGTCTCAGGACGAAGCGGGCTCCGCCTTCTTCGCCGTCTAGACAGGCGATGCTGCCGCCGTGCAGAGCCGCAGTCTTAGCCACCTGGGCTAGGCCGAGGCCATGACCGCCCGATAGTCCGCGATTCGGTCCTTCAACTCGGACGAAGCGCTCGAAAATCTTCTTTCGCATCTTGGGCGGCACACCCAGACCATTGTCGATCACGTGGACCACAGCCACCCGGCCATCTCTGCCCAACTCGATTCGAATCTGCGGCTTGGATTGCTCGGGATCGCGGTATTTGAGCGCATTATCCAGCAGGCATCCGATGGCGTCCCGCACGGCGTTGGGGTCGCCTTTGACCTGGGGAGCCTCATCGAGATCGGCGAGCAGCTGCACTCCGTGCTGCTCCAGCCGAGGACCCCATACATCGATCAGTTCGTAGATGACATCTTCGATGTCGAACACCTTCTTGTCGGGGAGCGTTGGCTCCCGCGTGACGGTCAGCACTTCATCGATTCTCGCGGTCAGGCGATCCGCCTCTTCAACGATTCGCTTGGCTGCGGCTTGGCGGCCCGCGTCTCCGCGAAACGCGCCAATTTCCAGGGTCTCTGCCATGACCTTGATGCCGGCGAGGGGCGTCTTGAGTTCATGCGTGACCCGCGTGGTGAACTCCTTTTGTCGGGCGAGAAGGTCCGCCATGCGCCGTTGGGCGCGGACCTGTGCGGTCAGCGCGAAGAATCCAACAATGAGCACGAGGGTGATCACCACCAAGGGGAGCAGCCACTGCTCGTCTAGGTTGCGGGCCCGCCGCTGTACCGCGTCGGGAAAAACGCCAACCCGGAGGTGGGTGAGGGTTCTGGAGAAGGGCACGGTGACAGCGAGGGCGCGTCCGGGCTGGCGATCCCCCAAGACCCACGCGCCGCTGGCATCGGTGATGGACAGGTCGTCGGACAGGTCATCGGTGTTGTTGAGGAAGGCGTTGAGCACCCGCTGTTCATTGAGCTGAATGGCGACGCCGACCCGCTCGCCGGTGGAGGTCACGCGGACGCCATAGTAGAGCAGGAAGGGCTGCTCATCGTATTGATCTCGGATCAACCGTGGTTCTTCCGAAGAGCGGCTCGACGTCTGCGGCAGGATTTGGGACGTCAGCTCGCGGTAGGCTCGGATCCGTCGGTCTAGGCCGCGAAAGGCGATCTCCAGCCGACCGAGCAGCCGATCACGATTGTGCTCTCGCAGCTCGTCGAGCAAGGTCCACTGCCAGGTTTCAAGCCCGACGGCATCGGGCGCGTCCAGCTCGGCGAGCTGCTGTCCGGTTTCATAGTAGAGGTTGATCGCAGCTTCTTCGTCGCCAATCTGGCCTCGCTGCATCCTCAACGCGGCCCGTTGGTTCCGGAACACGATGACCCGGTCCGCGGGGATGCCCAGGTCCAACCCGGCCTCAAGGGTGAGGTCGGGTCCGACTCCAGATGCGTCGAGGGCGGACAGGGCATCGTCGAACAGACCCTCTCGGGCGAGCACCGCCGCTGCGGCGGAGCCCGCGTCGACCCGGGTGGCCAGGTTCGCATCGCTGCACCCTGACAGATACGCGCCCGCCGCTTGTTCGGCGGATACCCCCGCATATTGCACCTGGCGTGCGACGGTGAGGCAAGGGTGCGACGCCACTTCCTGCGCGCTCTCGACCAGGTGGGCTCGTGGGAAGAGCAGCTCAGCGGCGGTGGAGCGAGACGGTCCTTGCTCGCTAGTCGTGGGCTTTGCGGGCCGAAAAATGTAGATGGCTTCTACGTAATTTAGGGTGTCTCGTATCTTCTCTTGAACGGCGGCGGGGCCATCGGCACGTTCTGCGACGGTCTCCAGCCACGTGTCTTGGATCGAGAGAAAGTCGCCTTCCCAGCGACGAACCTCGTCATCTAGCCGCTCGCCGACCTGATCGAGGGCCTGGGCCATAATTTGCTCGCGCAGACGCAAGCTGCGGGTGATCGCGACCAAGGCCAAGACGACGAACGTTCCGGCCAAGATCCACGGCACCAAGCGCCGTAGCCAGGACGAACGCAGGAAGGGCGATGAGGAAGTGGGCATCGTCGTGGGCGTAACCTTCCCTAGCGCGCAGGTCGCCCTAGGGGCGGTCGGGCGCGTCGGCCTGAGCCAGCGCCTCTCGCACGATCACACGAACCTCGGGGTGGGCGACGGAGGCGGCTTTTCGCAGGGTTCGGGTGGCGAGATCTCGGTCTGCGTCGGCCAGGGGTGAGCGCCGAAGCTCCGCTGACAGCATCCGGCCCAGGGCGTCTGCCGCGGTGGCCTGGTCCGAGCCAAGCGGTCGCTTTACACGCTCGGCCAGAACCCGAACCGTCAGGTTTTCTCCGCCCCGAACGAGCGTTTCCAACGCCTCTGGTTCGATGGCCCAACCGCTGTGTAGCATGCCCAAGAGCAGCCGCTCGCTGTCCACTCCATAGGCGAGCAGGGCGGTTGCCCCGGACTCGTTGCCCGCAGCCGCGCGCTGGGCGTGTATCCGAAGCGCCTGCCGAACTTGGCCGCGATCTTCAAACTCCCGGGCGCTGGGCGTGGCCTGGGCCGGGTCGACTGGGCTGTGCATGGCGTCGGGACCGAGCACGGCGTCTGCGTAAGCGGCGCAGGCCGCTTCGGTGGGCCCAAGACCTGCATTGCGCCATCGACGGATCGCCGTGCCTTTTCTGGACTCTCGGGTCAGGGACCTAGAGAACTCGCTGCGCTGGTCATCGCGTTGGCGAGTTCGGATGGCGTCGATCGCCCGGCCGGCCAGATTCGCGAGCACCTTATTCTCATGCTCCTGCAGATGCTGCAGCAGGGAGACTTCGGCGGGGGTGCCATGTCGTTCGAGCGTGGCGAGGGCCGCCAAGACGGGTCGTTCGACGGGCAGCGTGCCTTCATTGTAGGCGGATAGGGAGACCGCAGCGGTATCGACCTGATCCGCGGGCTGGACGGCGTTGGCCGAGTCTTCCGGGCCCGCCAGCGCGGGCACGCTGGCGATGAGAGCTACTCCGATGCCGACCAGGAACGCACGCACGCAAACCCCCGTCATGAATAGAGTATCGGACGCAGAGACGACCTGCTGAGGTTCGACGCCACTCGGTGAGCCAGGTTCCGCTTGACGGGGTCGCACCCGTGGTCCACCGTCGCCGTGGAGGTCCGCTTGCGCCTGCTCTGCCTTGCCTGTCTATCGTGCACCACTCCACCTATGCCCCCGTCGAAACCTGCGCCGCCAACGGTTGATGTGTCAGGTTCAGAGCTGGTTGTGGCTGTGTCTCGATATACGATCACCAATGGCGAGGTTCAGACCTTTCCCGCTCGCCTCGAGGTCCGCGCCCGTGGGGGGGAGCTGCTCGCCGTGGCAGAAGATGACCAAAGCAATGTGTTTCACAAAGTCATCCCATGGCGCGACGGACTGCTCAGCATTGGGGGCGACAAAGCCAGGCTGCTTCACTGGACGGGGGCGGCCGATGCGCTGACGCCCAGGGTGCTGTACGAGCAAGCCTTTGGTGGAGCGCACGATCGACTTCGAGACCTCGAGATTGGGGATGTGGACGGAGATGGCCAGGACGAGCTGGTGCTCGCGACTCACGACCAGGGCATGGTGGTGGTCCTCGATGAAGCGACGCCCGGGACCTGGGTGGCGACCGAGCTGGGGCGCACCGCAGACACCTTCGTGCACGAGATTGAGCTCGGGGATCTAGATGGGGACTCGCTTCTGGAGATCTACAGCACGCCGAGCGAACCCAACAAGAGCAGCGGCGCGTCGCAGCCGGGCCGTGTGGAGCGATGGGCCTGGTCAGGCTCTGCGTATGAACGGACGTTAATCCACGCCTTTGAGGGCACGCACGCTAAAGAGATCTTGGTGGCAGACCTGGGCGAAGGGCCAGTGCTCCTCGCGCTGCAGGAGGGGCGGACCGGCGCAGCCAACCTGCTCATGGATCCGGTGGCCATCGTGCGTCTGGCTCCCACGCCCACGGGGCCGTGGACCTCGGAGCCCATCGGGGTTCTGCTGGGAGAGCGCCAAGCGCGGTTCTTGGTCTCCGGGGACATCGATGGTGACGGGCTGGTGGAGCTTGTGGCGACCGGCATGACGACCGGGGTGTGGGCGCTGGACCGGGCGAGCTTGGCACAGCCGTTCATCGCGACTCAGATCGACGGCACTTCAGGCGGGTTCGAGCAGGCGGCTCACCTGGCGGACTTGGACGGGGATGGA
The DNA here is from genome assembly GCA_045106515.1 of Myxococcota bacterium. GTDB lineage: Bacteria > Myxococcota_A > UBA796 > UBA796 > REDI01. Next base: position 12,246 of record JBGCER010000640.1, read on the forward strand.
GCGCTTGAGCTGTATGTGGCCAGCGAGCCCGACCATGGTAAGCCCCGGCAGCTCCGCAGGTACAAATGGGGCAAAGAGCAGTTTGAGCGGTCTGTTTTGAGCACTTTTGAGGGTAGCGGCCTGATCTGGGGTCTGTCCCACGCAGAGCTGGTGTCACAGGCCCCCGCGGCGGACCCAGTTCAGGGCAGCAAATAGGTCCGAATGACCCGCTCGGCTTTGGGTCGCACTCCGATAGCTGCGCCGTTAAGCGAGGGTTCGCCGGTGGCTTTGAGGAGGGTGGCCAGCCGTAGGGGCGTTAGGGGCTCCCCGGTGCTCTCCAGGGCGACTCCTTGAAGGGCTGCCACCAGGCCCGCCACCTGGGCAGAGGCGCCAGACGATCCGCCAAACGCCTGTGTATAGGCTTGTAATTCGTCGTTGTTGGGCCAGAAGATGTGCGGGAGGACCGTGCCGTCGTCGGGGGCGATGGTGTCCTGACCGCGCGCCCATAAATCCACGCGACGGCCGGTATTGGTGCGCTCGCCAGCGTCTCCTGTGGGGCTCGCTCCAGCCACCATCAAGCTCCCGGTGGCGCCTTCGTTCGAGAACCAGCCCTGAAAGCTGGGATCATCAAGGTCTACGCCTCCGTTCCCCGTCGGCTCCACGACGATGATCCCTCGGGCTACAGCGCGACGAATAGCCTCTGCGGCGGCGGGCTCGGACGAGACGGGCGACAGGCCGAGCGTGGTGCGGGTCTGTTGCTCAATGAGGATCACATCTCCGGGGCTGAGCAGGTCGGTCACCTGAAAGATCGCCTCAGCGACGTCGTACGGGCGGTCATCGAAGAGCGGGGGGGCGATCACGATCTCGGCTTCTGGGGCCCCACCGGTGGTGCCGAATCCATCGTCTGCGGCGCCGATCAGCCCGACGCAGGCGTTTCCGTGGTAGGCGAAGCGGCGCGCTGGGATCCCGACAACTGCAGCCGCTGGATTGTTCACCAAGTCTTCGTGCAGGGGGTTCCAGTCATATTCAACATCTGCCACGACCACGCCAATGCCCGTGCCGCCGGGCCAGTCGGCCAGAGAGGACACCTGTAGCTCTTGCCGCCACTCGGCGTCTGGCGTCAGGTCCGGAGTTGTGGGCTGCAAATCAGCATCATCTGGAGGAGCGGTGAGCTCCGGTAAGCCCCACACGCCCTGTACACCGGGCTGGTTTGCGAGCCGAACGGCGGTTTGGGTCGGCACTCGCCACCACAGCCCTGTGCCGTCGGACAGGGGCCATCCGGCCGCGCGTACCTGATCGCGCAGGGCAGGGGACGCGGTGGACGAGAGAAGCAGGCCCGCGTTGGGGGTGTTCAAGGGCAGCCACGGCGCCATAGTGGATGGCTGCGGGAACGGTCCGTCTGCGGCCAGCGCACTTGGGTGGACCCCGATGGTCATGGCGCCAAAACAGAGGCCAAACAGCGCCAACCGTGGGCGATGCGCCTGCACTACCCGATCCGAAAACGGCCAGCGCGGGTCATGCGAGCAGCGGCTCGAGGATCCGGCGTTTTGATGAGCTTGGTCGAGCCTGCTCCGCCGACCGTTACCGAGTCCACGAACCCAGTAGCGACGGAATCGCTTGGACGTTCCACTGGACTCGCGGCGCCGGCCACATTGTGCAGTACAGGTCTGGGGGTGGATGGCACAAGAACTCCGGGCTAGTCGGCCGGGCTCAACGTAGCCCATCGCGGACCGGAGGTCGTGTGTCGGGTGAAAACATCATTACAAAGCGTGGCTTGGCCAAGCTGATCAATGAAATCCACTGGTTGCAGAAGGTGGAGCGTCCAAAGATCACAGCCGAGGTCAGCTATGCGGCCAGCCTTGGAGATCGGTCTGAGAACGCCGAGTACATCTACGGCAAGAAACGGCTGCGCGAAATCGATGCCCGGCTTCGGTACCTCATCGGGCGCTTGAGCCGCATCACCGAAGTGGACCCAGCGCTCCAAGGCGAGCGCGCCAAGGGCAAAATCATGGTGGGGGCCACCGTAGTCATCGAAGACCACGACGGAGAGGAGCGCACCTACCGCATCTATGGCGAAGACGAGGTGAATGTACGACAGGGCATCTTGTCGTGGAAGAGCCCCATCGCCCGCGCTCTGCTCGGAGCAGAGGCCGGTGATGAAGTCAGCTACCAAGCGCCGAGCGGCCTTCGGTCCGTCGAGGTCATCGACGTGTCCTACCACGCCCAAGACGCCTTGCCTGAAGACGATCTAGAGGCGTGGAAGCTGCCCTAGAGCGCCCGGCGGCTAGCCGACCTGGGACTCTAGAGCCTCGCGTGCAGCATGCCGAAGCCATGCATCCACCGCCAGTTTTTGCTGCGGCTGAAGATTCGCGATCCGCTTTTGGATGCGCTGTACCCGCTGTGTGACGGCCGCCCGTGACAAGCTCTGGCGTCGCGCGAGCTCCGCCTTGCTGCCCGCTTCCAAGAGCTGGCGCAGGTAGGCCTCGTCAGCGTCGGGTAGGGGTAGGTCGGGCACGATCTGCACGAGCATGTCGGGCCGAAGGGAAGCCTCGCGGTGGGCCGCGTCGCTGGGCTCGAGCTGTGAGAGCATGCGCTTGTCTTGGATGCGGCGCTTGATCACCCGCCAGAGGCGGCGATCGGTGACGGTTCGCACGAAGCAGATGAGCTCGCCGATGGAGTTGCCACGGAACTGAAGCAAGGCGCCGGTGACGAGCTGGAGCAGCACGTCGGCCACCACCTCTTCGGCGTGGGCGCTGGTCATGAGGTCACTAGCGGCGTGACGAATGACGTTGTGTACGCGGCGCTGCACGTACTTGGCCAAGGTGCCGTACAAAGCCCTGGCCTCGGGGCTCTGCCTATCGGCGGTCAGTTGACGGATCTGGTCCCTTAAAGCTGACATCTTAGAATCCGTTCGAAATGCTGTCGAACAGCTCAAAGGGAGGCGGGGACTCGTCGTTGCCGTCCAGGTCGCGAAGGTCCTCAGCGTCCATGCCGCAGGAGGTGGGGACCGGGTTGAAGTCGACCTGCCCCGTGCCCTCATCGCAAACAGTGGATCCTCCGAACATAAGCATGAACCAAGACAAAACGGTGTACAGGGTAGCCATTAGAGAGCCTCCATCTTGAGGTTGAGTAGGTCGGGGTCATCTTGAATGCGGCGATCGAGGCCGGTGACGAACGAGTCGGGAAGGTTCTTGCGAGCTTGGACCAGGATTTCGCGGGCCTCGTCTTCGGAGCCCAACCGGATCAGTGCACACAGCACATTGCCCAAGTTTTCGACGGACCGCTCTCGTTCCATGGCGCGGGTCAAGTAGTCCAGCGACACGGCGTATTGGCCTTGAAGGTAGGCCAACACGCCTCGATGGCGGTCGACGCTCGCGAGTTGGTGGGGCTGGTTCTTGGGGCCCAGCGCATAGATCGCCATCTCTTGCTCGGCGATCTGCCGTGCGGCTTCGACGTAGTCTTTGACGCGGGGGTGAGCCGCCACCACATGCAGGGCGCTGTGCAGGTGGATCTGGTCCAACTTGCCCTCTGCATGCATCGAAAGCACAAGCGACCGGATGGTGGGCGCGGACACAGACTCGTCTGCGAGCATTCGCTGCACGGCCGCCAAGGGCTCGCGGAACCGCTCTTCGACGTGGTCGTACGGGGTAAGGTACGACTCTCGGTCGACGGTCGACAGGATGCGATCGAGGATGTTCTGGACGTTCATGGCAAGCTCTCTCAGAGATGTAGTGTGACGTCTTCAAGCGACGTTAACGTTCACGTTCCGTCAAAGTCACAAACAGCCCTCGGAGATCGTTCGTGCGCACGCTGGTGAGCGCCTTCCATGAACCTGGCACCGTCGCCTACCGCTGGGTCGACGGGGCAGTTTGGTTCCTGATCGCGGTGTCGATCGGCCTGTTCAGCATCGATCTCTTTTGGGAGAACCACCCGTATAGTGACATGTTGGCCTGGGTCGATCTGGTGGTCCTCATCCTTTTAGGGATCGAGCTCGCCCTGCGAGTGCTCACGTACCAGCCGCCGGGCATCGACTTCTACGATCGCAGCTTTGGGCAGCTGGTCTGGGCTCATGTGACGGGGCGGCTGCGATTCTTGATGCGGCCCATGAACCTCATCGACCTGCTGACGGTCATTGCGGTCTACCCAGCATTGCGCGGTCTGCGTGCCTTGCGCTTGTTTCGGCTCGCTCGCGCGTGGCGCATGTTCAAATATGCGAACCCCATCACAGACGTTCTACAGGCGTTCAGCGCCAACCGACTGCTCTACCAGGCCGCATTCACCTTCTTGGGAGCGGTGACGGCGGTCGGTGGGCTGTCGATCTATCTGGTCGAGCGGAATGAGAACGCCCAGATCAACTCTGTGGCCGACGGCATGTGGTGGGCCATCGTTACGCTGACCACCGTCGGCTTTGGCGACATCAGCCCTCAGACCGCGCTCGGGCGCGTGGTGGGCGCGGTCTTGATGGTCGCCGGAATGTTCACCTTGGCCCTGTTCGCAGGCGTCGTGGGCAATACGCTACTCAACGCCATTCTCCGCATTCGACAGGAGCAGTTTCGTATGAGCAACACCGTAGGGCACATCGTGGTGCTGGGCTATGGCGACGGCAATGCGCGGCTCTTTGGCGCGTTGTCCGATGAGTTTGAGCGAGGTCGGGCACCGACCATCGTCGCGATGGCCAACCACCCGGTGCCGACCTCTCTGCCTGAGGGGGTGGACTGGGTCACCGGAGACCCAGCGCGGGAGAGCGAGCTTGGCAAAGTGCGCCTGGAGCACGCCATCGCGGTTGTGGTCGTGGGCAATCGTGCGCTCTCCCCACAACAAGCCGACGCGAGCACGCTCCTGGCCTTGTTCACGATTCGTGGCTATATATCTTCCACTTCGGTCAAGCGTCACAAGCCGCTATACATCGTGTGCGAGATCTTGGACGGCGAGAACGTGGAGCATGCGCGAACGGCGGGCGCAGACGAGGTCATCGAGACAACAAGGCTTGGCTACAGCCTCATCGCGCACGCGGTTTCCTCACCGGGCACCGCGTCCGTGATGAGCCGAGTGGTGAACGCAGGCGCCCACAACCTCTACGTGGGGCGGATGCCCGCGGACCTGCAAGCCCCCATTTCGTTTGGCGAGGCCATGGCGCACCTTCGGCGTCAGGGCGATGTGCTGCTGGTCGGCGTGCGGGATCCAGAGTCCGGAAAGGACGAGATCAACCCGCCAGATAGTCTGGTGCTGAGCGGAGCAGAAGACCTGGTCTACCTAGCTACGCGTGCGGTTCTTCCGTCGAAGTAGGCCAAGGGCCAACACGGGCAGCATGGCCAGCCACCCCGGAGCGGTGCCCGAGCCCGCGCAGCCGCAGCCGGCACCGCGAGTGAGCACGATCCCGTCGACCGGATCGGTCGGATCGGTCGGATCGGTGGGGTCCGTCGGGTCGACTGGATCCGCTTCGTCACATGCGTCTCCCAGCCCATCGCCGTCGGCGTCCGCCTGATCCGCGTTGGGCTCGTCTTCGCAGTTGTCGCGGTCATCCTCTACGCCATCGTCGTCGGCGTCGAGCCAGGAGGACTCGTAGGAAAAGAAGTAGGCATTGTCTCGGTTTGTCCCGCTAAAACCGGTGTTGTAGGCGTACAGGCCCGATTGCCCTGCCCCCAGGGTCTCGACTTCGGATTGGTAGCTGAAGCCGCCACTCTCGACGGTGAGCACACCCGAGTCGAATTGGACCGCTAGCTCCAGGGCGCCGTCGTCGGCTGGCCCCTCATCCCGGAAGATCACCTCCGGCTCGCCCGATTCGACACGTACGACGTAGATGACCGAAGCGCTGCCGCCCCGAATGGACTCCATGGGAGGCGGAGCGTTGTTTTGGGTCACGCCGACCAAAAAGAAGCTGTTGACCCCGTCGTGCTGAATCACGACGCCCAAGAAGTCGTCGTCGTCATTTTGACCCACAACGCGCAGCACGCCGTCTTCGATGTCCGGACCGTTTAGTAGCCAATTGTCGGCGGGCCAGCCGGATCCGTAGCCGCTATCGCTGCTGACGCCATCGTCGGTCAACGAGAAGGCGTTGCCGTTGATCGCGAACCAAGGGTCGGCCTCGTAGCCGGTGACCCAGCCCGCGTCCCCGCCGGAGAGGTTCTCTCCTCTATCGCCGCCGCCGAAGTCATCGACGAATAGGGCGGGGATCTCGCCCGCTTGTGCAGAACCAGCGGCAAGGAACAGAACCAGGGTCAGCATGGCATCCTCCGAGACAGCAGCGTTGTGCAAACCGCCGCGTACTGCAAGCAAAGTTGCCGTCGCGTCTGCAATGGCTAACCAGGTCCGCCCAGTTCAGGAGGCCATCGTGGCACGCGGCACATTCTTTTCTGAGTTCGAAGAGGCACAGGTCTTCACGACGGTTCGGCGTACAATCACCGAAGCCGATGTCGTGGCTTTTGCAGGTTTGTCCGGCGATTTCAACCCCTTGCACACCGACGCGGTCTTCGCCGCCCAGACGCCCTTCGGGCAGCGGGTGGCCCACGGCATGCTCTCGGCCTCCATTTCTACGGGCTTGGCGCAGACGTTGGGGATTTTCGAGGGCACGACCCTCGCCCTGATGGAGCAGACCTTCCGATACAAGGCCCCCGTGTTTTTCGGAGACACCATTCATATGACGCTCAAGGTTGTGGGCCTCAGAGCATCGAGTAAGGGCGGCAAAGGCGTGGTGACCTTCGAGAGCGCGGTGGTCAAACAAGACGGCACGGTCTGCGTCGAGGGCAGCTGGTCTGTGCTGTTCAGGGACAAGAAGTAGGTGGCTACTCCTCGGCGCTTGCCAGGTCGATGAGCGCCGCTTCGATCTCGTTTTGAACCGACTCATCGCCCGGATCGCGCACGTTCAGATCGAAGGTGGCAGCCACGATGAGGTCTGGGCCTACGATCTTCAGCTCTCGGGTCACGGCGGGCGGCCACTTGGCCCACACATCCTTGTCCTCGGTGTCTTGTAGCCAGGCGATGGTGTGGCCCTCTGTGATGTCGGCATTGGCGCTCTCACGCCCCCACTGATTGATCCCGAGCACCGTGATGGCGAGGTTTGGCTGGTCGTTCGCAAGACGTCCGGCCATCGCGTCCAACTCGTCGATGTGGCGTTGGCAGATGGGGCACGTGGCCAGGCCGAAGTACCAGGCGCTGACCTGACCTTCAAAGTCTTGCGGGCCCAGCTCCTGGCCGAACGTGGCGGAGGCTTCGTTGACATCTTCTAGGGAGAAGCTGGGTACTTGTCCGTTGGGTCCGCATGCGGCGATCGGTAGGAGGCACAGGGTGATGAAGCGCATCAGACTACTCCGACGGGGCAGGGGGTTCGGCACTCTTGATCTTCTTGGGGGGCGGAAGGTCGGGGTCTAAGCCTCGGCGTCGGCGCCACCAACGCACGATGGGCGGCGCGATAAAGACAGCGAGCGCCAAACGAATGGGAATAAAGGGCTTGCTCACCACCCAGGCCCCACCAATCAGGCCAGCGGTGCCGCCCACGCCCTCGATGTTGAACCCGAACTTCACCAGGCTGACCAAGATGGCGATGTTGATCACGTTGAGCAGCGTCGCGGTGATGACCACCGGCAAGCCATACCGGCTCACGGCTTCTTGGTACCGGGCCTTGTGACGCTGCCAATAGCTCTTGATTCGTGTCCACATGGTGAGTCATTAACGGCTCACGGGTCGACCGGGCCTCTGAAGTCGTCGGGATCGCAGGCGCCATCGTTCAAGCTGTCGCAGGTGCTGTCGGCCACGCAGTCGACGAACGCCTCTCGGTTCTGATCTTCCTCGCCCGTGCATACTTGAGTACAGGCGAAGATCGCTGTCTTTGGCCCCACGCCCGCATCCTCGGTGGGTACGGAGCACCCGTCCTCGCTGAACAGCACCTCGCAGGCCTCGTTGCAGTCGGAGCGGTTGTCCAGGTAGGCGCAGCCGCTGAGTAGGGCGAGCCAAAGGATTGTGCGCATGCAGCCTCCACGGTCACGGTGACATTCGACGGTGCAGACCGCCACTTATGCTTGCCGTGGACGTAGCCTCGCCTTCAAGAAGCTGGATGACCTTGGGCTTTCAGCACCGGAAAGGTGGCTTGAACCCTGGGCCTGCAGATGCACCGCGTTGACCTTGAGGCTCTGGCTACGGCTCCGCTCGCTTTGCGGCCTCGATGAACTGCCGGGCGGTGGTGGCGACGAGGTCGTCTTCGAAGGTCACCAGCGCCGCAGCCCGCTGCACGGCCTCGGCGGTTGGCCGATTGCGCATGAGGTTGAGCGCCATGGCGACCTTGCGAGGATCCGGACCGCTGCCGGACCACTGGTGCTCGAGTGCGCTGTCGAGGACCTCGATAAACGGGGCCGGCGTCCACAGGCCGTCTTGCAGGAGAAGCCGCAGACGGGGGAGCTGGTTCATCCACCGATCCGCGGTCAGCAAGGTTCGAATCAGGGCATCGTTCGCCGATGCGGTATCGGGATCCTGCAGCGTCTTGGGTCGCAGGGTCACCACCTGGGCGGGCTCCTCCAAAAAGCTGATATGAGGCCAGTCTTGATGCTCTTCAGGCACTGACGGGCGCTTTAGCGTCACCAGAGGCTTGACCGCGCGTCGGGCGAACGCGTGCACATCTGGCGATAGATTTCCGATGGCCATGATGGCTTGCAGCTCCGATTCCACCGCGGAGTGGATGGGGCGATCTTCGGGCTCATAGGCGAGCATGTTGGACAATAGGAGCTTGAGTCGCTGGCCGGCGCGAGGATCGAGGTCTCCCAGGTGCAGGGCCAGCAGCTTTTCGGATAGGCGGGTGGCGTGGTGTTTATAGTTGAGGGATAGCGACATGGGCCGGCCCTGGAGGAGCTCAAAGAGCATGAGGCCTGTGGCGTAGACGTCGGCGCTGGGGTGGTCATCGGCGCCATCGAGCCGCTCGGGGGCCATGTAGGCCCGCGTTCCCAACACCATGCTCACGGTGTGGGATTCTTTGCCGTCGAAGTCCCCGTGAGCGAGGCCAAAGTCCACCAGCTTCAGCTCGCCGTGGATGGTGATAAGCATATTATTAGGCTTGAGGTCCCGGTGAACCAGCCGCATGGGTCGAGGGGGATCGCCCTGATCGCGGTTCCAGGCGTGGTCGAGAGCCGATGCGGCCCACGCGATCAGCTGGCAGGAGATGTCGACGGGCAGCCCCACACCGAGCTTGTCGATGAGGTCGCCCAAGGAGTACGCCTCCAGCCACTCCATGACGATCACCGGGCGACCCCAGCTCTCGTCCAATCCGAAGACGCGTACGATGTTCGGATGGCTCAGGGCCTCTAACATTCGGGCTTCATCGCGGGTTCTTGCCAGAACGCGTGGGTTGTCGAGGTGGTCATCGCGCAGCACTTTCAAGGCGACGATTCGTCGACTATTTCGACGGTCGCGCGCCTTGACCACGGTCCCATAGGCGCCGGTGCCTTCGACCGATAGCAGCTTGTAGGCCATACTCTCCCCGAGCCTTGCCGATGCTCGGTCCTAGCTCCACGCCGTCATGATGGCCACCCAGACCGCCACGATCAACGGAAGGTAAGCCACGCGCATCCACTCCAAGCTTCGTCGTGCCACGCTGGGGTCATTGTGCATGGCCAAGGTCAGGACTGGCGGTCCCATGGCCCGCGTTGGTGGCGCGTGGTCATCGGGAATAACGCCCGCTTCGAGCAGGTCGCTCTTCCGTCCTACGCGGTCGACCTCGTGCATGAGCAGGCGAACGGGCAAGAGCACGAAGCTGCCGAGCAGGGCTGTGATCGGGACGAGCGCCGGGGCTAGCGCCAGCACCAAACACAGATCTCTCCAGATCGAAGCGGGCTGGGTCAGCGCCACCAGCACGAAGGCCAACGCGCCCAGACCCCCCGCGAGGTCCCCCGCGTTCTCTTTCATCATCCGTGGGCCCAAGTCCGAGAGTCGCTCCACCAAGGTCGGCGTCACCGAGCGAAGCACGACGCGCACGGCGCGTTTAATCATGGGTAGGGTGAGCGCGGCCAGCACGATCAGCCACGGCCATCCGAGCGGCTCGGGGGTGTCCCAGATCGGCCCGTCTAAGGGGGCGGTCGCAGGGAGCCAGAGCAGAAGCAGGATGCACCGCCCGGAAAACCCGGCCACGTAGGCGCCTAGGGCCGCGATGAGGCTGGCGGTAGCCCGGCCGAGCTGAGTGGGCGTTAGTCGCCCATCTTCGCGCAGGAGTTTGAGAGCGGTGGCGCTGGCCCACCCTTCGTCGATCAGGATCACCACATCCGCGAACAGGGCGAGCGCGGCGATCGCCAAACCGACACTCAACACCCAATACGAGCCGGTGAAGAAGGCGGCGACCAAGGCCGCGGTCAGCAGCTGGGTCGACATCAGGGACATCGCGCGTGCCGCCGGAAACACAGAGGCTGAAACCGCGCCTTTTGCATGGAGCGCGTGGCCGAGTTCGTGGGCGCCGATGGCCCAATACACTGGGTCCTTTCTGTGGAGCGTCTTTGGCTTGAGGGCGATGTACTTGGTGTTTGGCCAGAACGCGTCCATGCCCGCCGAAAAGGCCGGCGTGGGGCCGACCTGAACGTCGGTGAGCCCTTGTGCGTGCAGAGCGTCCTGTACCCACTCGCCTGTGCTGATGGGCAGCTCGTCGGGGCGCCGCCCGCTCACCGCTTGGTGCACGACCACAAAGAGGGTGCTCACCGCAGACGTGAGAAGGAAGGGCAGGGCGGCCAGGAGCAGGATCAACCACCGCTGCGACAGGGCTTCAACCAGGGCATGGGCGAGGGCGGTGAGCAAGCGTCTCCAAGGCTGTGTGAATGGAGTGTATCAACGGCGCTGGGTTCCCATTCTTCACGCGCCTCAGTACAGCGGCATGAGGCAGAATGTCCTAGGTCTGGGGTGGCGCACCCTGGGTGCAGTGAAGGGAGGCCCATGGCTCGATCCGCTCGAATGGCTCCGGTAGACGCCGCGTGGCTTCACATGGATGACCCGTGCAATCGGATGATCATCACGGGTGTATTGGAGCTGGGTGGGCGGCTCGAAATGGACCGGGTTCATGCCCTGCTGACATCGAGGTTATTGGCGGTATATCCAAGGTTTATGCAGCGCGTAGAGCACGGCCCGCTGGGTGAGGCGCGGTGGGTGGATGACGAACGGTTCGACCTGCGAGTCCACTTGCATCACGTCGGGCTGGCCATTGCAGACGGACAATCGCCACACAGCGCACTGCAGTCCTTGGTGGGTCAGCTCATGGGCGATGGGCTGGAGCCGGCGCGCCCTCTATGGCGGATCTTCGTTGTGGATCTGCCCGATGGCAGGAGCGCGCTGATCGCGCGGATCCACCACTGCCTCGCCGACGGCATCTCCCTCGCCCGCGTCCTGCTTTCGCTGACGGATGGCGCGGATCCGGTGTCGGTGGATCACGAGTCCCGAAGGCGATGGACGGATCTGCTCCGCGCCTCTGCGGACGCTGGCGGCAAGCTGCTGGATTCGGCCGTGACTGCACGCCGGTTGCTGGCGTTGACCGATGATCCGCCCACAGCGATCCGTGGACCCTTGGGACCCGTCAAGAGCGTGGCGTGGGGACCGCCTATCGAGCTGCAGCGCATCAAAGCTCTGGCATCTGGGCTCGGCGGCACGGTCAACGACGTGCTGCTTACGATTCTCGCCGATGCCCTGGGGCGGTACCTGCGCTCTCGCCAGACGCCGGTGGAGGCGCTGCGGACGCTGGTCCCGGTGAACCTACGCCCCTTGGACCAGCCGATCCCGAGCGATCTCGGCAATCGGTTTGGGCTCGTGTTCCTGCAGCTCCCGGTGGGTCACCAACCTCCGCGAGAGCGCTTCCGAGAGCTCAAGCGCAGGATGGACCGGCTGAAGTCCAGCACCGAACCCGCGGTGACCCACGCGCTATTGTCGGCGGTCGGATTGAGCCCACTTCAGCTCGAACGCATGGTGGTGGAGGTGCTGGGCGCCAAAGCGAGCTTAATCACGACCAATGTGCCGGGACCTCGCGAGCAACGCCACATCGCGGGGGTTCCCCTGGAGCAGGTGCTGTTCTGGGTCCCGCAATCGGGCGCGGTGGCCTTGGGCGTGTCGCTGTTCAGCTACGCCGGTCGGGTGGTGTGGGGGGTGAACGCGGACGCGGGCTTGGTGCCCAACCCGGACGCGCTCATCGGATCGTTCGATCGCGCCTTACAGGACCTCGAACGAGACCTTAGGCAGGAGTGAGCTCTGCAATCGCGACTTCGATGCGGGCCAAGACCTCGGCCCGGCTGAAGAGCACAAGACACTCAAACAGGCCCGGTGTGGCCGCGGACCCCGACAAGGCGACTCGCAGGGGTTGAGCGAGCTTGCCCATGCCGACGCCCACCGCTTCGGCGTGGCTGGTGAAGGCGCTCTCCAGGCCCGCTTCGGTCCATTCTGCTGTGGCGAGCAGCGCTGCCAAGTCCGGCAGTCGCGCCCAACCGTCGCCCTTGATAATCCACTTCTTAACCGCCTTCGCATCATATGAGGTGGGGCGGGTCCAGAGCCACCTGGCTCCCGCCTCTAGCTCGGCGAAGGTGTGGGCTCGGGGGCGATACAGCGCGAAGATTCTCTTACGAAGCTCCGGTTCTAGACCCGAAAGTTCGCTTTCGCAGACAGAGAGCCAACTCTGGTAGTGGTGCTCGATGCGCTCATCGGAGAGGCTTCGTAGGTATTCGCCGTTCATCCAGCGCAGCTTGTCGGGGTCGAAACGAGCCGAGCTCTTGCCCACGCGAGACAGGTCCCATCGAGCGATGAGTTCGTCGAGGGTGAACAGCTCGCGCTCTTCGCCGGTGTCGGCCTCGGGGCCGGGATTCCAACCGAGCAGAGCCAGGTAATTGTTCAGCGCCTCCGGCAAGTATCCCGCTTTCCAGAAGTCCATCACCTCGATCATCGGCAAGTCGAGGTCGAGGCCTTCTGCAATGGCTTCGGCCGTTGGGATCTCATCGTTCTTCTTCTTCATGAACCGGGTGAGCTCGGCCTCGTCTAGGCTTGTGGACGTCGCGAGCCAGCCCCATCCAGTATGGCTGCCTGCGTCTCTGGCGATGCGCGCGCCTTCTCGGGCCGCTTTGGCCTTGTCTCGCTTGCTCATCTTCGTACCGCCGGGGTTGAAGATGAGAGGAAGGTGGCCGAACTTGGGCGGTGACCACCCCAGCGCCTCCATGATGCCCAGGTGCTTGGGGGCGTTCATGAGGTGCTCTTTGCCGCGCAGGATCTGAGTGACCTCCATGTGCTGATCATCGATGACCACGGCGAAGTGGTAGGTGGGAAACCCATCCGCTTTGCGAATGACGATGTCTTCGAGCTGCTCGGCAGCCAAAGTGACGGTTCCTTGGACTACATCGAGGACCTGAACATCGTGGTCCGGCGCGGCGAGCCGGAGCACAGGCACTCGGCCTTCGGCTCGGTACGCCTGAACTTGGGCGTCGCTGACGTCGGCGCGGCGGTAGCGAAAGTCTCGCTTTTCGGCGCGGGCCAGCTCCCGCATGGCTTGCAGCTCTTCTCGGCTATCCCAGGCTTCGTAGGCGTGGCCTGACGCCATCAAGCGGTCCAGGTAGCCCTGGTAGATCGGCAGGCGCTGAGACTGAAAATAGGGGCCTCGTCCAAGGTCCTTGTCGGGCCCTTCGTCCCACTCCAAACCGAGCCATCGGAGATCGCGAAGGATGCCTTGGGTGCTCTCCTCGGTGGACCGCGCCTGGTCGGTATCTTCGATTCGCAGCAGGAAGCGCCCGTCGTGTTTGCGTGCATGAAGCAGGCAATACAGAGCGGTGCGAGCGCCTCCTACGTGTAGGGATCCGGTCGGCGAAGGTGCGAAGCGGGTCACGACGGTCATGGGTCAGCCTCCGAAGGGTCGGGCCTCTAGCCCGGCCACTTGAACTCGGCGTGCACGATCCGATGGGATGGGGAGTCTATGTCTTGACTCGGGGTAGTTCATGTCCGCCGGCCTCACTGCGGCTCTGTCGCTCGCTCGTCCACCGGTGCCGGCACCCGTTGGCGAGGTGTGTGTTGTTCTCGCCCGCGTGGTCGCTCCCGCCGAGCTGTGGGAACACGATCCGGACGGCACCGGAGCGGGGCTCCGGATGGTCTCCGCCCTGCTCAAGCGCCTGCTCGTCTCTCATGACGGGTATGAAATTCGGATGGACGGAGGCGAGCTCCTCGCCGCCTTCAGCAAGCCGGGCAGCGCGGCTAAGTGGGCTTTAGAGGTTCAAAAGTCGCTTCTCGAAGCAGACTGGCCAGACTCCTTATTGCAGTGCGAGGCTGCGGCGGTCGAGGTGGATGAGCAGGATCGACCTGTGTTTCGGGGACTGCGCATGGCCATGGTGCTGGACGTGGGAGACGTTCAGACCGCCCAGGATCTTCGCAGTCGTCGGACTGAGTACGCCGGACCGGTCATCGACGGCCTGAAGTCTCTGTCTGCGGCGATCCATGGAGGCCAGGTCGCGCTGACGGAGCGGGCGTGGAACGCGGTAGAACAAGAGGATGGCCCCCCCCTGGACGCTGATGTGACGGACTTGGGCAGCCACCGCTTTCCCGGCCGTGAGGAGCCCCAGGCGCTGTTTCAGATCCTGCCGTATGACCTGGAGAGTCGCCGATTCCCGTCGCTGCGTTCCAGCTTGAACCGGCGGACCAATCTGCCGGCCTCGCCCGGGCTCTTCGTGGGTCGGGAGCGCCTGCTTACCGCGGTGAATCGGTTCTTCCATAAGGGGCGTAGGGTAGTGGTTCTCAAGGGCCATGGCGGAATCGGCAAGACCCGCCTCGCCACCCGGTACGGTGGGATGCACCTCCACGAGTACGGGGACAATGGCGGCGTGTGGTTCTGCGATCTGCACGGCGCCCGAACCATCGATGGCGTCTGCCACGCGGTGGCGCAGGCTCTTGGCGTGTCGCTTCGGTCCCGCTCGCTCAAAGCCACCCAGCAACTGGCGTCGGTTTTGGCGTCTCGTGGTCGTTGCCTGCTGATTTTGGACAACTTCGAGCAGGTGACACAACACTCCGAGTTCACCGTCGCGTTGTGGGCACGAAAGGCGCCTCGCTTGCGGATGCTGGTCACCTCTCGCCACCGTCTGGGAATCCGAGATGAGGCCATGGTTGAGGTGACGCCCCTGGACAGCGATCAGGCGGTCGCCCTCTTTCACCAACGGGCGACGGAGCGTCAGCCAACACTCGACATTAAAGAGGACGATCCTCGTTTGTTCGAGATCGCGGATCGGGTGCAATGCGTCCCGTTGGCCGTCGAGCTGGCGGCGGCGTGGATCTCGGTTCTTGGGATCGATGCCATCCTGACCCGGCTCTCTAAGGGACACCGAGCGCTCGAAGGCGTCAACCTCTCAGTAAACGAGCGCCATACTACGCTTCGGGCGGTGATGGCAGGCTCTTGGGAGCTGCTCACGCCGTATGAGCAGGACGCGTTCGTCTCTTGCTCCGTCTTCGCCGGCGGCTTCACCCATGCGGCGGCGGCCGCGATCATCGATCATCGTCGCTTTCGAGGCTCTCCGGACGTCATGGAGACCCTGCGATTGCTCAGCGACAAGTCCCTGGTGTTCGCGCCGCGCGATGAAGCGTCCAATGGACTGCGTCTGGACCAGTACGACGCGATCCGCGAGTTTGCGGTCGAGAAGCTCGGTCAGATGGGACTTCGCCCCACACTAGAACAGCGGCATGCACGGTACTACCTGGCTTTCGCCAAGAAGCAGCTCAAGAGGCTGCGGGGCACAGACGCCGTCGATGCGCTCAATGTGCTGCGGTTGGAGCGGGGAAACCTGGAGGCGGTGTACCGTCGTCATCGTGGGCGAGATGCGCTGATCCCGGTGCAAGCGGCGTTGGCGCTAGACCCGCTCTTGGCGGCCCATGGGCCGTACGACCTGCACCTTGAAGTGCTGAATGGGGCGTTACAAAGTAGCTTAAACACCCGTGGCGAAGCGCAGGTGCCGATTCGGATGGCCCGGGTGGAAGCTCTCTTGGCCCGGGCGCGACTCCAAGATGCCCTGGACGCCGTCGAGGCGGCACAGGGCAAGTTGGGTCCCCATCCGGCGCCGGATGTCACCGCCTGGATTGCGGCCGTGCGCGGATGGGCCTTGAGTCGGATGGGAGAGGCGTCCACCGCACAGGTGTACCTGGAACAGGCGGCCACTCTCTTTGAGAATCGCACGTCCCATCCACACGCGCCCATCGCAGCCCTTCGGCTCGGCCTCGTCTTGGTTCAGGCGGGGGAGTTGGAGCTGGCGGAGACCAAGCTCAACGCCGTCCGCGATGACGCCGAAGCTCGTCAAGATCCCTGGCTATTGGCCGACGCGCTGTCGGCTCTCGGCGACTTGGCGCGGCACCGCGGGCAGCACACTGCCGGGTTGGAATACTATAAGCGCGCCTTGCAGGGAGCCGAGGATCTATCCGACCTTCCACGACAGTCGCGCCTGCTGACCCTCCTGGGTGGCCTGCATCTGGACGAGCGACGCAATGGCTTGGCGGAGACGTCGTTTCAGCGGGCGAGGCCCTTGGCGGAAGAGATCGGCGACACCATCGAGCTTGCGGTCATTGACGGTAATCTGGGGCGAATGCGCCACCACCAAGGCCAGGGTCGCGAGGCGGAGGCGTTGTATCGACTGGCGCTGAGTCGGTTCGATGAGGTGGGAGCGACACGATGGTCTGGGATCTTCCGAGGCGTCATGGCGGCCCTTCTGCACGAGCAAGGCCGGACCGACGAAGCAAAGCAGGCCTACACCGAAGCTCACCAACAGCTGGTGTCTTGCGGGTCGCGCCGTTTCGCCGGGTTGGTCCTGGGTCGGATGGGCGCGCTGGTCGCGGACGAGGGAGATGTGGCCAAGGCGGAGGCGCTGTTTACGTCGGCTGAGGAGGCGCTGCAGGACGCCCATGATCCGCTTGGGCTCGCCGCTGTTCGCGTTCATCGGGGTCATGTGGACCTGGCCCGAGCCCGCGCGGGAGACTCCAAGGCTCGGGCGGCCGCCAAGCAGCGATTCGTGGTGGCGACCACACCCGGCGAGGATGAGAGCGTGTCGACATTACCGCCTGCCGCAGTGAGCAATGACGTACGGCTGGCGCTTCGTCTGCTCCGGCGGAGCATGGAGCTAGGCGCGCGCAAAGCGGGCTGACTTCGGCACGAAACGTTACCGGTCGCCCGATCCCGGAGGGATGATGAGCGATAAGAAAGGTGGCATTTCATTCATGGTCTACGCCGTGAGCCTGATCGTGGTCCTGCTGATCGGCGCAGGCGCTGCCGGATATATGTGGTTCGACGGACAACAGCAGCTGTCGGTAATGACAACCGCTCACGAGCAGGACCTGGTCGATGCGCAGAAGGCGGCCGAGGCTCTGCAGGCTCAAGTCGACGCGGCTCGAACCAAAGCGGCCAAGCTCGGCGCCCGTGTTGAGGTTGCTCGGGCTCACGAGAACTTGCAGCAGATGAACTATGGCCTTGTTGGCAAGCACCTTACGACCGCTTCGCAGCACCTCGAAGGTGTGGAGGGCGGCGCACCCATCGCGGGCCGGCTCTCCAGCACCAACATCGACCCAGCGAGCCCCGAGGCGGCTCAAGGCATGATCTTGGCGCTCGCGGGTGAGTTGGACGCGCTGCTCAAGGAGTAGGGGCGCGGAGCACTTGTCGCCGCCCCGCGATGGGTCGGTCGATGACGCGCTTTCCGTCTGGTGCCAGGAAGACCAGCGTCCCGCTATATTCGGTATCGAGCTGCACAAGACCCTTCCGGTCGATGACGAGCTGTGTGGTGCTGGTGGCGTCGACCAGGCGAGCGCTGCCTTCCCGCGGCCCCTCGACCCGGCCAGAGCAGGTCCACGTGGTCACGCCCTTGGCGCGCGCTTGGGTGCACGTCTCAAGGCGCGTCGCGGGGAGCCCGGCGAGCCGTTCCGGCCGCACCCAGGCCCCGGCTCCATTGGGAGTTCCTGGAAAATTTCGGCGTAGATCGCGCAAGATTCCGTCTGCATCCAGTAGGGCCGCCGCCCCGACGGAGGCCTGAGCGGGCAACCCCGTTTTTCCCATCGCGTCTCGGGCCTCCGCCTTCCACCGCGCCTGATCGAGCAGCTGGTGAGGCGCGCCCCGCTCATCGAGCCGCACGGCAGCGAAGACGGTCGCGACGGCGTGCTGCAGCGTGACCGGCCACGGATCGGCGGCTGTGGGGTTCGCTGAGTTCCAGGTCATCGCCACCGTGCCTTCTTCCCATGTGCCTTCGGCTTGGGCGGTTCGAAAGGCCCACACACCTTCACCTCTGGGCTCGGCCTCGAAGGTGGTAATGCTCGTGACGACGGCGCCGCCATTGGCAGCGACAACACCGACTTTGTATCGCTGCGCCCCCGACGCGTCGGGAGCGGCGCTGGGGGGGCCCTTGGGTGCACAGGCGACGGCGAGGGCGATCAAACAGCTGAATACACGCACGTAGGCAACTCCAAATAGAACGTACCCGGTCTCACACCTCGTGGGCCACATGCTCGGCTCCGCGATACGCGCATCCGCTCAAGGAGCGTTCTATGAACCTGACCGAAGTCCTCGACAACGAGATCCTTCCCACCGTCGACAAGCCCAGTCGCTACGTGGGCGATGAAGTGAACTCCGTCAAGAAGGATAAGTCGCAGGTCGAGGTGCGAATCGCGCTCGCCTTCCCAGACCTCTACGACCTGGGCCTAGGCAACCTTGGCGTGCACATCTTGTACGCCGTGGTGAATCAGCTCCCGTGGGCCTGGTGCGAGCGCGTCTATGCTCCGGCCCCGGACATGGAAGCCGCCCTTCGTGAGCGAGGCCTGGGCCTGTTCGCGTTGGAGTCGCACGACACCCTCGACGAGTTCGATGGCATCGGAATTAACCTCCAGAGCGAGCTAACCTACACCAACAGCTTGAACATTATCGAGATGTCGGGGATTCCGCTCCGCACCAACGACCGCACCGATGAGCACCCTCTCACGTTCGCCGGCGGGCCCGCCGTGTTCAATCCCGAG
>JBGCER010000641.1:0-3501 GCA_045106515.1 Myxococcota bacterium
TGCAGGGTGGCGCTCACCGCCTCGGCTTCGGCCTGGGTGCGCACGTCATCGAGGACGCGGCCGTTTTCGGTCAGCGCGTGGATCCGCGTTCCATAGGTCGATCCTGGCGGTGAATCCCGAGGCCATAAGTCTGGAATCGCGAGCCCGTCCTCCCGCAGCGTGGCCCACTCTTGGCTGTCCCAGAGGGACCGCAGCGATGCTTCCCCTCGGCCCGTGGCCCAGATCTCCACGCCAGCGACGTGACGTTTGTCCACCTTCCGCAGGTGCCACAACAGCTCCGACAAGACGGCGGGGGACTCCCCCACGACGGACATGACGTAAACGGCCGGTCCCATTCGCACTTCCTCGGTTTTGGGCGCGGCGGGAGAGTACCGAACTCCACCCACAAACAACATGGGAGCAGGGGGCTTCAGACCCGTCGTGATCGGATCACGGCAGCGGAAAGGCACGGATCAAACTCAAAAACCTGATCCGATCATAATCAAGATTCAACCTGAAGAACGGGTTCTTTGCAGGGCGTCACCACCATCAAGGAGATGCCAATGACACTTCGACCGTTCCTCCTATCCACCGTGCTTTTCCCCCTCGCCGCACTCGCTGGCACCGCCCTCGGCAATCCAGTCGCAGGAATCCTGCTTGTCGACGGGGCCGATGTGCACGTGCAAGACGTCATCGCCACACCGTGCAACACCACCACGCCTGACAGCTTTGTGATCCTCGACACGCTCCAGGTCAATCAGTCGTCCAGCTTTCAGCTGTTCAATGACACCTACTGCGACATGATCATCAATGTGCGTTGGAGTCCGGGCGGACCCCTCGTCGCTGTGCCCGTCAGTGGTTTCGACGAGCTCGACGTGGACCCCTCGGGTGCCACGATCACCATCGAGCTCGATGAGTCCGCCGGCACCGCCACCTTCACCCAATAGACCTAGTCCCCCTCACTCAACGGCAACAGCTGCACCGCCACTTGGTAGACCTGCATGGTGCCGTTGGGTGAGCTCGGGTGCTGCATGGCCCCGAGCTGGTCCATTAGCGCGTCGATCTTCAGCTTTGCCTCGGGGATCGCGCTGGCTGGAAGGCTCAGGGTCGACGTCCGCAGGTGTTGTGTGTCCGATCGGTCGGTGTCCATCCGCTGCAGCAGGGTGGGGATCGCGGTCCGATAGAAGCGGGCGACCGCAGTTTGGTAGGCATCATTCTGAGTCCGAATCTCCGGCTCTCTTGCCCTCACGTTGCCGGCTTCATCCGTCCGCAAGAGTCCAAGGTCGAACAAAGTGTCCAGCGCCTCTTGCGCTTGCTCGCGAGTGATCTTTGGCGTGAGTCGGCCCACAACCCAGTCCGCGTCGGCCTGAAATCCGCCGATGCTCGCCAGCTCTCGGATGGCGGGCAGATACCAAAACTCCAGGTATCGATCGATATTCTCGTCCCCTTCGGTCTCGGCCATGCGCACTTGGCCGTACCGCTCATTGGACAAGATCCGCTCCAGCGTCTGTTGTCGCCGGGCCTCGGTCTGCGCGCTGCTCAACTCGACGAGGACGCCCAGGTAGTTTCGCTCCTCGGGCGACATCCCAATCGCGTGGGCGAACTGGTCCAGGCTCTGGGGACGCGGGTGGCGGGCCCCTCGCAGCACGTTTGCGAAAGTCGACTTTGAGCCTCCACTCTCCTCGGCGAAGCGCGAGTAGGAGTAGGTGGGATCCTCCCGCTTTTTGGCGGCGAACCAGTCCACGAGGAAGGCGCGGTAGTCCATGTAGTCGAAGAGCTTGGGTAGGGGCATGGGGGTCTCCCGGAGTGCCGCCCCCTATCGGCTCTACAAGGTGACTTCGACCCACAGGGTCAGCGAGTCCACACCGCTGCGGGCCTGGCCGTTGATGGTGTGCGTCCATACGCCATTATCACCATCGACGGTCCAGTTGCCTTGGAACCAGTCGCCGGTGCCGAATGTGATGGGCTCCGCTTCACCAAGCACGGAGAAGGTCACGCCCGTCGACGCGGACAGGCCGGTATTGGTGGGGCCGTCTGACGCGCTCTGCAACCACGCATAGGGCTCACCGGCACGCTCCAGTAGAACCTGGATCTGGTCCCGGCTGTCGGAGGCGCACACGGGCGCGATGTCCTGCCACGGCTCCGTGTGCAGCTCCAGAGATTGCACCAGGCCGGTCAGGTTGTAGGTGCGCACATTGACGTCCACCTCTGCGGGGTCGACCACGATCCACCCGATTGGGCACTGCCCTTGTTGGACGACGTCCGGTCCACCCAGGCCGATGCCGCCTCCGCCGTCGGGCGCCAACAAGTCATCACAGCCGACCAAGAGCAGCACGAGCATGCACGCGCGCATGAGACCTCCACCCCCCCAACGTAGCCAACCCACCTGCGTGTGCCCACGGCTGCGTTAGCGCCCGAGTGGAGGTCCCATGGAGCCGTTTGCCGACCGCTTGACTGATGCAACCCTTCAGGTGGGCGCCCCAGCCTGCGTCGGCCTGGACCCGCACCTAGACCGACTGCCGCTGCCTTTGATCGCGGACGACGCCCACGTGGCCGTGGCTGCCGAGCAGTTCTGCATGGGTGTGCTCGACGTGGTGGCCGACGTGGTGCCCGCGGTAAAGCCCCAGGTCGCCTTCTTTGAGGCCCTCGGTTCGCCAGGTGTGGCGGCCCTAGAGCGCGTGGTGGCTGCGGCGAGGGAGCGTGGCTTGCTGGTGGTCCTCGACGCCAAGCGCGGCGATATCGGCTCGACGGCGCGGGCCTACCGCACGGCCACCGTCGCTGCCGACGGTCCCATGTGCGCCGATTCGGTCACGCTCTCGCCCTACCTTGGACCGGAGTCCCTGGACCCGTTCCTGAGCGCCACCGATGATGGCATCGGGCTCTTCGTCTTGGTCCGCACCTCCAACCCGGGCGCCGCCGGGTGGCAAATGGCCGGGGCGGAGCCGGTGGCGCATGCGGTGGCCAACTGGATCCGGGCGGCCAATGCCGATCGTTTGGGAAGTTATGGGTTCGGCCCCGTCGGTGCGGTGATCGGCGCGACCCTGCCCAAAGAGGCGCCGCTATGGCGGGAGCGCATGCCCAAGGCTTGGTTTTTGGTACCCGGATACGGCGCACAAGGGGCGAGTGCAGCGGACTGTCGCGGCCACGCCCGGTCCGACGGTCTGGGGGCGTTGGTCGTGTCGGCTCGCGGAGTGCTGTACCCGGCCTCCGGCCGCGCCGGCGCAGACTGGAAGGACGGCGTGCGCAGCCGGGCGCTGGCTTTTGCAGAGGATCTACGCGTCAACCTGCCTGCGTGAGGCGCAAGTCGGCAGCAAGGGTTCGGCGATCTGGCCCTTGCCGGGCCTATCCTTGGTTGCTCGAATTTCTCCACTCTGGTACGGTCGCGACCAATATCCCCGCGGAGGTTCGTATGACTCGCTTCTTGGTTCCGGCCATGGCACTTGTGTTTGCCGTAGGCTGCAGCTCAACCGTCACCGGTACCGTTGTGAACGGTCTCACTGGTGAGCCCCTGCCCGGCGTCAT
>JBGCER010000642.1:0-3021 GCA_045106515.1 Myxococcota bacterium
ATGCGGCGGCGGCCGCCGAGGCGAGCATGGGCACCGCCCTGACCGACAAGCGGAAGGCCGATGACGAACTGTCCGCCGCGAAAGGCACCCACGCCACGGCCGTGGACGGGCTGCTGACTTCCATGAAGCAGGGCGTGCAGGACTTCGACCAGAAGACCAAGCTCAACGAGCGCTTGGTCGCCGAAGCCAACGACAACCTGTTGCGCAAGCAAGGCGAGCTCTACCAAGAGGTCACGGCCCACGTGGCGGACCGGAAGCGTCTTGAGGCAGTCAACGCCCGCTTCACGAACCACAAGTCGCACCTCGAGACCGTGCTTTCCCAGCGCAACGCTCCCGACGCCGTCGACGGCCGGATCGTGGCGTCCCAGGGCAAGGTGAAGCGCGCCTACACCGACCTGTCCCGGGTCGACGGGTTGATCTCGGGCACGGTGTTCCGGATCACGAACCCCGGTTCCAACAAGGTCAAGGCCTACGGCACCGTGGTCTCGGTGGGCGATGAGCGCTCCGAGCTCGCGATCCACGGGCTTGTGGATGAGTTCGATCCCGTCGCGACTGGCGACCAGATGAGCAACGATCGGTTCACCCCCGGCATGAGCCGTCGCATCCACCTGATGGGTTCGTTCTCCAACCCTTGGGATAAAGCGTCTGTGGCGCGGATCCTGACCGGCCTCGGCCACGACGTGGTCAAGCGCTTCGATGCTGGCGTTGACCTGGTGATCCTCGGTGACGAGATCAGCAACAACAACGTGTCGGGCTCCAAGGCGTTCCAGGACGCTTCTACGCTGGGTGTGGAGTTTGCGCCGGTGGCGCGGATCCGCGACCTGTTGACCCCCAGTCGGTAACCCGCAGCGAGCCGACATTCCCACCACGAACAACCCTAGCGGACGACCCTCATGCTGACCCCTCACAACCTCGCGACCCTGCCCCGCAGCCGAGCCCACCAGGCCGGATCCACGGGCTCCGTCAACATCTACTTCTTCTTGGTGATCTTCGTGCTCGCGCTGGGCACGGCTGGGTTCGCCTACCACCTCTACATCGACCTCGAGAAGAAGTCGGCCGACACGAAGGAGCTGGAGGCCGACGTGTCCCAGTTCGAAGGTCGGCACAACCTTCAGAAGGACTATCTCGAGAAGATGGTCGGCGCGCTGGGGATGACCGGCGAATACGGCGGCCGCAAAGGCGTGGACTACAGCGGTGAGCAGATCACGAGCACGGTCGACCCGAGCGTGCTGCGTGAAACCAAGGCCGCCTTTGCCACGGAAGTGAAGGTGCCCAACATCTCGGGTATCGAAGGCCTTCTGGTCGCGGTCGGGGATCGCGCCGCGGGCATGCAGGAGCAGCAGCGTGGCACCGAGTCGGTGGCTGCGGTGTCCGCCAAGATGAAGACCCTCTCGATGACGGCGACGGCCAAGATGAAGTCTGAGTTCGCCTCGGAAGAGAGCCGGCTGACCCAGGTGGTTTCCGATGACGCCAGCCGGTTCCAGGCCCAAGACGCCGCCCGGCGTTCCACGGCGGAAGCGGTCAACGCGGCCATCCGCGACGTGTCGGGCGAGATTAGTGCCGAGGGCGAAGCCCGTGCTACCGAGGTGCGCGAGCTCACCGAAGTCGCGAACCGCTTGATCGGCCACAACACTTCGGTGGTCGAGAAGCTGCGCATCCGCAAGGGCTATGACGGTCCAGACGGGCGCGTCGTCGCCGACCAGCCGGGTGTGTCCACGGTCGTGATCGGCCTGGGCCGCAAGGACAGCCTGGTCGAGGGCGTGGTCTTCCGGATCACCTCGCCGGGCTCCGCCGCGGTCAAGGCTTTTGGCACGGTGATGTCGGTGAACCAAGAGACCGCCCAGGTCAAGGTTCACGACGTGGTCAACGAGCGCAACCCCGTCGTTCGCGGCGACCAGGTGCACCACGACCTCTTTTCGCCCAACATCAGCCACAACGTCTTCCTCATGGGCCGCTTCGGCTACCCCTACGAGGGCGACAAGATCAAGGAGCAGCTGTCGGCCCTGGGCAACCGGGTCGTGGATGAGTTTGTTCCCGGTGTGGATCTGGTCATCGTGGGCCAGCCGGTGCTCAACGAAGACGGTGATGGCTTCGTCGCGGTCGAGAGCACCGAGGAATACGCCAACGCCCTGAGCCTTGGGGTGGAGTTCGTCAAGCTGACCGACGTGCGCGACCTGTTCCGCTTCCACTAGGATCTGGAGCCTGAACCGGAGTTCTCCGGTCCCAGACGCTGCAACGCGGGGCGCCTCCTGAGGGGGGGCGCCCCGCGCTACGTTCCGGCCTGGGCCTCCGCGGAACTGGTGACCGCGGTTCCCTCCGGAGCGGGAGGGGCTACAGTGCGACAACGCCATGACCGCTGCCGACTCGACTGCTCCCGACACGCCGTCCATCGCCGGCGCTCCGCCCGAGGACGAAGAACTCTCGCGTATGTCGTTTGGGGATCACCTCGACGAACTCCGCAAGCGCCTCGTGCGTGCCATGGGGGCGGTGATCCTCGCGATCGTGTGCCTGATGCCCTTCAAGATGGAGGTGCAGGAGATCATCCTCGGCCCCTACCGGTCGCTCTGGCGGGCGACGTACACGGACTACGTGGACGGACTCGAGGCCAAGGCGGCCGACGGCACACTCACGAAGCTCGGTGCTGGCTATCTCGAGTTCAACCGTGAGTACAAGGACATCCTCCTCGCCGGGGGAGACGGGTTCACAGAGTACGACGCCATCCGCTCGTTGGGTGGGTTTCAGATGCCGTATGAGCTGGTCGCGATCAGCGGGCTGCAGGACTTCTGGACGTTCATGGCCGCGTCGCTGGTGTTCGCCCTGTGTCTCGCCTCGCCGGTCGTGCTGTGGCAGGCCTGGGCCTTCATCGCCGCGGGCCTGTACAAGAAGGAGCGGACGGTGGTCTACCGGCACCTTCCGCTCGCGATTGCGCTCCTGGTGGCGGGGATCCTGTTCGGCTACTTCCTCGTCGTTCCATACGGGCTGTACTTCTTAGTCAAGCTAATGAACCCGGGCCAGGTGACC
>JBGCER010000643.1:0-8454 GCA_045106515.1 Myxococcota bacterium
GTGCGCAAGGCCAAGGCCGAGCACGGGATGGTGGTGACCACCCTGGTGTCGTCGGAGATGCGCCAATCGGCTCGGCGCTTGGCGCGCCAATACGGCGTTCGGCACCTGGACCTCTTGGGGGCCCTGCTACACGAGCTCGAAGGCTTCTTCGACGCGGCGGCCGTGGAAGTGCCCGGACTGCTCCACGAGATCGACGACCACTACTTCAAGCGAGTCGAAGCCGTCGAATTCACGGTCAAGGCCGATGATGGCAAAGAGCCACGCATGCTCAAGCGCGCCGACATCGTCCTGGTGGGCGTGAGCCGCACCAGCAAGACGCCCCTGTCGACCTTCCTGGCGCACAAAGGCTTTAAAGTTGGCAATGTTCCCCTAGTGCTGGATCGGCCGCCTCCCCCCCAGCTGTTCGAGGTCGATCAAGGGCGCGTCTTTGCCCTGGAGATCGACCCTGACACCCTGCGCGGCATCCGAGATGAGCGGCTTCGCGCCATGGGTCTCGGTGGAAGAAAAGCCAACAATTATTCAGATATGGACTACATTCTCGCCGAGCTAGAGTACGCGCGCGACCTGTTTAATGGAAACCCAGATTGGCCCGTCATCGACGTGACCAACCGGGCCCTTGAAGAGACCGCCGCCATCATTTTGCGCCACCTCAACGATCGCGGTTTTGCAGGCCCCATTGGCGACGTGGGGCAGCTCTGAGGTGAGGCTCCATCACACGATAGACGTATTGCGGGTTACCCTCGGGATCGTCCGCCCCCCTAGCCCAACCTCGGAGCGCACCCGGTGATCGGGTCTACCCTCGATAAGTATGAGGTCATTCAGAAGGTCGGAGAGGGTGGCATGGCCACCGTCTACCGCGGCCGACACACGACCTTGGGCCGAGATGTGGCCATCAAGGTGCTGCACCCTCACCTGTCGAGCAGCACCCGAAACCGTAAGCGCTTTGCCCGAGAAGCCAGGGCTATCGAGCACTTACGACACGACAACATCCTCGAGATCTTCGACTACTCCGGCGCAGATGCCGAGGACTGCTACATCGTCACGGAGTTCGTGGGCGGCGATACCCTCACGGCGTACATGGATGAGCACGGCAAACTCCCCAGCGAAGTCGCCACCTTGGTGGGCATGGCGCTCGCCGAAGCGCTCACCTATGCCCACGACTCTGGCGTGCTGCATCGGGACCTCAAACCCGACAATGTGATGATCCGCTTCGACGGCACGGTCAAGCTGATGGACTTCGGGATCGCGCGATTCCTGGACGAGAGCCAGGTGACCATGACCGGCGCGCTGGTTGGCTCCCCCTCCTTTATGAGCCCAGAGCAAGCCAAAGAAGAAGACCTGGACCTGCGCAGCGACCTATTCAGCTTGGGCACCCTGCTCTTCTTCCTCACCAGCGGCCACCTGCCTTTCGCCGGCAGTAACCCCAGCTTGATCCTCAAGAATATCATCGAAGGCAATCGCCCCCAACTCGCGGAACTCGCCCCGTCCGCGTCGGCCACCTTGTGTGATGTGGTCGAGCGCCTGCTTCAGATCGACCGAGAAGAGCGCTTCGACGACGCGTGCCAAGTGAGCGAGGCCCTGCTGGGTGCCCTGTCCGAAGTGCACTTCGACCCGCAGAGCCCACAGTGGATGCTCACCGCCTGGCTCGAGGCCCCTGAACGCTACGCCGAGGCCTTGGACGACCAGCTCAAGACCACCCTTCTGGAGGAAGGCCGGCGCCTGCTCGAAGCGGGCGACCCGATCTCGGCGCTTCGGCTGCTCAATCGACTCCTTGCATTGGATGCCGACAACCCAGAAGTCATGTCCCTGGTGCAGGGTCTGCACAGCGAAGGGCCACGCCGTCGCAAGGGCCCCCTATTGGTCGCCGCGGTGGCCGTGCTGATCGCCGCCTCCGCCTTCTTCGTCATCGCCGTGGCCACCAACGCCATCTCCATCCCCGGTTTGAGCCCCATTCCCGAGCCCATCGCAGAGCGACCGCTCAAACCGGTGTCACCCGAGGCGCCCCCCGTCGATCCACCCGACGATGCCCTCCGCGCCCCCAAGGACCCCGAGGCCATCGCCGGTCCCGTCGCAGCCACGGACGTCACCCGGCCCGCTACGCCCGTGGCGTCTGCCATTGGCCAACCGACTGGGCCGTCGACTGCGGCTACGGATCGTGGCACCCCCAGAGACCTGCGCACTCCGCCGACGCCGCGCACCGAGGTCACGCTGCCCCCTGGGCCCATGAGCCCGGTCACCATCGAGCCCATCTCCCTGCAACCCGCCAAGATGGGCTTCGTTGAGATCCGGTCTACCAACGTGCCCGGGGCGGTCTACGTCAATGGCAAGTCGATGGAGTGGCGGACCAACAACCCCAAGCCCATGGAGTTGGCGCCCGGCAACTACACCATCACGGTCACCCACCCCCTCGCCAAAGAGGCCACCCTCGACGTAACCGTCGCCGCCGGAGAGCCCGTCCGCCACGAAGTGACGCTGGAGCTCATCCCGCTGAACGTCCGGGTGCCGAGCAACTGGGATGCAAAGTGCGCCGTCACCGTTGACGGCGCCGCCCGTGGCACCCTCGCGGCCCTAAACTACGCCTTTGACGTGCCGCGCGCGGTCAGCGCTTCGTACGCGGTCAAGCTGCTGTGTCCCAAGAAGGACCCCCACAATTTCGTCGTGGACCGAATGGGCGAGCAATTCCAGACCCTGCCAGCCAACCCAGCGCCATGACATCCATGGCACGATCCGCGCGAATTATGGGTGCAAACCGCTGCCGAACCCCCTGATGGATCGGACAGCACTGCGCTACTAAACCGCTCCTACCCTCATCGACAGGCTGTATTGAGACTCTGGCACACGATCTGCATACCCTTCTTCACATCGGGCTGTCTCATCCTGAGCGGCCCGTGGGGCTACTACCGCAACTCCCTTCCCGAGGTGGAGATCGTGAGTCCAGAAGGTGCCATCGTGATGGATTCCCAGCGCAAGACCGTGCTCGTGGAGTTCCACGACGTCGACGAAGACGATCTCATCTTTCGATGGTTCGTCGAAGATGAGCCCCAAGGCATCGACAGCGTCAACGACGTCTCACGGACCGACTTGAGCGATGGACGGTTCATTCAGGGCAGCGTGCTCACGCTCACCCGAGACGATGTGACCGATGGAACTCCGGTCAGCTGCTTTGTCGAAGATGGCTCCGAAGCCATCCGCCTCGACTGGACCGTGATCCTGCAGGAGGGCACATGAGAGCCTATCCGATGGCCCTGCTGCTCGTTCTCGCAGCGGCGTGCTCCCCCGGGATTGACAATGACACCGAGGCCTTCGACGGCGCGGCTGCCGAAACGGAGGGCCTCGTCCGGTTCGATGTCTACCCGCCCCAAGAATCAGGCCTGCGCGACGATCGCGGCAATACCCTGGATCTACGCCCACAAACCTTCGTGGTCGACCTGACCCTGCAAGACCAAGCCGACCTCGTCATGACGCCAGCAGCGCGAATTCGCGGCGTCGTAGAAGGCGAAGCCCTCACCCCTTGGCCCACCGCCGAGGTCCCCACCGTCACCGACATCTTGGTCGACGCCGAGCTGCGCTTTGGCCTTGAGGGCAACATCCAGCAACCCCGCGTAGAGACCGATGGCGACGGCCGATACGAGGTATTGGTCGTGCCCTCGGACGTGCCCTACGAATTGGCCGTCACTCCGTCCGATCCCAACACCGCCATGTACGCCGAGCGCGTGACCATCGATGGCAGCGAGCTCGACATCGACGTCTTCATCGAGGCGGGTGTGCCGCTGTGGGGCGCGGTGACCGATAGCGCTGGCGACCCCATGGAAGGTCTCACGGTCAACGCGGTCAATGAACAGGGCCTCGGCTCCGCCAGCGTGCTGACCGACGCGAAGGGTCGCTATCTGCTGACGGTCGCGCCGGGTCAGTCCTACACGGTGCAAGTGGGCCCACCCACGGGTGTGGTGCTGCCGACCGTGCGCCGCCGCACCGAGGTGGTGGAAGAAGCTGGGATGCAGCTCTCCGTCGCGCTGCCCACCACCACCGTCACCGCCGTTGGCGGGCCGGTCATCACCCCGTCGGGGGGCTTGGTTCGGGATGACGACGTGCGCGTGCACTTGGTCGCCGAACAGATTCAAGGTTTCGAACCTGGAGAAGCCTCGTATGAGGTCGAGGTCGGCACCGACAATGGGCGCTTCGACACCCGCGTGCCGCCCGGCACCTACCGGGTTGAGGTTGCCCCACAAGACCCGGAAGGCCCGTCACCGCTCGCCCTCACCAATATTCGTGTAGGAACGTCGATCACCTCCGTCGACGACCTGGCTTTGCAGAGCAAGACCGCCCGGGTGGGCGTCGTGAGCGATGACACCGGACAGCGAATCGGCGGCGCAAAAGTCACATGCACCGAGACCGGCTTCGCGGGTCGGACCTGGAACACCACATCCGACCCAGACGGTGGGTTCGTTCTCACCGTGCCCCTCGCAGACGCGACCTGCGCCCTTTCGCCCCCGGCGAACTTGGCCGATCAGCTCGCCCTGACCCAGCAGACGCTGGCCGGCGACATCGCGCTCGATGAATCTGCAGAATGGACGCTGGTTATTGCCACCGGATCCGTCGTTCGCGGACGCATCGAAGCCCGAGGCGAAGCGCGGTTGGACGGGGACATCCTGGACGTGCTGCCCTCATCCGTCGTCGAAGTGCGCGACTTCTCGGGCCGGCTTCTGGGTGTGGCCATCAGCGATGAAAACGGCGAGTTCGAGATCCGGGTTTCACCCTAGCGAGGCTAGAGGACGGGCCCGACCAGCCGCAGCCCGACCACTTGGCCATGGGCTTCGTTCGCACGCTCGATGGCGTCGGCCATGGAGTCCGCGATCACCGCATAGTCCTTCTCTTCGCCCGCAATCCGAAGGGTCACCTGCCAGGCGCACGGCCCCGTTCCGGTGGAGGTGCCGCTGAGCACGCCGGAACGCTCACGGGGGGCTGCTGGAATGCCCCGCTTATTCCTGTAGTTGCGAACCGCGTTTAGGCTCACACTCGCCTCTTGCGCCACCACTCGGTCTGCAACCTTACCCAATAGATGAGCAAAGCTGTCGATCTTGGATGGACGCTGACGGGGCCCAGAAGACGTGCGACGCGGTCCCGAGTATCCGCCGATCTTGTGGCGAGCTCGGTAGCTAGCCACCGTGCGCACACTCACCGCCGCTTCCCGAGCGACTTCCGCGTCAGGCACATTGCCGAGCAAATGGAAGTGTTCAGTCAGCAAGTGGTCTTTCGACCCAGGACGGGGCTTGGGTGCCCCGTTCGGCGACTCTCCGGGCTCGGGCGGCAGCGCGTCGGACGGGTGCCGGCCTCTTCGAGCGGATCGAGGGCCTGGAGGCGCTGGATCCCGCGTTGTGCCTGTGCGCTTCAGCGCAGCAGAGATCGCCCCTGGCGTGACGCCAAACGTCTCTGAAAGCTCCCGCAATGACAGCTCATCTTTCTGGGCGAGCAAGTCAGGCCAGAAGTCCAATGTCTCAAGTCGTCGCATCAAACACGTCCACCAACGTTGAGCGAGCAGGAATAGTGCGTACAGGAATGGAGTGCAAACCCACCACCGTCTAGCATGCAACCAATACGGAACCTCGACAAGCGCCCGTTGACCAAGCCGCCAAACAGCGTATACGTTGCCGCCGGGACGGCGGTTGATGCTCTCGATGGTGCTGTGGTTCGGACTCTCGACAGCGATGGCGGCAGCGCCCGCGCCCGATCCAGGTGGATCGGCCCCTACCGATGCCCCGATCCCCGCCCAGACGCCGGACGGCGTCGACAGCCCCAGCCCGACGACCAAGGCGGACCCTTGTGAATCGGCGCCCCCTCGCAGAGACGCCCCCTTCGAGCAGGAGCTTGAACGGGCCAAGGTGCTCTACCGGCGCGGGTGTCACTCCCGGGCGCTAGACCTGCTCACCCACCTCGATCTACGCCGCCAACTCGCGCCGGTGCCCCCCGCCGTCGAACAGCAGCAGCGCCTCTACCTGGGCGAGGTGTTGCTCGTGCTCGGACGACGCCAACAGGCCCGCGACACCTTCGAGTTGCTCCTGGTGGCCCACCCGGACGTGCGGATGGGACTGCTGGAACATGACCCAGCAGCCATCGCCCTGCTCGAGCTCGTCCGCGCCGAGGTGGTGCAGCGAGATCCCCCGCCGCCCCCTCCCCTCGCGCCTCTGCCGCGCCGGCCGATGTGGACCTATACGCCCTATGGCCTCGGCCACCTCAAAAACAAGGATAAAGCTTCATTTGTACTCTACGGTGGCATGCAGGCCGCCTTTATCGCCACCACGGCCTACACCTCGGCCACCTTTCCCCGCGACTGGAAGACCACCCGGCGGCCCCGCACCGAGAACCCCGAAGACTTCCGTAGAATGTGGACTCTTAAAGGGATCAACTATGCGGCAGGGGCCGGTTTCTTGGCCACGTACCTGCTGTCCCAGCGCAGAGTGACCCGCGAGTGGCGACGCCAGCAACGAAAACAGCTTCAGGTTCGTCCGACCGGCACTGGCGTACAAGGCCAGTTCTAGGCCAAAGGCCGCCAAAAGCCGTTTTGTATAGACCGTGGCGCCGGGGTACAACGGCGGCACCCACCGGGGCCGGTGGCGGAGGTTCTATGGCCTGGCTCGAGTGCGAGCACACCATCCGCAAGACGACTGAGCGCTATGTTGTGCGTAAGCCTCTCACCAGTATTGGGCGGGACAAGGGCAACGACCTGGTGTTGTCCGATCCCATGGTCGAGCGCAGCCACGCGAGCCTGGTGCGCCAGGGCGACGTGCTCACCATCAGCCTCTCAAGTCGCTCGGGCGAGATCTACGTCAACGGCCGGCGAACGCGTAGCTCCGCCCTCAAAGAGGGTGACACGGTCATGATCGGCGCCTTCCGCATGGTCATGCACGAGGGTGAGCCCGAGGCATCCGGTGTGGGAGCCATGCCTGATAATGCACTTCCGCTCGACACCCTCGAACGACTGGTGACCCTTTCCGCCGAGCTCATGCGGGACACGGAGCCCCAGCGGCTGTTCACACTGCTGCTCGAAGGCATCGTGGACCTCACGAACGCCGAAAAGGGCTTCCTCATTGTCATGCAAGATGGCAAGCGGCACCTCGCCGCGGGCCACAACGTCGACGGCGAGTCCCTCGACCTCACGCGGGTGTCCGACACCATCATCGACCGGGTCGTAGAGCACCTCCAGCCGCTCATCGTCTCCGACGCCATGAAAGACGGCCGCTTTGGCCGGTCCAAGTCTGTGGTCGACCTCAAGCTGTCCAGCGTCATGTGCGTGCCCATGATCTACCGCAGCGACCTTCTGGGCGTGGTCTACCTGGGTAACGACAGCATCACCGACTTGTTCGGAGACCGAGACCTGGCGTTGATGCGCCTGTATGCAGCCCAGGCCGCGCTCATCGTGCACCACGCAATGCTGGTCAACAAGCTCAAACTCGAGACCCGCACCCTGCGTCGACAGCTCCGCCAAGCCAGCCAAGGCGAGATGATCGGCAGCTGCCAGCCCATGAAGCGGGTCTTCAAGATCCTGTCCCGCGCAGCCCCGACCGACCTGTCCGTCTTGGTGCTCGGCGACACCGGAACCGGCAAAGAGCTGGTCGCCCGCGAAGTGCACCGTCTCTCGGCCCGAAAAGAGGGCCCCTTCGTGGCCATCAACTGCGGCGCTATCCCCGAGAACCTGCTGGAGAGCGAGCTCTTCGGCCATAAGAAGGGCAGCTTCACCGGAGCCCACGCGGACAAGATCGGCAAGGTCGAATCGGCCACCGGAGGCACCCTCTTCCTCGACGAAATCGGCGAGATGCCGACCCAGCTCCAGGTCAAGCTCCTGCGGGTCTTGCAGGAACGAGTCATCGAACGAGTCGGAGATCTCACCCCTCGTAAGGTCGACATTCGCCTGGTCGCTGCGACCAACAAGAACCTGGAAGCGCTCATCAAAGATGGCACGTTCCGAGAAGACCTGTTCTACCGCCTTAATGAGCTGACTGTGCAGCTTCCACCCCTGCGCGACCGCGGCGAAGACATTGCCGTATTGGCCCAGTACTTCCTCAATAAGTTCCGTGAAACCTACGGCGGTACCTCAAAGGGCTTCACCAACCAAGCCCTGCTCGCCCTCAACCACTACGCCTGGCCGGGCAATGTGCGCGAGCTCGAGAACCGGATCAAGAAGGCCGTCATCATGAGCGATCGGGCCCTGCTCAACGCCGATGACCTGGGCCTCGAAGGCACAGATAAGCGCCACGTCCTGGATTTGGACGAGGCCGCCGAGAACTTCAAGCTCGACTATGTACGCCGGGTTTTGGAACTCAACAATTGGAATAAGGCCCAGACGGGCCGCGACTTGGGCGTCGATCCCAGGACCATCTTCCGCTACATCGAGAAGATGGACGATGTGCCGGAGTCCGCCGAGTAAACCAGCCACTCCACCCCCCAGGAGCCCCCGTG
>JBGCER010000644.1:0-4884 GCA_045106515.1 Myxococcota bacterium
CACTGGTGAGCCCCTGCCCGGCGTCATGGGCGAGGTCACCGAAGGTTCGGTGCCCAACCGCGTGGTGGCCAAGGCCGTCAAGGCCGATGAGTCCGGCAAGATGGTGACCAATCCCGAAGCCGGCATGACCTGCATGGCCCTCAGCGGCGACATCGGCCAAGACGGCACCTTCGCCCTCGCCGGCCTCTGCGCCAGCGCCACGGCCTACCAGCTCAGCATTGAGCCCGACAAGAACTACTTCTTGGGCGAGACCAATGGCTTTGACATGGGTGCCAAGCTCGAAGGCCCCCAGACCATCAAGGCCTGGCGCGCGCCGAATGGTGCGGGCGTCAACATCCTGCGCAAGGACGGCACCACCCTCGAAGCCATCCGCTCCCGCCAAAAGCTCAAGACCGAAAAGATCATGGGCACCGCCGGCGCTGAGACCGTGCAGTACCCCGAAGGCATCAAGGGTGTTCCGGTCATCGCCAAGGGCGAGTACCTGCAGCTCGCGGGCAAAACCAATGTGGGCATGACCATCCAGCCGCTCATCAATAGCGGAGCCCGCAAGTTCGAAATCGAAGGCGGCGACGCCTCGATGGACCCTTGGTCGTACATCGGCACCTCCTTCACCAGCGACACCGAGTTCCAGCGCGTTTCGGCCAAGGTCGACGCGGGCAAGGTCGTGACGGTCGAGAAGGGTGACCACGCGGTCAAGTTCGTTCCCGCCGAAGCCGTGGCACCGGGCCGCTACGCAGTGATGTCCGCCGACGGCAAGACGGCGTACCTGGTTGACTTTGGCACCGCCGGCGAGATGCCAGCCGCCGCCGCCGCCGCCCCCGAGTAGCGGTCACCTTCGAGTCGACACCCTTGCCACCCGTCGGCCTTCGCTGACGGGTGGTTTGTCTTTTGGCTTGTCGGGCGTCGGGCCCGTGCCTACCCTCCGGTCTGCACGAGGTGTTGATGTTCAGCGCGCAACGCATCCAAGCCCTTCTTGAACAGGGCCTGCCCGATTGCCAGGTCATCGTCCGCGACGATGCCAATGATGGCCAGCACTTCTCCGCCGAGGTCAGCTCGTCTGCCTTTACGGGCAAGCGCATGGTCCAGCAGCATCGCTTGGTCTACCAAGCCCTCGGCGACCACATGCGCAGCGACATTCACGCGCTCGCGCTTAAGACGTACACCCCTGAGTCCTGGCCTCACTAGGCCCTGGAGGTCCCATGTCCGATTCCAAGGCCCGCATCGACGAAATGGTCAAAGGCCACAACGTCATGCTCTTCATGAAGGGCACGCCTGACTTCCCACAGTGTGGCTTCTCCATGCGCGCCGTCACCATCCTCAACCACCTTGGCGCCGAGTTCTCGGCGTTCAATGTGCTCGAAGACCCAGAAGTGCGCCAGGGAATCAAGGACTACGCCAGCTGGCCCACCATCCCGCAGCTCTACGTGGGCGGCGAGTTCTTGGGCGGGTCCGACATCATGGTCGAGATGTTCGAGAACGGCGAGCTCGCCACGGCCATCG
The DNA here is from genome assembly GCA_045106515.1 of Myxococcota bacterium. Lineage (GTDB taxonomy): Bacteria > Myxococcota_A > UBA796 > UBA796 > REDI01. Next base: position 1,501 of record JBGCER010000644.1, read on the forward strand.
CGGAAAGCGCGGCCTCGTAGGTCAGACCTGCGGATCCTCGGATGCCCCTGCGCTGGGTAGGTGCAGGGCAAAAAAGGCCCCGGACTGAAGGCTAAAGCCCGACGCCGCGGATCGCCCGATGAGCAGGCGGTCGCCCACGCGGCGCACGCGGTCCACCAGGCCGCCGTAGACCAGGCCGGCCAGGAATCCGCTCGCCTTCAGATCGGGAAATTCTGGATGGCTCGACACTGGTGGGGTCCGGTAATCCACTATGACTTCGTGCGGGTCGTCTTCGCTGGACCGCAAAATGAAGTGGCCGGGTCCGACGAATGTCTTTTCCCAGCCTGTCTCATTGTAGCCGACAATTTCATCGCCGATTCGTGCAAAACGCTTCTCGAACCAAGAAAAAATGGGGAGGTGGTTCTTGCCGCGGCAGCGGGTCACTGACCCATCGGCGGCGGCGAACTCATCGATGGACAGCGGCTGCGGGTAGTCCACGGACAACCGCCACAGGCGGCGGAGTTGCCACACTCCGAGGCTTCGAACCCAGTTCACCTGCCGATCGGGTGGATTCGCAGAAAAGGCCTCGATCATCGGTGCAGGCCGGTCGATGAGCATAGGGAGCGGAATGGGTCCGGGTGCAGGCAGGTCCACGTGGACTCCAGGCGCTTGTGCAGTGGCCTGACCGTGCTAACGCTTGCCGGGAGGAGTCGGCATGTCCATCGAGGTCCTGCTGCACCGAGCGCGGCGAAGCGTGCCGGCTCGTATGTGGTCGGAGGCGGTAGAACTGGCGCGCGATGGCGCGGTCCAGGGCGTCTCCAATGACGGCAATGAGATCCAGCTTCGGGTCAAGTTGCGCGGGAAGGCGTTGCCCTTCGATGTCTGGCTTTGGCCGGACGATATGGAATATGAGTGCGACATCGAACAGCAGACCAAAGCCGGTTGGTCTGTCCCGGTGTGCGCCGCCATCATCGCCGTGAACCAGTCCATGGTCAAAGGCGGGGGCGACCTGCCCGAGAGCAGCAGCAAGTATAAGGTCAAGCTGCAATACGCCCTCACAAGCAAGGGCGCAGATCTGTTCCTAGAGCGCAATGTGGTGTGGCCCGACGGCCGCGTCGAGCTGCTCAAAGGCACCCTCGCTGACAATGACTTGGTGGTCGATCGGGGCGATGCCCAGGTCGAAACACTGCTGGCCATGCATCCGGGCGGGCGACTGCCGGGCGAGACCATGCGCCGGCTGCTCCGGTTCTTGGAAGGCAAGGCCAAGGCGACGCTGGACGGCAAGGCGATCCGACTCTCGCCCCAAGACGTGCTCTTCGAGGTCCGCGTCACGGACGATGAAGGCGGGTTCAAGCTCGGTTTGTACCGCCCCAGCGCCATCGACAAGCTGTACCGCGGCGCCGCGAAGGTGGGCAAGACCCTGCACCCCACCTCCCACGGTGACTTGTCCGCGGCCCAGCGCAAGGAGCTCACGCGCGGCATGACCTATGCGGCGGAGCAAATGAGCCTGCTCGTCAACGAGGTCCTGCCTCGACTGCGTCTGCAGATCCCCGTCGTCGTCGAGACCAACCGCCTGCCAGAGGGCGATCAGCTCGAGCCCCGCGTCGCCGTGTCCATGGCCGAGGTGCCGCTGGGCCTTCAGGTGGTGGCCCAGGTCGAGTACGGCGATCCCCCGGTGGCCCGGGTCGAAGAGGGCATTCTCAAGTCGCTCGCCGATGTCGTGCCCGCCCGAGACATGGGCAAAGAGCGCATGGCCATTCGCCAGTTCCAGTCCCGGCACCCCGAGGTGACCGTCGGAATCAAGCGGGTGCTGCCTCCCGAACATGCCGCGCACTTCCTGACAAATAGCCTGCCTCGACACGATGGTCCGGTCCACGGCCGGGTGAGTCATGACCGGTTCAAGGTCTTGGACGCTCCCGTGCGCGCCCAGCTCGACGTGGTGCGCCACGACGATGGGGGCCGCGCTTCCTGGGAACTCGATGTGCAGTTCTCCGGAGAGCAGGGACAGGCCGATCCGTGGGCGGTGTTGGAGGCATGGCGGGCGGGCCGCGGGCTCGTTCCGCTCTTCGAAGGCGGGTTCGCCCCGCTGCCTGCCGACTGGCTCAAAGAGCATGGCGTGGTCCTGCGTGAGCTCCTCGAAGCCCGCGACGGCCGAGGCCGTGTAGACCGCAACGCCACCGCGGCACTGGTGGAGCTGCTCGAAGGCAATGATCACGACGTTCCGCCCGATCTGACCCGCCTCCGCGACTTCGTGGACGGCGCGGAAGATTTGCCAGAAGTGGGCATTCCAGCGGAGTTCACGGGAGATCTTCGCCCCTACCAGGTGGCGGGTTTCCGCTGGCTCACCTTCCTTCGCCAGATGGACATTCACGGCATTCTTGCCGACGATATGGGCCTTGGTAAGACGATTCAGGCCCTGGTGGCCTTGGCGCATGCCGGCGGGCAGAGCCTGGTTGTGGCGCCCACGTCGGTGCTTCGCAACTGGCAGCGAGAGGCCGCTCGGTTCGTGCCTCACCTGACGGTCAACGTCTACCATGGCGCGGATCGCAAGCTTGACGACTCTGATTTGACGCTGACTTCCTACGCGTTGCTTCGATTGGACTTGGACTTGCTCCGGGGTCGCAACTGGATGTACGCGGTGTTGGATGAGGCCCAGGCCATCAAGAACCCATCGTCACAGACGGCCCGAGCGGCCACGGCCTTGGACTCGAAGCATCGTCTGGCGCTCACCGGTACGCCGGTCGAGAACCGCCTCGCAGAGCTGTGGAGCTTGTTGCGATTCCTGATCCCCGGCTTGCTGGGCAGCTTGGAGTCCTTCCGTGAGCGCTTTGTTCGACCCATCGAGGCCAACAGCGCTCGGGCCCGCACCGATCTGCACCGCCGGGTGCGGCCTTACGTGCTGCGCCGACTCAAAGCACAGGTGGCTCCCGAGCTTCCAACACTCACCGAGATGGTGATCCGCTGCGAGATGAGCCCGGCACAACGCAAGGTGTACGACGCCGTGCGCATGGCGGCGCGGGCGGATGTGCAGCGCGCCATCACCGAGCGGGGCTTGGGTCGTTCGACCCTGCAGGTGCTCGAAGCGTTGCTCCGCATGCGCCAAGCGTGCTGCGATCCCGATCTCCTGCCCGGAGACGCCGGTCAAGACGCGCCCTCGTGCAAGCTCGACCGGTTGGAAGATCTGCTGGTCGAGACCGTGCTCGACGACCATAAGCTGCTGATCTTCAGCCAGTGGACGGGCCTGCTGGACCGGGTGGAGCCACGACTCCGCAAGTTGGGTCTGGAGTGGGTGCGCCTCGACGGCTCCACCCGCGACCGCCAGAAGGTCATCGACGCCTTCCAGTCCGATGAGGGCCCGCCGATCTTCCTGCTCTCGCTCAAGGCGGGCGGCACCGGCCTCAACCT
>JBGCER010000645.1:0-10347 GCA_045106515.1 Myxococcota bacterium
CCCAGCGGCCTTGGGCTGACACGAGTAGATGTAGCGGAACTCGTCACCGAATCCGTCATCATCTCGGTCGAAATACCACACAGGACCGTTCGCTGGATCCTCGTCGATCTCTCCATTGCAGTTGTTGTCCTTGCCATCGCAAAGCTCAGGAGCGCCCTGGTAGACCAGGGGATCTGCGTCATCGCAGTCCTTACCGACCGGCACAGCGTCCTTGTCATTGTCGGTGGGTCCACACGCAGCGAGCGCGAGAACCAGCGGGAGGAAAACCGAACGGAGCCGCATCGACTACTCCTCTTCAACCGAGAAGGGTGAGTCGCAGCTCGGATCCGAGCTGTCCTCGTAGGCCTTGTCGGAGATCTTGCCCGTATTGGTCACCTCCGCGCCCGAGATCCGGGCCCGGCCGATGGAACCCGCACCGCCCGCACCGCCACCGTAGTAGTAGTAGGTCGATTTGTAGCCCGTGCCGCCGGAGCCACCGTCGATGAGGATCGAGCCGGTGAAGTCGAGGCGATCGCCGTGCAGGAAGACCATGCCGCCCGCGCCACCACCGCCGCCATCGGCGCCGTAGTAGCAAGAGGTGCTGGTGTAGTCGCCGCCGTCGGCGCCGCGCGCATCGACGGTACCGGAGATGAGAATCTCGCCGGCTACGATCTTGAGTGCGCCGCCGCCGCCGCCACCGGCCGCGCCTTGTCCCGCGCCGCCGCCGCCGCCGCCACCCCCGCTAAACACGGCCATGGCCTCGTCGCTGAAGCGCGAGCCTGCCGCACCGCCCACGTAGGAGGTCAACGTCACGCCGGGCGAACCACCGTCCGCACTCGCGCCACCGCCGCCACCGCCGCCATTGATGGTGCCGCCCTTGCCGCCTGCGGTCATGCCCAAGAATCCGCCGCCGCCGTCTTTGCCAACCGCATAGGTGCACCGGTCCGCAGAGCCGCCGCCCTTACCGCCGCCGGGTCCAGCCACCGCTTCATCACCGGACACGTCGAGGGTGCCGCGAATGTCGACCTTGGTCGCGAAGAGGTACGCCGGCTCAAACCCGTCGATACGCAGGGTCGCGCCCTCTTCCACAACGATATTGCCGTAATGGAGCGGGGAACCGTCGACCGCGATCTTGACCGTGCGGCCGGCGGGAACGAAGAGGTCGCCCAGCTCTTGGGTCGTGCAGCCACAGCCGAGCGCGACCACGTCATCGGCGTCGTTGCAGTCGCCCGCGCGATCCACCCAACCCTCGGCCAACTCGCACACGAAGGTGGTGGTAGAGGGGTCGCCGTAGCCGTCTTCGTCTAGGTCGACCCAGCTATCGAAGCCGTCGAGCACATCTGTGAGCTCGTCGACATCCTTGTCGCAGTCGTCATCTTCATCGTTACAGTATTCGTCGGCACCCGGGTATTGGTTGGGGTCGAGGTCATCGCAGTCGTCGCCATTACGGACCCACAGCTTGGGCACCTGCTGGGGGCAGAGCATCTCGCCGCCATCGGGATCGCCGAACGAATCGAAGTCGTAGTCTTGGTACCAGAGCTGGGTGCCGGTGGCCTCTTCGGGCTCATCTTCCACGCCGTCGCAGTCGTCGTCCTTGCCATTGCAGACTTCCTGCTTGCCGGGTGCCACCGCCGGATCGGTGTCATCGCAGTCACCGCCCGTCGCGGCCCATCCGCCACCTTGAGCGGTACAACGCTGCTCGGTAACTTTGTCGTCGCCTACGCCATCGACGTCGCGGTCCAAGTACCATGTCGGGGCGCCTACAACGTTCTCGGCCTCATCGGTGAAGCCGTCGCAGTTGTTGTCGATGCCATCGCAAATTTCATCGGCACCCGGAGCCGCGGCGGCGTTGTTGTCATCGCAGTCGAGGGAGGCGACAACGCCGTCACCATCATTGTCGGCTTCGCCGCAGGCCACGGCAGCAAAGGAGCCAAGGGCAAGAAGCACAGGAAGAGTGATGCGTCGCATAGGACCTCCGGAGGACACACGAGTCATGGGCATGGAGGCTACTTGGAAGTCAACGGATCGTCTAGTGAAGCCTTTGGGCACGTCTGCGTCGGGCCCACAACATCAGCCCAAAGATCCCCAGTGCAACGGGGCCAGCGGGACTTTGACTGACGTTGGTGCAGCCGCCACAACCGCCTTCCATCGGGCCATCTGTGTCTGAATCATCGGTGTCAGGCGCGCAATCGAGGTCACATGCAGAGGAAAGCGCGTCGATCGGTCCTGCGCAGATCCGCTCTTTGATCGACGATCCGCCAGGCTCAGGCTGCGAGATGACCAAATAGTAGCGACCGGCGTCCACGGCGCCGCCCGTCACAACGCGCCCGACGCCGTCGATCGTGTCGATCGCATCACCAACCACGCCATCCACTTCGGGGTGAACCGCGACCTGGGCATAGCGCTCGGCGTCACACACCCCGGTGCCCGCCCACAGCTCACCGCCCGGATGGTCGAGCGCTACATAGACGGCCGCAAGGGGAAAGATCCGCGGATCATCTTCGTAGACCGCCGCAAATCCCTCGGGACGCACCCCCGCGGTCAGCTGCCCAGCGTACGGGTAGCCCCCCTCGGCCAGTCCGCCGGACTTGAGCCCAGTCGCCAGGTTCCACCCAGTAAATTCTGTGAACGCCGGCGCCCAGTCATCGCCGCGGTCGACGAGAACGGTGCCGATATTGTCCAAGGGAGCCTCGGAGTCATCGCCGAGCGACTCCATCAGCTCGACCATCAACCGATCGTCGTGCCGCAAGGTCAGGAAGTCGAACCACAGCCCCGTCGCATAGGCGAAGGTCGGCACGGGGCCTGCTGGCGGCTTGTCCAGAGAACGGCCCGTGTCCGCAAGGTAGGCCATGGCATACCGAAGAAAGTCCCGATTCTCGGCGTCGTAGAGGCGCTGAGCCCACACCGCCGACCCCTCGGAAATCCAAACATCAAGTTCACTCGTATAGGCTGCTTGAACACCGTGAAACAGCTCGTGACTGGCGAGCGTCACCGTCGCCTCATCCAAGGAGCTGTAGCCGTAGCCCTTGAAATCATTCTCGATGGTGAGGTGGCCCGCGCACACCCCTCCGCTGCAGCCGTCCACGCGAAAAGCGCCGTCGGCGTTCCCGCCAAAGTCCAGCAGGTACACGTCGAATGCATCGCTACCGCCGAGTGCGCCCAGCCCCAGATCGGCTTCTAGAACCGGGCCTCGAAAGCCCACGTCCTCGAAACGGGACCACGCGGCGTCTACATGCCGCCCCACGCCCGCCACAAAATCCGGAACCCCATCGCCATCCTCATCGGTCAGCACTGCGGTCGAGGGCCCCTCGATGGCGTAATGCACCCGAACGCGTCCGCCGGGATCGTCGTAGAACACGATCACATCAGCGCCATCGTACGCAAAGAGACCGCCTTCGGTCGGCCGCACCGCCGACGCGGACGGGACCATCAGGGCGAGCCAGACGATCACTCGACCACGCTCCAGCGAACCTTCAGGTTGGCCCCGCCGGTTCCAGGCGTTTCAGCGGTGTTGCACGTCTCTTGTCCTTGAGCGTAGTACTGCTCGACTGCCAAGCGGATCACCGAGCCATCATCAAGCTGCACTAAGAAGGGTACACCCGTCGTTTTCACGCATCCCGGGTACTCCCACCACGCCGCCAGGGCCACCTGGGGGCTGTCCGGAAGCCCAGAGCTATCGTTGACAATGGTGCAGTCCCCCGTGAAGTAGTCGTCTTGGGAGAATCGCAGGCCTGCGGGCACCGACGTGAGCTCGTCGTAGGATTTCTCAAGAAACGGCGCCGCACCCACACAAGATGGGCCCGAGGAGCCCCCGTTGAGACGCACGATGAACCGCTTGGCAGCCAGGTGCCAATCCATCGACTCCAGCGCCGCTTCATCGTCGATGTCGACGCGCTCAGCGCCGGTGGCCGTAAAGCGAATGTACGTCCACGGGAAGTTTTGGCTCTGCCCAAAGCCCCCCGCAGTGGCGTCGATGGTGGTGACGAAGCTGTCGCCCTCGGTGGTGGTGACGACCTCGCCGGTGCTGACCTTGTCGTCTTGCAGGCCGAGCTTGAGGATCATCTCGTCGAGGCACTCGACGGGGGTGGGGTCGGTGCAGACTTCGGTGCTCACACCGTCCGTATCGGTGTCCGAGTCCGTATCGCCACCGGGACACCCAGCGAGGGACGCGGTGATGGCCAAGGCGAAGACGGGCGTGAGCCAGGCGGGCAGAACTGCGGATAGATGGTTGCGCATTGGCGGGCCTCGATAGACAGTGAGCCGCACAGTGGAGACCTCATGCGTGGGCGCATCAGCCTCGGACGCTGGATTGTGGTGGCGGCTTCTTATCCGATCTTCGCGGAGGCGGCGGAGGTACAGGTCGATCCAAGTCCCTCGACAGCGCTGATGATCGACGTCGAGAACCCACCGCGAGTCGGCCGAATGGCGGCCCAGGTCCCCGATGGGCAGTGGCTGAACTTCACGGATGGAACTCAAGTTATCGCACTGCCAAGCGTGATCTTCACCGTGGACGAGGGGGCCCAAATCCCCGCGGGTGCAGAGCCTCTGGGTCCGGGTGGACGCTCCTGGCGTGTCCGCTCGGCCTCCGTGGCCCACGCCGTCGAAGAGGCCGCAGCCCTTCAATCCCAGCCGGGCGTGCGCACCGCCCTGCCCGACCTCTGGTTGCCTCGACAGGCCACCGCCTTCGACGACCCGGGCTATGGCGGCCAGTGGTACCTGGACTTTTTGGAGATGCCCGCTCTGTACGACGTCAGCTTGGGCGATCCCGACGTTCGCATCGCGGTGATCGACAGCGCCATCGACCTCGACCACCCCGACTTGGCCGGGGGGTGGGCCGCCCCCAAAGTCACCTTCGGCGACGACGACGATCCCCGGCCCAACCCCGGCGAGTTCTGCAATGGGGGGTCGGGAATCTGCGACGATCACGGCACGGCGGTCTCGGGGATCATTGCAGCGCGGGCCAATAATGGCGTGGACTTGGTCGGGATTTGCCCGGAGTGCACGCTGATCCCGATTAAGCTGCTCGGCGAGGGGGGTGGGACCCTCGGTCGCGATATCGCGGCGTTTGAACATGCGATCGCCGCCGACGCCGCGGTGATCAACAACTCGTGGGGCTACGTCGACGCCATCCCCGTGCCCACCCCGTTGGCCGACGTCATCCACCGCGCCGCCACCGAAACGCGAGGTGGCCTTGGGTCGTTGGTGATCTTCGCTGCGGGCAACGACGACCGCAGCATCGGCGACGATGAGCTGCAAGCCCTCGACGACGTGCTCTGTGTCACCGCAACAGACCGCTACGGCCTGCCGACGGCCTACACCAACAAGGGAGCCTCCGTCGATGTGGCCGCACCCTCCGCCACGGTCAGCCTGGCGGCGGGCGGAGGCACGCTGGAGACCTTCGGCGGAACCTCGGCCGCCGCCCCCGTGGTGGCCGGGCTCGCCGGGTGGGCGCTGTCTGTGGACCCGTCCTTGTCGGCAGAGGACCTACGGAACCTGCTGGTTGACACGGCGATTCCGTCACCTCTGGTCACGCATGACGCATCTGGACACCACACGACCTACGGATTTGGCGAAGTCTCCCCTGCCAACATCTTGGCCGCGCTCACCCCCGACGAACCCCCGCCTGCCAAAGGGTGTGGCTGTCAGGCAAGTCCGGCGTCTTGGGCCGCATTCGGCCCTTGGGCATGGCTAGCCCTGGTGTGCCTGCGACGCCGACGGTAGAACTGCTCCCTCGGAGGATCCATGATCACCCCTATGTTGCTCACGTTGCTCGCGTCCACCGCTAGCGCTGCACCCGAGATGATCCCGGAAGATGCCGTGCAAGTCGTCGGCACCACAGCGCCACGAGTCCAACTCCCGACCCTGGACGGGGGCGAGTTCGACCTTGAAGAGCACCGCGGCACCCCCGTCGTCATGGCCTTCTGGGCGTCCTGGTGCGGTCCATGCCGCCGAGAACTCCCCGCTCTCGCCAAATATGCGAAGACACGCACCGATGTGCACATCGTGGCGGTCAATGTCGATCGGCAGCGCCGTGCTGCCGAGGGCTTTATGGCTAAAACCCCCTTCGACCTTCCTATTGTCTGGGATAGCGAGTCGGTCTTGCTCGGCCAACTCGACGTCGTGAGCATGCCCACCTCGTTCCTGATCGACGCCAAGGGCACGATCAAATGGAGAAAGGCCGGGTATAGCGATGCCAAGGGCTTCGTAGAGCTCACCACCGCGCTGGAGGGCCTGTCTCAATGACCCAAGCTCGCCCCCCATTCTGGCGCTTGCTCGCCATGGCCGTCGTCATCGGCTCGATGCTCTTCGGCATCGGCATCAGCATCTACATGACGATGCACCACGAAGTGTACATGTACGGAGGCCCCCAAGATCAGTTCGCGATCGCGGGCTGCGAAGCCACCGAAGGCGTCTCGTGCGACATCGTCAACACCTCTGCCTGGTCCGAGGTGTTTGGCGTACCCACCTTCACATGGGCAATTCCTACGTATCTAGCCCTGATTTGGGCGGCCGTCCGAGTCATGATGGGCCGCCGGAACAGCCTATGGCTGCTGGTTTTGGGCGGTGTGGGAACCTGCTTATTCTCGGCGTTTCTCTACTACATCTCTGTAGTCGAACTCAAGTATATTTGCCTGTGGTGCATGCGGCTGTACGGGATCAACGCCGCGGTCCTCATTCTCTCGGTGGCCTGCGCGCTGCCGCTCGGCGGAGCCTCCTGGCCGAAGATGCCGCGGCCGATGAGCCTAGGCCTCGTGGCCGGCGTCTTCGTGGCAGCCACGGCCATCTCGATCGGCGTGCAGCAGATGTACCGGGCCACGCTGCTCGGCGACGCACCTTCGACCGATGCGCTCGCCATCACCACCATCGACGTGCCCGAAAACCCGAAGGATCGCGTCGACCCCAAAGGGGAGCTCAAACCTCGCGAGATGCAGGTCAAAACCGAAGACGGCAACACGGCGACCTTGAGCATCCGCGCCACCGATGCGTGGAAGGGCAACCCAGAAGCCACCGTGACGCTGGTGGAATTCGCGGACCTGGAGTGCGGCTACTGCAAGCGGGCGTCCGTCGAACTCGACCAGCTCTACCGCGCCTATGGCGACCGGGTGCTGTTCGTGTTTAAGCACTTCCCCCTCGATCCCCGATGCAATCCCGGCGTCAACAACCGCAAGCACGCCAATGCCTGCAACGCCGCCCTCGGCGCCATCTGCGCCCAAGATCAGGGCAAGTTCTGGGCCTTCCACGATGTGAGCTTCAAGAATCAGCACGCGCTCAAGCCCAACTCCCTCACCGCCAACGCCGAATCGCTGGGTCTCAACGTCAACACCTGGCGCACCTGTGTGACGAGCGACGCCGCGAAGAGCCGGCTCACCCAAGATGGCAATGATGGCAAGGCCATTGATATCCATGGAACTCCGCGTATTTACATCAATGGCCAGCTCTACCGCTCCGGCGCATCCGTGCAGAAACTCGCCCAAGCGATCGAGCGGGAACTCGGCCTGAGCGCGAGCGAAGCGAAGGCCAGACAAGCCAATATGAAGCTGGATAAAGCGATTCCGGCTACCCCCATTCCCGCCGACGCACCGGCCATGCGAACCGTCACCTATGGCGACCACACCTTCCGCATTGACACCTTCGAGAGCGCCTTGGACAATGGCGTGGCGACCTCGGGCACGCATCAGATTCCAGCCACGCGCATGTCCTGGTTCGCGGCCAATGATGCGTGTGAAGCGGCGGGCAAGCGCATGTGTTCCGAGCAAGAGTGGCTCTCGGTTTGCCAGGGTGCGAATGCCGTCGATGACAACGGCGACAAGGCTTTCGCAGACGACCAAATCGAGGGGACGGCCTACCCGTACAGCGACTTCCATCAACCCGGACGCTGTTGGTCGGCCCGCAACCCCAAGACGGACCGCCCGGTCTACACCGGAGAGATGCCGGGCTGCGCCGGCAGCGACAAGGTCTACGACCAAGTGGGCAACGTTGAAGAGTGGGTCGGCCGCACCTCCGAAGAAGCCGTGCTGCTCGGAGGCGCCTTCGACACCAAGTCTGACAAGGCGCGCTGTTATCGTCGAAACGACACCTATGGAGCCGGCTATGCCAACTCACGCTCCGGGTTCCGTTGCTGCGCAGACCCATCGGCCGACGATGCCCAACCCACAGACGCCCCCCCTGCGCTACCGTAGCCATCCATCGCCAAAAAGGAGCCCCCATGGCACTCAGCGACGACTTCCAGAGCGCCGTAGCGCGTTCGAAGACCATCTCCAGCCGACCCTCCAACGAGGACCTGCTCTCGCTTTACGGGCTTTTCAAGCAAGCTTCTGTCGGCGATGCCAGCGGCAAACGCCCGGGCGTATTCGATCTGAAGGGCCGGGCCAAGTTCGACGCGTGGAGCGCATTCAAGGGCAAGTCGGCGGACGACGCGATGACCGAGTACATCGCCCTCGTCGACAAGCTGCACGGCTAGCGAACCTGCGGATTCCGCAGCACCCGCCTGCGGGGATCCGCAGCTTGGGGCGACGAGGAGGGACGCCGATCCCCGCCTAGACGTCATTGCGCGTTCTGGCACGGGGTTCGCATTGCTCCGGGGCACCGCAACCCTAGGAGGGAACATGCGCGCCTTCGCACTACTCATGCTGCTCACGCCGGCGCTGGCCCAAGCCCAGCCGCCCCACCACCGGCCCGGCCCGCCGCCGCCGCCTCATGAGATCTTGCAGGCCCACGCCGCAGAGCTGGGGATCGACGCTCAGACCATCGCCCAGGCCAAAGAGATCGCCGACGACGCACGGCCGGACATGGAGGCGCTTCACGAGCAAGCGCGGGCCTCACACGACGCGGTCCGAGAGCGCCACGAGCAGGTGATGCAAGAGGTGATGGAGCTGCTCACGCCCGAGCAGCAGACCCAGCTCGAAGCCTTGATGCCCAAGCCTCCGCCCCGCCGAGGCCCGCCGCCCCGGCGATAAGGTAGTCCATGTTCGAAGCTCGCTCCCTGGCCCGCATGGGCGTCCTCGCCGTCGCCGCGCTGCTGTCGGCGCTGGTCATCGGCTCGTCGATCGTCCGGTTCACCGGCGCTCGACGGGCGGCGGCCGCTGTGGCGATTGTGGAGGGAGACCGACTGGTGCACCTAGGCCACGAAGCCCTTCGCCGCTCCAATCGAGACGGCACCGATCCCAATCACGCCCTCGCGGAACTGAGGCGACAAGAGCCGCGACTGCGGTACATCGGGGTCGGACATCTGCCAGACCCGTCACGCCCCCACGACGGGGAGGCGGTCGCATCGGGCCGAGGCCCCCGCGGCGGGCTCCCGCGCTTTGTGGGCAACCTGGTGGTGATCGACGCAGGCCGACCGCGATGGGGCGGACCCGACGGACCGCCGAGGGGCGAGCCCAGCCGCCCTCCCGGAGCGCCTTCCGAACTGCATTTGGAGTTTGAAGCTCCAGAAGCCAACGCCATCGTCTCGGCAGGTGGCGTCGATTTGGGGATTGGCCTCGCCGGCGGAATCGGACTGCTCGGCTTGGCCATCGGCCTGTTCATTCTCGATAATCGTCGACAACGTGCCGAGCGCGCAGCCCTCGAACAGCAGCACCTCGCCCACCTTGGGGAGCTGTCGGCGGTGATGGCCCACGAGATCCGCAACCCCCTGGCTTCACTCAAGGGTCATGCGCAGTTGGTGCAAGAGGAGGTCCGCGGACAGCCCTCTCAGCCGTCGGCCGACCGAGTGGTGAACGCGGCCGAGCGCCTTGAGGCCCTGGTCAACCACCTCTTGGACTTCGCGGGCAGCGGAACCGTATCCGTTCAGGACGTCGATCCTGTGGAGGTCGCCCACGACGCGATCCACCGGGTCGACCCGGACCGCATCACCTTGGACGCCGATGACGCCCCCGAGAGGTGGACTCTGGATCCGCGGGCCATCGGACGCGTCCTCGACAATGTGCTGCGCAACGCAATCCAAGCCTCACCCGAGGGGCAACCGGTGCACCTGTCGGTGGCGGCGAGCGGCCCCCTCCTGGAGATCGCCGTTCGAGACCGTGGCGATGGCATCGACCCCGAGGTGCTAGACCGGATCCTCGAACCCTTCGTCACCACCCGCGTCCACGGCACGGGGCTCGGATTGGCTGTCGCCCGACGCCTCGTCGAAGAACACGGAGGTACGCTACAGGCCCAGAACCTCGAAGAGGGTGGAGCCTGCTTCACCCTCCGAATACCTGCCGCGTAGGAGCGCCAATGGCCCAGATCCTTGTGGTGGACGATGAAGAGGACCTGCGCGTTTTGCTCACCCGCATTCTTGAGGGCGAAGGGCACGAGGTCACGGCGGCCCGCAATGGCGAGGTCGCCCTAGACTGGGTTCAAAAGAAGGCGTTTGACCTACTAATT
>JBGCER010000646.1:0-5345 GCA_045106515.1 Myxococcota bacterium
AGCGGCGCGTTCCACACCCGACAGCTGAGTCTCGGCTGCCTCGGCTTCGGTCTGCATCCGTACAAGCCGCCCCTGCAGCGTGTCCAGCTCAGATCGAGCGGTGGAGATCGCGCGCTCACCCCGAACCTTCTCTTCGCCAAGGCGCTCTTGCAATGCCTGCTTCTCGGCGAGGAGGTAGGCGAACTCCTTTTGGTAGGCGGCGTCGAGGGTCTGGTCTTGGGCCTGGGCGGTGACCGGTGCCACGAGTGGCAGCGCGCACAAGGTGACCATGAAGAACACGAGTAGAGCGCGCATCACGACCCCGACGGCAGAGCATTGGGCAGGTCAAAGTAGCCGACCCGCACTTGTTTCTCGAGGGCACCGAAGAGGCTCTCCACCTGGGCCGCGTCCGTTCCCGACAGCAGCTCAGTCGTCCACCCACCCGACGCGCCTCGCAGCACCCCAACCCGAGCGTCGGAGGTTCGGAAGTACATCATCACCATGCCGATCCGCGCCACGTCCACGAGTACTTCATCGCCTTCGACCGTGAGGACTTGGCGATCCATGATGTTCTCGCGGGTCAGCCGAAGCTCATCTTCGAGGAGCTGCCACACCCGTGTACTGCCGCGTTGCGGAGTGAGACTCCCGTCGCTGAGCTGACCTGTGAGCTTATCGATATCAGCCAGTCGCTCTTCAATTCTATAGGGCAAGCTTCCGTTTACGCTCACCCGAAGCTCTTCGAGAGCGCTGAGCAGCACCGGCTTGAGCACCTCTCCAGCAACCTGCTCCCCCGTGAGCGCTTCTTTGTGCCGCTCCATCAGGCGCTGCAGCTCCTTGAGCCGAACCTCTTCAGCGCGAATCCGGGCTTCTAGGTCACTCTTCTGGAGCTCAAGACTCCGGAGTTCGCCGCGGGTGTCGTCTTTGACAGCCTGGATCTCCGACGCGAGCGCTTCGACGTCCGCCCGAAGCTCGGCGAGCCTGCGGGCTTGGTCCGTCTCGTCCGCGGCGGCGGTGTTGGCGACGAGCGCCAACAGCAAAATGGGGAACCAGCGTGGGGTCATCGACCCTCCATGGGGTGCGTCTCGACGCCTATGTACCGAGCCAAGCGGGCAGCCCTGGACCCCTGCGGTCACAAATGCAGACTGCTCGGGAGCAGCTTTGTGACGGCGAGGTGTCTGAAACTGGCCATCCCAAAAACAAGAAACGCCCTGGACTTATTGGCTAGCCCAGGGTGTTCCGACCTTTGGAACGTCGACGATCAGGTCTCGTCGAGGACGATCCAGCCCGCTGTCCAGTCGCTGCCTGGCGCCACGCCACCCCGATGTGCACCGGCATCGAACCAGCTCTCCGAGGGCGCCCCACCGCCCGAGGTGGCGTCGCCCTTGGAGGCCCAGTCGGGGCTGCTCAGGTCGATGGAGCCCACATAGTCCGTCGCGGAGCCAGTTCCGATCTCATTGCCCACGGACAAGGTCGAATACCAGTCTTCGGTCGCCAGTGGCTCACCCTCCTTCTGCCCACCAAACTCGTTCTTGCAGTCGGCGATAAGGCTGTTCCAAATCTGGAACTCGCCGTTGAGACTACCATCGGTGTTCAGACCATTGGAAAACGTCGCCGCGTCATCGACGTCGATACAATCATCGGCGAAGTTGACCACCAACATGCTGTGCATGTTGACGCCGGTGCCGACGCGCAGCTTCATGCCATCACTGGCCTCTGGAGCGTTCTTAGAGCCGATGAGCGTCACGTGGCTGATGATGGGCTTGGACCGCGGCGTCGCATTCATCGCGTCGCTATTATTGTCCGCCTCGATGCCCCGGTCCCCGCCGTCGTCCCACTGGTGAACCACAGCGTGCTGGAGCTTGCCACGCCAGCCGCCGGTCCAGTCGATGCTGTCGTCGTGGATGCCGGTCAACACGACGTGTTTGACGTTGACCGCCCCGCCGAAGAACTCGATGCCATCGTCCTGGTTCCGATGGACCTGGATGTAGTCCACCTCTGTGCCGCTCCCGACCGCCTGGAAGGCGATGCCGTTGAGCTGGTCTTCCGCCGTGACGTTGTCGCCAGCGTGGGTCACCACCACATAGTTGAGGGTGCCGCTGCTATCTGCATCATCATTACCCCCATAGAAGCCAGAATTTCCCTCACCTTCAATGTTGCAATCGTTCGGGTCGGTGCACAGGTTGTTCTTTCCCTTGCCGTTGATGACCAAGCCGCCCCAGTCACCCACATCGCGAGAGACCCCATCCGACGTCAGTAGGATTGGGGCATCCTTGGTTCCATTGGCTTCGATGCTCGCGCATCGCTGAACCGCAATGAACGAACGCTGGCCCGTTAGGCCATATACCGACGTGCCCGCCTCGATGGTGAGGGTAGGACAGGCGCCGTCGTCATCACCGACAAAGAAGGCGCCCGACACGAGCCACGTGGTGGCGGCGTCCAGGGTGAAGTCCTCGCTGAGGGTTCCGGCCAGGGTGCACACCTCGCCGGCACAGGTGACGCCCGACGGCAAGGCCAAGTCATCAATCCCGGTGTCTACGTCAGTCCCATCATCATCATCGCAGGCCGAAAAGCCAAAAGCTAAGGCAGGAATCATCAGCGCGGTCAGTCGAAAACTCATCGTGGTCTCCTCAAGGTGCCATCGACGGCAGCGTGGAGCCCCATGTAGGTCGCCATCGTGACGGCTCCGGTCTAGGCCCGTGAACGTTGCCGGCCGCCGCATGAACCAAGGCGTCACCGGGCTGCCCCGAATGGGACACGAAGGCGGAGTACAACGCTGGGCATGAGTCAACGCATCTTGATTGTCGAAGACGAGCCAGACCTCGCCCGCGTGCTGCAGTACAACCTGCGGCAAGCGGGCTACACCCCGGTCGTGGCCGCGGACGCCGCCACCGCCCTGGCCGAGGCCGCCGCTGTCACCCCGGACCTGGTCCTGCTGGACTGGATGCTCCCGGATCGTCCGGGCACCGAGGTCTGCCGTCAGCTCCGCCAAACGCCGGAGACTGCCGATGTGCCGGTGATCATGGTTTCCGCCCGAGGCGAGGAGATCGACCGGGTGGTCGGCTTCGAGCTGGGCGTCGACGACTACGTGACCAAGCCATTCAGCGTCCGTGAGCTCATGCTTCGAATCGCCGCCATTCTGGGACGCCGCAACACGCCCACGGCCGCCAATGCGCCCAGCGTATTCGGCCCATTAAAGCTTGATTTAGACGGGTATCGAGTCTTCCTAGCTGGCGAGGAAATCCGCCTGACGGACCTAGAGGCACGACTCATGACCGTGCTGTCCCAGGCCCATGACCGAGTCGTGAGCCGGGAGGACCTGGTCCGACAAGTGTGGGGCTCGGACAAGGGCGTGACGACCGCCGCGGTCGACTCTCACGTCAAACGACTTCGGATTAAGCTCGGGGATGGAGGACGCGTCATCAAGACTGTGCGCGGTGTGGGATACACCCTCACAACGTCCGAGTCCCGGTGACCCTCAGCCTGCGTGCCAGGTTGTTCTTCGTCATCGTGGGGTTCACCGCGCTGGTGGGTATGCTCGCTGGGGGCTGGCTGGAGGTGCGCCTGCGCGGCCAGCTCGTCGATCAGATCGAACACCAGCTTCAGCAGCACACCGGCACCCTGGCGGTGCACCTGCAGGCCACAGGCTGGAGCCGCATCGACGATGAGGTCGACGCGATGGCTGAGGCCGCGCAGGTGCGACTCACCGTCATCGGCTCCGATGGACAGGTGCTCGGGGATAGCCAGCTCGATGGCCCAGAACTCGCGAGCATGGACAACCACCAGGACCGGCCGGAGATCCGGCAGTCGACGACAGAGTCTCTGGGCGTGTCGACCCGACACAGCCAGACCCTAAACAGCGACCTGCTCTACGTGGCTCGCCGGGTGGACTCAGGCGCAAATCGCGTGCACATCATCCGAGCCGCCACACCTTTATCCGAGATTCAAACCGCCATCTGGACGCTACGCCTCAACTTGCTGCTCACCCTCGGCCTGGCGGTCCTCGCGGGGGTCGCCACCTCCGCGATGGTGTCGCGATGGGTCGAACGCACGCTGGAACGGCTCGTGGAGCAGGCCGACGCCCTGGCGGTCGAGAATGAAGGGTCTACCGAGGACCTCCCGCCGGCACCTCCCGCGCCGGCAGCGGGTCGAGGCGGCGTACAGGCCATGTCTTTACGTCTGGAGGAGGCGCTCAAGGCCCTGGCCGGTGAGCGAGACCGTCGGGAGGCGGTGCTTCAAGGGGTGACGGACGGCGTCTTCGCCATCGATAGCGACTTGGTGATTACCCTCGCAAACCCGGCCGCCAAACTCCTCCTTGGGGCCAAGCCCGTCGGGCGGTCCCTGAGCGAATTGTCGGCGAGCCGCAAGCTCACGAAGTTGGCTCGATCCGCGATCAAGAAGAATCGAGCGAAGACCAAAGAAGTGCCTTGGGAAGGCCCTCCCCGTCGGGAGCTAGAGGCGGTGATCGCCCCCCTTCCAAGCGGAGAAGGCGCGGTCATCGTCATTCACGACCTCACCGAGGTCCGCGCACTCGAGCGGGTGCGAACGGACTTTGTCACCAATGTCAGCCACGAGCTGCGCACACCCGTTGCCATCATCGCCGCCAACGCCGAGACCTTGGTCGATGGCGCGATCAACGACCCGGAGTTCGCCGGCACGTTCGTCGAGGCGGTGCACCGCCAAGCGCTGCGCCTGTCCCACCTCGTCGACGACCTCCTGTCCCTGTCCCGGATCGAGTCGGGCCGGCTGCCCACCGCCCCGGCCCTACTCAACGTCGGCCGCGTCGCGGCTCAAGTAGCAGCCACCGCCACCGAGCTCCGCAAGACCGGCTCCCCCATCACGGTGGATGTGCCCGACGGCCTAGAGGTGTGGGCAGACCGGAGCGCTCTAGAGCACGCACTCGGAAACTTGGCCGAGAACGCCGTGAAGTACGTCCCACCCCAGGCGAGCATTGAGATCAGAGCCGGCGAGGACGACGACCGCGTCTGGATCGAAGTGGCCGACGAGGGGCAGGGCATTCCCGCAGAGCACCTAGACCGAATCTTCGAGCGCTTCTACAGGGTCGACAAGGGACGGGCCCGAGACGTGGGCGGCACGGGCCTCGGCCTCGCGATCGTTCGCCACCTCACCGAGACCCTGGGAGGCACGGTAGAGGCCCGGGCGAACGAACCATCGGGCGTGATCTTTCGCCTCGACCTCCCCGGACCCGCAGATGGGGAAGGCTAGCCCCCATCCCTCATGACCGCTCCGCACGAACCGCAGGGAGGTCGGAGCGAGCCGGGTTCTCGACGAGCGAGGGCCTGCCGGCGTGTCGAGACACGTCAAAGGCCCGAGCGAAGGAGAGGGACCGGCGCAGCCCGAGATCCCAA
>JBGCER010000647.1:0-2778 GCA_045106515.1 Myxococcota bacterium
TCTATAGCGGCGCGCTGAGCCGGAGTGCCATCGAATTCCTACACGCACACCCGGGGCGCGCTTGGAGCCCACCAACCTCATCCAATTAAGAATGCTTAGATCACTTTTTGCAGCCGCCCTCGTCTGCCTCCCATGTTTCACTGCTTCGGCAGAAGACCCGAAACTGGTGCCCGCCGATTCCCTGGTCGCGCCAGATGGCATGGAGGTCACCGTTTGGGCGACCTCCCCCTTGCTCAACAACCCCACCAATATGGATGTCGATCATCTCGGCCGGGTGTGGGTCGCGCAAGGCGTGAACTACCGCCTCTACCGCAATGAGGGTGTCACCGACCACGACCCCGCCGGCGATAAAATAGTAGTGTTGACCGACACCGACGCTGATGGAAAGGCCGACAAGAGCCACGTGTTCGTGCAGGAACCTGAGCTGATCGCGCCACTCGGCGTTGCCGTGATCGATAACAAGGTCGTCGTTTCCCAGCCGCCATCGATCATCGTTTACACCGACGTCGATCGCGACGCAGTCTTCGATCCAAAGATCGACAAGCGCGAGGTTCTCCTCACAGGATTCGGCGGTCGCGACCACGACCACAGCCTACACGCGGTCACCTCGGGTCCCAACGGCCAATGGTATTTCAACTCCGGCAACGCCGGCACCCATATCGTCAAGGACAACGAAGGCTGGACGTTGCGCGTCGGCAGTAGCTACAAAGGCGGTGCTCCCTCTGTCACTGACGCCGGTCCGAATCAGGGCGGGCAGCCCGGCCTCAAGAGCGACGACGGCCACGTCTACGTCGGTGCGGTCGCGCTGCGCATGAACCCCGACGGCACTGGTCTACGCCCGATCGGTCACAACATGCGCAACAGCTACGAGGAGACAGTGACCTCCTTCGGCGACGTCTTTCAAAACGACAACGATGACCCACCCGCCTGTCGCACCACCTGGCTGATGGAGTATGGCAACATGGGCTTCGCTTCAGACGACGGCGCCCGCAAGTGGCAGGCCGAACGCCGCCCAGGACAACCCGCGCGGATCGCCGAGTGGAGGCAGGAAGACCCCGGCACCATCCCGGCTGGCGACGTCTACGGAACAGGCTCGCCCACGGGCATCGCATTCTATGAGAACGGAGCTCTCGGAGAGGCGAATCGTGGTTTGCTACTGTCCTGCGAGGCGGCGCGCAACGTCGTCTTCGGCTACCACCCAAAACCGCAGGGTGCGGGATTTTCTCTTGAGCGCTTCGACTTCCTTCGTTCGAAGCGAGCCGACGAGTTTGCAGAGGACGGCGAGAGGAAGGCCGAAGAGGCAAACTGGTTTCGCCCCTCCGACGTCACCGTCGGTCCGGACGGCGCCATCTACGTCGCCGACTGGTTCGACGCCCGCGTCGGCGGCCATCGGATGAGCGATCCGCACGCGGCCGGCACGATCTACCGCATCGCTCCCAAAGGAGCATCCCTCACCGTTCCAAAATTCGACCCAGCGACGATCGAGGGGCAGATCGCGGCCCTCAAGAGTCCGGCTAACAACGTTCGCAGCATTGGGCTTTCCCGCCTGAAGGCTGGTGGTCAAAAAAGCGTAACGGCTGTGAAGTCCCTGCTCTCGGATCCCGACTCGTATCTCCAAGCCCGAGCCATCTGGTTGCTCGCACAGCTGGGCAAGAGCGGTATCACCGAGGTCGAGAAAGTCTTGGCTGACAGCACGGATCCACAGATGCGGATCGTGGGCTTCCGCGCCCTCCGCTTCGCAGGCCACCGCACCCTAGAGCACGCGAAAAAACTTGCCACCGACCCCTCGCCCGCCGTACGCCGCGAGGTCGCGCTCGCCCTCCGCGATGTGCCTTTGGCAAAATGTGAGGACATTATCCTCGAACTCGCGACACGCTACGAGACCGAAGACCGTTGGTACCTCGAGGCGCTAGGGAGCGCATGCGCCAAAAAGGAAGACGCGATCTATCCCAAACTCGTAAAAGCGTTGGGCAATCCTGACAGCAGCAAGTGGAGCGACCGCTTCGCCGAGATCGCCTGGCGCCTCCACCCGCGCGCATCCTCCATCGCCTTCCGCGACCGGGCGACGGACAGAGCGCTCTCATTGAAGAAGCGCAAGGACGCGCTCACCGCATTGAGCTACATCCCGACGAAAGGCGCGGCGATGGCGATGGTTCACGTCGCGGAAATGGGCGCCGACGATGTGAAACCACTCGCGAAGTGGTGGCTGCACAACCGTAGCAGTCACATATGGAGCAAATTCACCGACGGGATGAAGGGGCTCAATGCCAAACCGAACGAGCTCAAACCTGACAAGGACTACATCCCACCAATCGACGGGCCGGAGCTCGGCAATCTGACCGTTGCGGACGTCCTCGCGCTCAAGGGCGATCCCGCCAGCGGCAAAATTGCGGTCGCACGATGTTACATGTGTCACCAGATGGGCGGCACGGGGATCGAGTTCGGTCCAACGCTCGAGGGCTGGGGACGTGGCAACTCGCGTGAAGTCATCGCTACCGCTCTGGTCGAACCTAACAAAGACATCGCCCACGGCTTCGAGGCGACCGAGGTCGTCACCAAGGACGGCAAGACCATCCAGGGCTTCGTGCTATTCGCCGGCGGGAGCTACATCATGAAGGTCTTCGGCGGTGGCGAGGTATCCATCCCACGCAAGATCGTCAAGAGCGAGCGGCCGATGGAACGCTCACTGATTATGTCAGCCGAGCAGCCGGGCACCACCGCCAAAGACGTCCCCGCCGTGGTTGCCTATCTGACAATAGAAGGCCCCCACCAAGCCGG
>JBGCER010000648.1:0-10222 GCA_045106515.1 Myxococcota bacterium
GCTCGGGCTGGGGTGGGTTCAACCCGAATCGGTGTCGGCGCTCGGATGGCTCGGTGCCGTGGCCGTGGTGGTGGGCTCGATGACCATCAGCTTGGGCGGCGTCGGCGGCCTTCGATCTAAGAAAAAACTTACGGCACCGTAGCCTCGGTCCCCACACCCCATTGCGTGGCCCGCGGCCCCATGCCGTCGAAACTGGCCACGGGGCCAGGTTCACTGGCCGATGGGCCAGTTGACAACGGGCTCATAAGAGAGAAAAAGGGTCATCGAACCCCCTCGGCTGCACCGCCCCAGCCAGGCCCTCAGAATCGGGACCCATGCCGGAACACTCGCTCCAAAAAGGCTGGTATCTACCAGCGGAACAGCGCCCCAGCACGGATCGCTCCGGACTGCTTTCCGCCCTACAACAGCTCCATCAAGACATCGGCATTGTCGAGGTTGATGGTAATCTTGCATGGATCTGTGGCGGAGCCCCCGTCCTCACCGGACCGGCGGAGCGCCCGGCTGGAACCGACGCCGTGAAGCTGCTCGCGTGGACGGGCCCTCTCACGCCCGCCGACTTGGGAGATCCAAGTTTCTTGCGTGCCTATGGGGTGCGAGCCCCCTACGTGGCCGGCGCCATGGCCAATGGGATCGGCAGCGAAGACGTGGTCATCGCCATGTCGCATGCCGGCATGCTGGGCTTTTTTGGGTCCGCGGGCCTGCCACCCGCGCGCATCGAGGCGGCGATCGACCGGATCCAGCGCGAGGTGGGAGCCGGAGCGTACGGGTTCAACCTCATCCACAGCCCCAACGATCCACGCGCCGAGCAGGAGACGGTGGACCTCTACCTGCGCCGCGGCGTCAGCGTGGTGTCCGCCTCGGCCTATATGAAGCTCACGGCGCCCCTGGTTCAATACCGGGCGGCCGGGCTCTCCCGAGGCGCAGACGGGACGATCGTCCGCCAGAACCGACTGATCGCCAAGGTCAGCCGCCCCGAGGTCGCCAAGCACTTCCTGCGGCCCGCTCCAGAGTCGATCCTCGAAGCCCTTGTACGAGACGGCAGGATCACCGCCGAGCAGGCCGAGCTCGCGGCCCTCGTTCCCATGGCCGATGACCTGACCGCCGAGGCCGATAGCGGCGGCCACACCGATCGCCGTCCCTTGCCGGTTCTCCTGCCCCTCCTGCTCCGCCAGCGCGACCAGATCGCGGCAGAGCTCGGCTACGCCGATCGCTTGGACGAGCCTGTGCGGATCGGCGCCGCGGGAGGTCTGGGTGACCCGGCAGCCGTCGCGGCGGCGTTCCAACTCGGCGCCGCCTACGTGCTCACCGGCACGGTCAACCAGGCCTGCGTCGAGGCCGGCACGAGCCCCATGGTCAAAGCCATGCTGGCCGATGCGGGGTTCGCCGATGTGGGCATGGCCCCCGCCGGCGACATGTTCGAGCAGGGCGCCGAGGTTCAGGTCCTGCAACGGGGCACGCTCTTCGCGCGCCGAGGCTCCCGGCTGCGGGAGTGGCACCGTCGCTACAACAGCCTCGACGAGCTCAGCGATGCGGAGCGAGATGAGCTGGAGACCAAGATCCTGCGCCGTCCCGCCGAAGATGTGTGGGCCGAGTGCGAATCGTTCTTTGCGGAGCGAGATCCTGAACAACTCGACCGTGCCCGCAAGGACCCGCGCAAGAAGATGGCGCTCATCTTCCGCTGGTACCTGGGCCTATCGAGCCGCTGGGCCATCGCCGGCCAGGCCGACCGTCGCGCCGACGTTCAGGTGTGGTGCGGGCCGGCCATCGGCGCCTTCAACGCGTGGACCGAGGGCACCTTCCTCGCCGATCCACAGCATCGAACCGTCGCGACCGTCGCGGCCAATCTTCTGTGTGGGGCCGCGGCCCTCATCCGGGCTCGCTCTCTGCTGCAGCAGGGCGTCGACCCAGGTGCCGAAGCCCATCAGTATCCCCCGCGGCCTCTTCAGGCCTGAGGTTTAGATGTCCAACACACCCGTCCCTGTCGCTATCGTTGGTATGGCTGCCCTATTGCCCGAGGCACAGGATCTGGCCGCGTACTGGCGAAACATCGTGGACGCACGCGACTGCTTGTCCGACATCCCCGAAGACCACTCGTGGTCTCCGAAAGACTTCTACGATGAAGACCCCAGCACGCCCGACAAGACCTGGGCCACCCGCGGCGGGTTCATCGGCAAGGCGCCGTTCGACCCCATCGAGCACGGCGTCATTCCCGTAGCACTCGAAGCCATCGACACCGACCAGCTCCTCGCGCTCATCGTGGCGCGAGAATGCCTCCGCGATGCGGGCCTCGACCCCGACGGGGACGGCTGGAACCGCGACCGGACGAGCGTGATCTTGGGTCATACCAGCACCAATCAGCTGGTCGTCGACCTCTCCGCCCGCCTTCACGGACCAACATGGCGCAAGGCCATGCAGCGCCAAGGCGTGCCCCAAGCCGTCGTGGACCGGGTCCTCGAAGACGTGGCCCGCTTCTTCCCCACTTGGCAAGAGCAGTCCTTCCCCGGCATGCTGGCCAATGTCTCGGCGGGCCGGATCGCCAATCGTCTGGACCTGGGCGGCACCAACGCCACGGTCGACGCCGCGTGCGCCAGCTCCCTAGGTGCATTGCACTACGCTATTGCGGAGCTTCAAGCCGGACGTACCGACATCGCATTGTCCGGCGGTACCGACACGCTCAACGACATCTTCATGTACATGTGCTTCAGCAAGACGCCGGCCTTGTCCCGCAAGGGCGACGCGCGTCCCTTCGACGTTGACGCAGACGGCATCGTTATCAGCGAAGGCGTGGCGATGTTCGCCATGAAGCGCCTGGAAGACGCTGAGCGCGATGGGGACCGGATCTACGCGGTCATCAAGGGCATCGGCACCAGCTCGGATGGCCGAAACAAGAGCATCTATGCGCCGGCGAGCTCCGGACAGGTCAAGGCAGTGCGCCGGGCCTACGACGAAGCGGGCTTCGACATCGAGACCGTCGAGCTCATCGAGGCCCACGGCACCGGCACCACCGCCGGCGACCTGGCGGAGTTCAACGGATTGCGCGAGGTGTTCGCGCCGTCGACCCGGCAAGGCAAGCACGTGGCCATGGGCAGCGTAAAGTCCCAGATCGGGCATACCAAGGCCACAGCGGGCGCTGCGGGGCTTATGAAGGCCGTGCTGGCGCTCCATCAGCGAGTCCTGCCTCCAACGGCAAAAATCACACGTCCGAACCCCAAAATGGCGTTCGAGGGTTGCCCCCTGTACCTGAACACCGCGGCACGGCCTTGGGTCAATGGCGGGGCCACGCCACGGCGCGCCGGAGTCAGCGCCTTCGGCTTCGGAGGCACCAACTACCACGTCGCTGTTGAGGAGTACGTGCCTGGCGCCGCCACGGTCATGCTGCCCGCCAATCGTCATCTCTTCTTGTTCGCCGCCGACTCCGACGAGGACCTTCTCACCGCGCTCTCCGCAGCCGCCCAGAGCGACGAGACCTCCGTCCCCCACGCCAGCCACGCGGCCCTCTCTGCCTTCACCAACGGCACGCGAGTGATCGCCTTCCAAGCCGAATCACAGCAGAGCCTCGCCGATGCGTTGGCCGCGGCCCAGCGCCTGGTGAAGACCGGCAAACCCGGAAAAGATGCCGGCGTACGATACGCCCAGCCCACCCCTGACGATGCCAACGTGGGCGTTGTCTTCCCCGGCCAAGGCAGTCAATACCTGGGCATGGGTCGCACGGCGGCGCTGCGTCACCCCACGGTCCGCCAAGCCCTCGACCGGGCCGAGCGAGCCATGTTGGACGCGGGCCGAGGCAGCCTCTTTTCCCGCATCGATCCCGCTCCGGTCTACACCGACGATGCCAAGGCCGCGCAGGTCGCCGAGCTCACCGCGACCGAGTGGGCCCAGCCTGCGTTGGGTGCGGTCGAAGTCGGCCTGTGGAGCGCGCTGCGCGGATTCGGCGTTCAGGCCAGCGCCTTTGCGGGCCATAGCTATGGTGAACTCGTCGCCCTGCACGCCGGCGGCGCCTACGACGAAGACACGCTGTGGACGCTCTCTCGCGTCCGCGGCGAGGCCATGAAAGCCACGCCCGACCAAGATCGGGGCACGATGGCCGCCATTCGCGGCGACCTCGACGCCGTGGCCAAGATCGTCGACACCCTCAAGGACGTGGTGCTCGCCAACCGGAACCACCCGACCCAAGCCATCATCTCGGGCACGCGCCACGGCGTGTCGCTGGCCCTCAAAGCTCTGGATGACGCTGGGTTCTCCGGCATGCCCATCCCGGTTTCGGCCGCCTTCCACAGCCCGCTCGTCGCCGATGCCCGCCAGCCCCTGGCGGACGCGCTCGCCCACGCAGACATCACCGAGCCCACTGTGCCGGTCTTCAGCAATGCCAAGGCCACCGCCTACACCGCCGACGGCGTCGCTGACGGTCTCGCAGACCAGATCGTGTCGAGCGTGGACTGGGTTGGCGTCGTAGGCGCCATGGTGGACAGCGGCGTGCGCACCTTCATTGAGTGCGGACCCAAGACCGTCCTCTCGGGCCTCATCAAGCGCTGCACCAAGGGCGTTGACGGCATCGAAATCGTGTCGATCGACGACGGGGGTCGCACGGATGGCGACACCCTCCTCAAGGCCGCCCTGGCCACGCTGGCCTGCCGAGGCGTGCAGCTCGACCTCTCGCCCTTGCTCGCCGAGCGACTTCCGCCTCGCACCCGCGGGGCCGGCAGCCTGGCTACGGTGTGGGTCGGCGGCGCCAATGTGAAGCGCCCGGAGACCCTCAATCCGCCCGCCCCAGAAGCGCCCCTGGTCTTTCCCACGCCAACCGCCGCCCGGCGCGAAGAGGCGCGGGTCCACGCCGACGGCTCCATCGATGCTCCCGCTCGTCGCCGCGCAGCGAGCCCCATCCCCATGACCGACACCGCCGGCCCGCCCCTATTCACCGCTGCGCCAAAAAACCCAGGATCTTCCAGCAAAAGCCCGGTGCGCAAGGCCGACACTCAGGCGACGGCAACGACGGGCGACGCCTTGTCCAGCCTGCTCGCCGCCACCCGCGACAGCCTGGCTGCGTTCCAAGAAACCCAAGCCCGAACGGCCGAGGTGCACCAGCGCTTCCTGGACGGCCACGTCAAGGCCCAAGAAGGGTTCGCCGAGCTGTTCCGCGCCCACGCGCGCTTGGTCGAGATCGCGTCCGGCGGTGACGTGAGCGCGTTGACCAAGGTCGCTCGCCAGACCTACACCCCACCCACGGTCGCAGCGAATCACGAAGCCCTCACCGACGCCATCGTTCGCCCCACGGCTGCGAGCACCGCCACCACGCTGAACATGCCCAGCAACGACGGTCCGCCCGTCGCATCCGGCGTGGACCTGCCGCCGATCCTGTCCGCGCGCGCCCTCTCGGACATGGTCAAAGCCGGCACGGCCCTGCCTGAATCCACCGTTCGGCGCTCGGTGGCGGCCCCCGTCCAGCCTGTCATGCACTCGGTGGACGTCGACGCCCTACTGCTCGCGACCGTCGCCGACAAGACAGGCTACCCCGCCGATCTTCTCAATATGGACATGGACCTAGAGTCCGACCTGGGCGTCGACAGCATCAAGCGCGTTGAGATCCTCTCTGCGGTGCAAGAAGCCCTTCCCGGCATGGCCGAGCTACCCGATGATGAGCTCGCAAGCTTGAGAACCCTGGGAGACATCGCGGCTCGACTGCGCACGGCCTTGGAGCCCGCCGGCACGGTGGCTGCAACCCCCCGCCCGGCCGCACCCGAGGCCCCGACCCTACCCCCAAGAAAGGGGAGCGGCAGCGGCGACGTGCACAACATCGTCATGGGCGTCGTGGCCGATAAGACGGGCTACCCCGTCGACCTGCTCGGCGTGGCTATGGACCTTGAGTCCGACCTGGGCATCGATAGCATCAAGCGCGTCGAGATCGTCTCAGCCGTGCAAGACGCGCTGCCCTCCCTTCCAGACCTCGACGAAGAGGCCCTGGCGAGCCTGCGCACCCTCGGCCAGATCATCGACCACCTCGTCGGGGTGATGGGAGGCCAGACGGTTCAAGCGAGTCCGGCCGAAGCGCTGGATATTCGCGCCACCCTCATGACCGTCGTCGCAGAAAAGACCGGGT
Organism: Myxococcota bacterium; assembly: GCA_045106515.1. Classification (GTDB taxonomy): domain Bacteria; phylum Myxococcota_A; class UBA796; order UBA796; genus REDI01. The sequence goes on from JBGCER010000648.1 coordinate 6,095, forward strand.
ACCCCGCCGATCTCCTGGACCCAAGCATGGCGCTTGAAGGCGACCTGGGCATCGACAGCATTAAGCGCGTCGAGATCCTCTCAGCGTTGCAAGAGGCGATCCCCGGATTGCCGGACCTGCCCGAAGACGACCTGGCCCAAGCCCGGACCCTGGGCGAGATCGCCGACATCGCCCAAGCCCACAGGGTCGACGCGAGCGCGCCGACGACCGCGCCAAAAGCCGCGGCCAGCGTGGATGCACCGACCGCCACCCGACCGGGCCCCATCCGCCGCGAAGTCGTCGTGGTCCCAGCACCCCATGGCGTGGGCGTGACCCTGAACGGACCTGTGGCCATCACCCGCGACCGCCTCGGACTCGCGGATGACCTGGCCGCGGCCCTACGGGAGTTGGGCGTCACCGCCACCATCATCGACCCGGACTACAGCACGGTTGAAACCGTCGCAGAGGCGCTGCCCCCACAGACGCGCTCCGTCGTGCACATGGGCGCACTCGGTGCGATCGAAGCCGATCTTCGTGCCCGCGTCCGCGGGGCCGTCCTGCTCGCCAAGGCCACGGGACCCATCGACTTCTTCTGCACCGTGAGCGGCCTAGGCGGCACGTTCGGAATCGACGAGCTCGCAGGTCCTCCCCTTCACGGGGCCATGAGCGGGCTGGTCAAAACCCTGGATCAGGAGTGGGCAAAGACCCGATGCGTGGCCATCGACATTCTGACGCAGGCCCTCGACGCCGCACGGCTCGCCGAAGAGCTCGTGACGGACCGGGGCGTGGTGGAGGTCGGGCTGATGGTCGATGAACCCATCACCCTCGACGCCGTCGAGGTCAGCCTCAACGATGCCGTCGAGCCGACCCATCCTGTCCAAGAAGGCGACCTGATCGTGGTGACTGGAGGCGCTCGCGGTGTCACGGCGGCCGTGGCCATGGAGATGGCCCGTCGGTGGAAGCCGACGCTGCTGCTCCTGGGCCGCTCACCGGTGCCCGGTCAGGACCCGGAGTGGGCCCAGAACGTGGCCGATGAGGCCCTCAAGCCTGCGCGGATCGCCCAGCTGCGAACCGAAGGCGCTGCATTTGATCCTCGTCGCCTTGAACGGGAAATCCAGGACGTGCGAAAGGCGCGCGAGATCCGGAGCACCCTCGACCAGGTCGACGCCACCGGCGCGCGGGCCGTCTACGCCGCCGCGGACGTAAACGACCCCGAGGCCGTGCGGGCCGCCATCCACGGCATGACCGCCACCGCCGGGCCGGTGCGGGGCGTGGTCCACGGCGCGGGCGTCATCGCAGATAAATTGCTTATCGACAAGGACATTTCGGATATCGACTGGGTGTTCAACACCAAGGTCAGCGGGCTCGACGCCGTGCTCGCCCAGGTCTCGATCTCCGACCTGAAGCTCGTGGGCTTGTTCTCGTCCGTAGCCGGCCGATACGGCAATCGCGGGCAGTGCGACTACGCCATGGCCAACGAAGCCATCACCCATGTGGGCCACGCGCTTCGGCACCGAGGCGTCGCCCACGTCAAGGCCTTCCACTGGGGCCCATGGGCCGGGGGCATGGTCACGCCGACGCTAGCGGCCGCGTTTCGAGCCCGCGGGCTCGACCTTGTAGGCATTGACACGGGCGCCGCAGCCTTCTGCGATGAGTTCGAGCGAGGCGGCCCCGAAGTCGAGGTGGTCATCGGCGGTCCAGAGCGAGCGGAAGCGCTTGTGGGGACGGCTGCGCCACCGACCGATGCACGTCGCACGAGCGGGAGCGAGACGGTGCACCTGTCGGGTGAGCAGACGTTCCTCGACGATCACCGAATCGACGGGAAACCAGTTCTTCCCTTTGTTATGGCACTGGAGTTCATGGCGGCCTCTGCCATGCGCGCCTGTCCAGACCTGAAGTTTCGCGGGGTCCGCGACGTGGCGGTGCTCAAGGGCGTCGTGCTGCAGGACGAGGGCGTCGACCTCACGCTGACGTGGGAGCCCACCCAGAGCGTCGGCCCGGCCGACGTCAGCCTCGCGTTCCAGCTCGTGGGAGCCAAGAACAAGCTAGGTCTACCCACCGTTCACTACCGAGGCACCGTCGATCTCGCCCCGAGCGGCGCCGCCGGTGATCGCTTCTCTGGCAGCAATGGGCTGGGCAAGAACGCCTACCCCTACGCCGTCGCAGACGCCTACAGCCGGTTCCTCTTTCATGGACCCGGCTTCCAAGGCATCGAGTCGATCCGAGGCATGAGCGACCACGGCATCGTTGGCACCCTGGCGGCATCGCGACCCAAGCGCTTGGGCATGCACGCCCCAGCGTGGACCACCGATCCGGTCACGCTCGACAGCGCCCTTCAGCTGGTGGGACTCTGGGTGCGAGAGCATCGCGGCGCCTCCGCACTACCGACGTTTGTAGAACGCTATACGCAAGTGGCTCCATTCCGCGGGAACGTGGACGTTCACATCAACTTCGAGCCCACAACCACGTCACGAGGTCGATTCCAAGCGGACTTCGTCGACGAGACCGGGCGGGTCATGGCTCGCCTCGATGGCGGCCAATACGCGTCGATGGCTGGGCTCGAAGACCGCTATGGAACGACTAAGTGAGGTCGTCGTCCCCGGTGAGCCACCGATTTCCAGGCGCCGCTTGCCCCGCAACCGAGCCGATCCTGTGGGATCGATGGACAGTGCCAGGACCAATTGCACGGTTTCTAGGATCATCCGATTCGATTTTATCGCCGATTCAGTGGAACAAGTGGGTACCTGCGCCCCGCAGTTCCGGGCAAAGTGAATCCTCGCCACAGCGGGACACGCAAGTGCCGCCCACCGCCCCGGTCTTCTCATCAGCGGCCCGAAACTCTTCGCCAGCGGCGGACAGGCTCCCACTCGATCTCGGTATTGCAGAGCTTTCGGCTGCGATTAATCGCTCACACCAGGCGGCCACCTCCGCGCACAACCAGTGGCTCAGAACCCAAGAACACGCCCTGAAAGCCGTTCGGGAGCTTGGAGCCCGCCTCGCTGACCTGTAGATCGGATACACTTTTCCTTCGGAGTGAAACGAGTACGGGTGTACACCCAAGATCCGGGTACGGAAAACGAAGAGAACGGCACGGCGAGGCCGACCGAGGGATAGCTGTGGAATCTGGGGTCAACGAGAGCAAGCCGATCCCATTCATCGTAGGCGTCGGCGCTTCCGCGGGCGGTCTAGAACCGCTGACCGAACTATTCGCCAACGCGGACCCCAGCGCGCCAACCGCGTGGGTGCTCGTCCAGCACCTCTCGCCGGACCACAAGAGCTTTTTCGTTGAAATCATCCAACGAAAGACCAAAATGACCGTCCAACGTGCTGAACACTTGGATGTGATTCAGCCCGGTTTCATCTATGTCATCGAGCCCAATACCCAGATTCGAGTGGTGGACGGGCACATCGAATCTTCGCAGTGGCGCCGAAAAGAGTCCGCCCCCGCGAGCAGCATCGACATCCTCTTCGAATCCTTGGCCGAGGGGACTGAGCACCACTGCGCAGCCGTCATCCTGTCCGGTAGTGGGACAGACGGTACCCGCGGCGCCGGCCTCGTCCGTGAGGCCGGTGGGATGGTGGTGGTTCAAGATCCGAACGCCGCCGCCTTCGACAGCATGCCGCGCAGCGCCGTGCGAGCCAAACTGGCCGATCGCGTCTTGCCAGCCGCCGAGATCGCTCCGTTCCTCGAAGCGGTGGCTCGCCGTCGCTCCCCGCGAAGCCTGAGCGCCGCCGGAGGCATGCAGTCGATCTTGGACTACCTGAGAGCCGAGCACGGGGTCGAGTTCCATGCGTACAAACCCGATGGCATCCAGCGCCGATTGAACCGCCGCATGGACATGCTCGGGATCGATGACTACGGCGCGTACCTAGAGCGCCTAAAGAGCCGGGAAGACGAGCTCGCCGAGCTTGAGCAAGACCTGCTCATCGGCGTCACCTCCTTCTTTCGCGACCTGGACGCGTTCACCCAGCTGCAGGCGCACCTCACCGAGTACGTCTCGAAGCATCCAAAGCCCGAGTATCGGGTCTGGGTTGCGGGGTGCTCGACCGGTGAGGAAGCCTATTCGGCGGCGATGGTCTTGGACGATGTGCTCGCGGACGATGGAAAGCAATCCACCATCAAGCTCTTCGCCACCGACCTCAACGAGC
>JBGCER010000649.1:0-7003 GCA_045106515.1 Myxococcota bacterium
CTAGGCGGGGTTCGCGTCGATGGGGAGCGCCGCGAAGATACAACTCGAACGCCGTTGATCTTGATGCGCAATGACCTGTCGGGGGCGCTGGAGCGCGATCGGGCAGGCCGGCACCCCTATGTGGTGGTTCCCGGCGGCGAAAACCAGCGCCGAGAGGCCGTAAAGCTGGGGATCAACCTTGTGATGTACAGCTTGACCTCGAACTACAAACGGGATCAGGTGCACGTCAAAGAGCTCATTGAGAGCCGCCGACCTCGGCCTGGGGTGTACCCATGATGACCTTCCTACTGGGAGCAGAGCTGGGGCCATCGGGCACGTTGGAGTTCTTGGGTGCCCAGTGGCTCATCGCCGTGGCCGTGCTGATGGGCATCGCCGCGTTGGTCTTGTCCTTCTTCGGGGCGCGAAAGGCCTGGCAGCGCGTCTTGGAGATGAGCCTGTGGGGTGCCAGCTTGGCGGGGGTCTGTCTGGCCATCGCTCAGCCCACGTGGATCGAAGAAGAGGGGCGCACAGAGCCTGGCCGCGTCGCGGTGTTGGTCGACGCCTCGCGGTCGATGGGCGTGCTCGAAGATGGCAGCCCTCGGCACGCGGCAGTGCCTCCGATCTTGGACCGCCTGCGGTCGTCGGACGTGGACGTGTACCACTTCGGTGGAGATCTAGTGGTGGGCGAGCCTTCGGAGTTCACGCTACCTGCCACCGACCTGGAAGGGGCCTTCGACGCACTCTCTGAGCGAGTGGCTGGAGAGACGCTCGCGGGGGTTGTGGTGGTCAGCGATGGCCTCGATCGGGGCCTGTTGCGCCGCCGCTACCAGCGTGAGGACAACCCGGTGCCTCCCAAGCTTCCGGGCCCGTTGACGGTCTACCAGGTCGGGGATCGGGGTGACCTGCACGACCTGTCGGTTCGCAGCGTAGACACCGGTGGCTACGCCTTCCGCAGCGAGGCCTTCACGCTGTCTGTCACCCTCGATGGCTTGGGCTACGGCGGCCGTTCTGTGCCGGTGACCTTGACCCGCGATGGCCGACCGGTCACGCAGAAACAGGTGGTGCTCGCCGAAGATGGCAGCGCTGAGGTTCGCTTCGACGTACGTCCACAAGCGGTGGGTCGGTTTACCTATGAGGTCAGCGTGCCCACCTGGGACGACGACGCCGTGCCCGCCAATAATACGGCTCCAGTGGTGGTTCAGGTCGTCCGGGACCGGATCTCCATCCTGCAGGTGGCAGGTGCGCCGTCCTGGGATGTTAAGTTTCTTCGTAGGTTTTTGAAGGGCGATCCCAGCGTTGACCTGGTGAGCTTCTTCATCCTGCGCACCACCGACGACATCGATGGGACCGACTACTCGGGAGATGAGCTGTCCCTGATTCAGTTCCCCTACAGCGACCTGTTCAGCAAGGAGCTGGAGCGGTTCGACGTGGTGATCTTCCAAAATTTCGACCATCAACGCTACTTTCGGCCCGCCGAGGCGGACCAGCTTCTAGACAATATTCGGAATTTCGTCGAGGAGGAGGGCAAGGGCTTCGTGATGATCGGTGGTGATAAGTCCTTTGATATGGGCGGCTATGCCGGCACCGATGTCGAGGATATGTTGCCTACAACACTGGGTTCAAACGGCGATCTCGCATCTTTGGACTCGTTTCAGCCCGCGTTGACCGCAGATGGGCAGCGGCACCCGATCACGCGCCTGGTGAGTGACCTGGACGAGAACCAAGCTTGGTGGCAGCGTCTTGTGCCTCTGGATGGCACCAACATCGTCAAGAAGGCGGACTCCGACGCCACGGTGCTGCTGGCCCACCCCACGCTCAAGGGAAGCGATGGTGAGCCCTTACCGATCTTGGCCGTGTCCGAGGCCGGCAAGGGCAGGGCCATGGCCTTGACCGTGGACACCTCGTGGCGCTGGAGCTTTAGTGAGGCGGCAGAGGGCAGGGGAAATCAGGCTTATCTTCGCTTTTGGAAGAATAGCTTCCGCTGGTTGGTCAAGGACCCGAGCACGAGCCGGGTGACGGTCGATACTCCAAGAGAAAACTATGCCATGGGCGACACGGTCCGCATTGTTGTGCGGGCGCGGGACACTGGATTTTCTCCGCTCGCTCGGGCCGATGTGACCGTCACGGTCAAGGGTCCCGATGGTGAGGTTTTGCGGGATGGCGTCACGTCGGCCGACGGCGAGATCGTCGTGGAGGTACCTGCTGAGTCCAGAGGGGCTCACCGAATTAACGCCGTCGTGGCCGAGGGCGGCAAAGAGGTGGGGTCGAGCTCGACGGTCTACGCCGTCACCACCCGCGATCCGGAGCTGGACGAGGTTGCCCCCGACGAAGGCTTTTTGAAGTGGCTGGCCGAGTCTACCGAAGGGCAGTTTCATCCTGCTGGAACTTTGGGAGCGCCCCTCCGTGACGCCAAGAGCGGTCGCACTGTGTGGGAGCGCCGCGAGACCCCGCTGTGGCGGGCGCCGCTCCTGGGGATTTGGGTGACGCTCCTCGGTGGCCTCGCGTGGATTGTCCGCCGCAGAAGTGGACTTCGCTAGTCACCTATGGGGCGCTCCCCAGCATCGTTTCGAGGGCGTGGGGCAGGTTCTTGGCGAGGTCCATGGCCGTCCATCCCACGCTCCGCTCCTGAGCGAGCTGATCAGCGGTCAGCCCGTGCACGTGGGCGGCGAGTCGCGCGGCATCGTGGGCGGAGACGCCGCGGGCGAGCAGCGCGCCGATGACCCCGGCGAGCACGTCTCCCGAGCCGCCTGTCGCCAGCACCGCATTGCCCGTGGTGTTGATGTGCATGGGTCGGTCTGGGGTTGCAACGAGGGTGTGGGGGCCCTTCAAGACGGCCGTGTGCCGTCCGTCGGACAGCAGGCGCGCTGCGCCGAAGCGGTCGCGTTGCACCGCTGAGACGGGGCGATCGAGCATTCGGGCGGCTTCGCCGGGGTGGGGGGTGAGCACCCGCGGACCCGAGCCCGGACCGGACGCGCAGACCAGCGCGTCCGCGTCGGCACAGATGGGGAGGGTGGAGGTGTGCCACAGGTGATGCAGCCACGTCTCCAGATCGGAGGGCAGGGGAGCGCCGCCCCCGAGCCCGGGCCCCATGAGGATGGCGGTTTTGCGGTGCAGCCCGCGATCGTGCGGTGGACTCATCACATCGCCATCGCCGCACACCATGACCATCGCCTCGGGGGCCAGAGCCTCAAGCCGCGGGAGGGCGCCGCGGGGTGCGAGCACGGTGATCAAGCCGACCCCCGCGGCGAGCGCTGCCTGCGCACACAAGAGACTCGCCCCAGCCATGGCCGTCGACCCGGCGACGATCATCAGATGGCCCGAGTCCCCCTTATGGTGGTGGGCCCGACGCCGGGGCCACAACGACGCCATGTGCGACCGCTCCGCCACCTGAGCGATGGGGTCGGCAGGGCGACCTAGACCGAGGTCCGCGACCGTGACGTCTCCGGAGAGATCGGGCCCATCTCGAAGAAAGAACGCTGGTTTTAGGCAGGCGAGGGTCAGCGTGGTCCCCGCGCGAACCGCCGCGCCCATCCGCTCTCCGGTGTCGGCGTGCAGGCCTGATGGCAGGTCGGCGGACAGCACCGCGCCCGGGTGCTCACAAATGGCCTCGATGGCCTGTGCGGCGACGCCTTCGATGGGCCGCGTGAGCCCGGTGCCGAAGAGGGCGTCAACGATGAGGGTGGCTGGTCCCAGGCTGTTGACGTGGGGGATCTCCATGCGGGCGCAGACGCTGGCCATGGTGCGCGCATCGGCTGTCGCCGGCGGCATCACCGCCCAGATCCGAACGGGGATCTGCCACTGCCGAAGCCAGCGTGCACAGCCATAGCCGTCGCCCCCATTGTTGCCGGGGCCACAGACCACCACCACCTCGCCTCCGGTCCACAGGCGCTTGGCCATGGCTGCGATGGCGTGGGAGGCGGTCTCCATCAGGGCGATGCTGGGGAGTCCCCACGACTCGATGGCGTGTTGGTCGAGGGCTCGGGCCTGCTGGGCAGAAGCGACAGGCAGCATGGGGAGCTCCAAAGCGGCGAGGCGGTGAGAGCGGGCGTTCCCAGGCTTATCGGGGGAGGCTGACATCGCCACTTGACACAGGGCTACGGATGCGTAAGTTACGTTAGCGTAACCTACTGTGGCGTAACCTTCTGAAGCGTAACTTGAGGTGTTTGTGTCAGGTGCAACTCGATCTTCCATTCGTCGAGCCCTCCCCGCGTCGACCTTTACTCCCCGGCCCCTGCGAGCCCTGCTGATCCCCATGTGGGCGACGCTGTCGACGGCGCTCATCGGCGTCATCGTCTTCGCTGGACTGCCCTGGTGGGCGGACTTGGGCTTGGGTCTGTTGCTGGCCCAGACCTTCGCCGGCGGCGCCTTCGTCGCTCACGAGGTTCTTCACGGCTCCACGGTCAAGAACCGCCTGCTGCAAGACGTGCTGGGCTGGGTCGGCTTTCTGCCCTTCTTGGTCTCGCCCACGCTGTGGCGAGAGTGGCACAACCGGCGCCACCACAGCCACGCCAACCAAGGTGTGCGCGACCCCGACGCCTTCGGAGACGCGGCGCACTACGCCGAAGGTGGCCCTCGCCGGTTTAGCTTGCCGCTGCTACCGGGCTCGGGAACGGTTCGTAGCTACTTCTTCCTCTTCTACTGGTTCACCTTCCACAACCTGGTGATCCTGTTTCTGATGAGCCGAAAATTCTCGGGCTTCAAACGCCGTCCTGCCATTGTGCACACCGTGCTGGCTGCAGCGGTTTGGGGCGTCGTGCTGGCCTTCGCCGGGTGGGAAAGCGCCTTCGCCATCTTCCTTCCCATGGCTCTCGCGAACTCCATGGTCATGGGGTACATCGCCACGAATCACATGTTGCGACCCGAGACGCGCGACCGCGACGTGGTCGAGACCACCATGAGCGTTCGCGTACCTTGGTTGGTGGATGTGCTGCACGGCAACTTCAGCCACCACATCGAGCACCACTTGTTCCCCAGCATGAACCCGAGCCAGGCCCCGGCGGTCCGACGCTGGATGCAGGACCACGAGTCTGAGGCCTACATCGCTCCGCCCCTGCACACGGCGATCTCATGGCTCTACCGCACGCCGCGGACCTACAAGGACAAGCGCACCCTGATGCACCCGGATCGTCCGGAGGTCACGGTAGATCTCGACGCGATGGCCGATATCTTGCGCGATGCCGATGGGCGTCCCCGGACCCGTGAGCCGGGCCAGGCTGCGTAGGCCTCTAGAGGTTCAGGGCGGCCTTTAGGGCGATCTTGTCCTTGTCCTGGAGACGGATGGCCGCCCCCTCCAAGAACTTGGTGCGCACGGATTCGTCGTAGGTCGAGAGCTTCTTCGCGAGAGGCAGAAGGTGTTGTGGGGCGTCCGCCGCGAAGTTCATGCCGATGCTCCAGCCCAAGCCCTCATTGATGTCGGCGCGTTTGTCCAGGTGCTCATTGAGCATCTGGATTCCGTGGTCTTTGGCATGAAACGACACGAAGTGCCTGAGGGCTTGATCGTCGAGGTGGGCCTGCTTGGCCAAGAAGCGCATGCCGATGATGAGTCGGTCGTCTTTGGTGCCTGGGCCGTGGGCCAACATCCGGAAGAAGGCTTCGGCGATGGGCTTACCCGTGACTTCATTGATGTCGGTGAGCCACCGCGCTGGGGCGGGTTCGAGAAGGTCGGCGTATCGGTCGGTCAGGGCGTCGTTGTGAATGCCCTGAAGCGCATAGAAAATGTGCATTCGAAAGGCATTGTCGGACTCCTCGAGGGCATCCACCAACGCCACGGCGGACCGCTCTCGGTCCGCTTCGCTCGCCGCCTTCAACGCTGGGGTGAGCCGCTCGGCGGGCGTCATCTCACCGGGGTTTTCACTGCCTTGCTGAACGGCCTGGCGCAGCCAGATGACCACGTGAATGCCGGGCTCGATGGCCACTCCGTCGATCTGGATCATGTGCGCGCCTCGGTGAACGCTTGGTCGAGTCCCACCGCCGTAGTCAGGTCGGTGTCTTGGAGCGTCGCGCCGCGCAGTTCGGCCGTCGCAAGATTGGCCCCGAAGAGGCGGCAGTCGATCAGGGTGGCAGAGCTCAGATCCGTCCCAGCCATAATGGCGTGTGATAGGTCACAATTCGTGAGAACTGCCCCTTCGAATGTACAGGCCGAGAGGTTTGCCGTGACGAAGGACACGTTCGTGAGGCGGGCCCCGTCGAAGCTCGCACCGGTCAGGTCTGCGCCGATGTAGGTGACCCACTGCTGCAGCGTGTTGTCGAACTGCGCACGATGCGCACGGGCATTGTCCAGGTCGGCGAACTGCGCCGTGGCGCCATGAAAGCGGGCGTCTGTGAGGGTGGCACCGGCGAGGTTCGTGCGGTTGAGCACGGCGCCATCGAAGTTGGCTCCAGTGAGGTCCGCCTTGGCCAGTCGAGTGTGGCTCAGATCGGCTTGGCCGAGCTGGGTTTGCGCGAGACGCCCGCCACCCAGGTTGAGCTCCGACAGGTCGACCGCGGAGAGGTCCGCATCGGTGAAGTCGACCCGGGCGAGGGCTTCAGGCTCCACGATCTTGCGGTAATCGTTCCAGGCTGCCGGAGACTCCAAGATCATGATGACTTGTCGAAGGAACTCGGTGTTGCCCTCGAGCAGTAGCGACTTGATATCTATGGGATCGATGCGGCACATTGCGAGCCGGTCTGCCTTGAACGCCGCACCGGTGAGGGTGGCGCCGCGCAAGTCCACCGGAGACAGGTTGGCGTCCCGAAGGTCGAGATCCGTCAGATCTTCCCCTCGTAGGTCGAGCCGCTGCGATGAGTCCGGAAGTGCCTGACGTTCGGCGTTGAACCGGGTGATATCGGTGCGAAGCAACTGCGTCCAATGGCCTCGGTTCTGCACCTTGGTCACGTTGTCCTCCTACGCTTTTGCGTCTTCACGCTGGGTGCGCGCTGCGCGAATCTTGCCAGATACATCGCCGGACCAACGCACGACCCAAGACCGGAGCTGGGTCACGCGCGGGTCGACTCCAGGCACGTCGGTGCCCGTTTCCGCTTGGGC
>JBGCER010000650.1:0-3978 GCA_045106515.1 Myxococcota bacterium
GACACCGACACCGACACCGACACCGATGTCGACACGGTGGATGAGGTCGATCCCGACGCCCCTTGCACGGTCACTGGCCACACTGCGGGCACGCAGGTTGGCTACCTCTACCCTGGCGATGCGTACGTTGTGGTCGACCAAGACGCCGAGGCCGCGCCGTACAATGAGCTCGCGTTGGAAGTCTACGAGTCTGCCGGTGGACCCACGGGCCCGTTCACTCACACCGTCGATGACGAGAACTACGAGACCTGCGCGATCTGCGTGACAGGCGGTCGGGATTGCTCGGGAGAGGCTGGCTGTTCGCAGCGCTTCTTGGGCATTGTCGGCGAGCTCGACGTGACTGAGGCCGCTGGCACGGATGGCGGCGCCGTGAAGGGCACGGCCACGGGGCTGAAGTTGTTCGAGGTGGTCATCGACGGCGACACCTACAAGAGCAGCTACGTCAAAGATGGCGCGGTGTGGTGCGTCGACAACTGGACCATGGACGCCACGCTCGTCGACGACTCCTAGGGCGGCCAGAGGGCGCTGAACGGTCGGGGCCTGTGCCCGTGCAATGCCGCGGGCTACAGTGCCGTCGATGTCCAAGGTGTTCGACAAATATCGTGTTGTAGATGTGAGCGTGCGCACCCTGACCCGACCGTGGGTGGTCGGGGTGAGCTTCGCCGCATTTTCGGCATTTCTCGCCCTGTATGGGTCGGCTGAGATTCGCAGCTTTGTGTCCGCGAAGGAGTCCCTTCCGGCCCACGAGACGCTGCTGGCGGTGGCGACCGGGCTGGACAACACGTCCAAGGCCACCGGCGTGGCCTGGGTTCGAGGCCAGATCGACGCCGTGACCGCACCCCTTCAGCGCACCCACAAGGTCTTGGCGCGCGGCGTGCCGGAGCCGGTGGGTGGGCCTGTGTTGGTGGACGGCACCGACGTCTCCGACGACACCGATCTGCCCGTGGGTCAGCGCTGGGTGGGTCCTGAAGACCCGGGAGGCGATCGGATCGAGCGGGTGCTGATCGTGGGCGCCTCGTCCATCCAATACCACTTGGGCATCGAGCTGCAGCGGACGATCGAAGAGCACTATCCGGGCGTGACGGTGCATCGCCTGGGCAAGCTGGGCACCGGGTTGGTTCGCGATGATGTGTTCGACTGGGACGCTGAGATCGCGACGCTCATGGCCACGCACTCGCCCGATCTGGTCGTGGCCCAGTTCGGCGGCAATGACGCCCAGGCCCTCACCTTGGGCGAAACACGTATCGGATTTGGCAAAGAAGGCTGGGACGACGCCTATCGTCAGCGATTGGTGACGGTGGCAACCCACATCCAAGACGCGGGCGCGCAGCCCCTGTTCTTGGGCATGCCTGTGATGCGCGAGTCTGGATTTAGTGGGCGTATCAAAAGGGTTAATCGCATTACCGAAGAAGCGATGAACCAAGTGGGCGCTCGCTATGTGCCCACGTGGGACTTGGCCGCCACCCCCACTGGAAAATACCGGGTCGCCGTGGAACATGAGGGCCGGCGCGGCACCATGCGGATGCAGGACGGGGTGCACTACACCCGCTTGGGCGCCAAATTTGTGGCGAGCCACCTCACCACGCGGTTGGAACAGCAGATGCCGCTGATCCGAGCCGGTGATGCGGCGACGGCGGTTCATGTTCGCCTGGAATCGAAGGCCCGCGGAAAGACCGTTCCGTACATGGCCATCGTGCCCCACGACGTGCCCGATGAGGGCTTGCCCGCCCTGATGCTGCTGCACGGGGCCTGGGACTCGTGGACGTCGTGGTCCAACCACAACCACGCCGCCCTCAAGCAGCTCGCGGCGGAACACAAGGTGGTCCTCCTTTTTCCCGATGGCGAGCCCTTTGGCTGGTACCTGGACTCCGACAAGGTGCCCGGCAATCAGATCGCCACTCACCTGGTCGAAGAGGTCTGGCCCGACGCTCAAGAGCGGCTGCCCCTCAATGGTCGGCTATCGCTGATGGGCCTGTCCATGGGTGGCCACGGCGCCTTGGTCACGGCCCTGCGCAACCCCGGGCTGGCCACGTCCGTATCGTCCATGAGCGGGGCCATCGACCTGGCGGCGGCCAAGTCTCGCACTCAACTCCAAGAGCTGCTGGGCCCCTACGATGACGACCCAGATGCGTGGCATGCGTGGTCGGCGGCGCACCTCTTCCAGGCCTATCCGGAGCGGGCAGCGGACCTGCCGATCCGCCTGCACTGCGGCGACGCTGACAAGCGGTGGACTGAGCCAAACCGCGCCTTGCATGCTCAATTAGAGGCCCAGGGCATCACCCACGTCTGGGAGGAAGTCAAGGGCGGCCACACCTGGCCGATTTGGTCCGCAGCCCTGCCGGAGCATGTGGCCTGGCACGCGGAGCACTTGGCGGCCGATCGATGAGCGCGCTTCTATTGGTGCCTGGCTTGATCGCTGCTGTGGCCTCGTTGGGGCTGGCGGTGTTCATGTTGTCGGTCGGAGCCCGGTTCCGAACGTTCGAGCCCCGGAGTGGGGCGGGGGTGGCGGGGGCCTCGGTCGTGTCGATCCTGTGGATCCTGTCGTCGTGCGGCACGTTTGGCCTGGTTTCCCAGGGGTTTTCGATGACGCCCGCCGGGGTGGCGGCGACGCTGGCCTATGTGTTGTACACGGTCACCATCGCCGGTCAGGTGGCGGCCTTGTGCTGGGCCACCGTGAGCGTGGGTCGTCCGGAGACGCCCGCATGATCGCGCCAGGCTGGGACGGGTCGGCGCTGTTGTGGTTGCTGCCCTGGATCGTGGCGCCGGCCGTGGCGCTAGTGTGGCGTACGCGGCCCACGGTGGGTCATGGCCTGCGACGCTGGGGCTTGTGGGTGCTCGTGGTGTGCACGGTGATTCAGCTGTGTGGGCACTTCATGAATGAGCCCATGCAATCCTTGGCCCATTGGGCGTTCCCGCCGCCAGACCCACCCCCGCCGGTTCCGGTCGGGTACATCGTTCCCGACTCGGCGGCAGGAGTTGTGTGGCTCGGCGTTCACACCATTGGTGTCCTAGGTCGGTTTGTGGGCGTGTTGCTCATCGTGTTGGGGTTCGGTCGCTTGGTCCGGGTGCGAGTGGCGGAGATGGGCGAGGAAAGCACGGACTTGTAGGGAGCGGGGTGCCGGCGTTGGCTCGCGCCAACGTGCCCTGCCGTACGTCTGGGTGGGCCTTCACACACGCCAGACCCGTCCCGCCGCGCGCTGCGCTACGATTGGGGCTTGCGCGGAGACAAGAATGTACAACGGCAGCGGCAGCAGCAGCATGATGCGGCTCGGTGTCCTCGTGGGGCCCGCTCTCGTACGCGTGCTCCACGGTGCGGCGGTGGTCGATCCGGCCCCCGAAGAGCCCATGACCGCGGCGGAGCTGTTGGCGCATCGCATGAAGGCCACGGTGGCGCCGCGCATCACAGACTGGGCGCCCCCCACGGAGCACTGGCTCGGCGAAGACGGGGAGCAACGCCAGAAGACGCACCGCAAGGCGTGGATGAAGGAGCTTCATACCGCCGGATCTGATGTGGACTATAAGGCGTATGAACTGGAAAATGGCCTGGCCCAGGTTCGCAAGCGCAACGCCCTCGCCGGGTTGGAAGCGCCTCCGGATGGACCCGCCGCCCAGTGGGTCGAGCGAGGCAGCGACAACAATGCAGGCCGTATGCATGTGGCGGTTCACAGCACCGATGGGTCCGACCTCTACGCCGGTTCGTCTCGGGGCGGGATCTGGCGTCGACCGGTGGACGGCGGCACCTGGGAGCCGCTGGGCGACAATCTCTACGGCGGCACCCACAATATGGTGTTGTTTCCCGCAGACGATGGTGGGGCGGACGTGATCTTGTCCACCACCGATGGCGGTCAGATCAACCGCAGCGACGACGACGGCGCCACCTGGGTTCGGCCAGCGGGCCTCGATGGCGTGGGTCGGGTGCGTCGACTGATCCAAGCCTCCGACGGCTCCCACACCACGTGGAGGGTGGTGGGCATCTGG
>JBGCER010000651.1:0-6524 GCA_045106515.1 Myxococcota bacterium
CTCCGTAGGCTTTTCGGGTGATCACCTGTTGAAAACAGCTACGGTTAGAAGAGAACTTGAGTGGCTTTGAGCAGGCAACGTACGTACCGTGATCTTTGGAACATTCGCTTCGGCGTAGGCGAACAAGAGCTTGGCTCCATGTCGGATGATGCCTACAAGCGTGCTGGGGTCGACATCGACGCCGGCGAAGCCCTCGTCGAACGCATCAAACCCCTCGCCAAAGCCACAACACGCCCTGGCGTGCTCGGTGGAATCGGCGGGTTCGGTGGTTTGTTCAGCTTGCAAAACCGCTTTCGAGACCCGGTCTTGGTGAGCGGAACCGATGGCGTGGGCACCAAGCTCCTGCTTGCCCAAACCCTTGGACAGCACCGCACAATCGGCATCGACCTGGTGGCGATGTGCGTGAACGACATCGTGGTCACCGGCGCAGAACCATTGTTCTTCCTGGACTATTTCGCCACCGGCAAGCTCTCGATCGACGAGGCGACCGACGTGGTGGCGGGTATCGCCGAAGGCTGCAAGCAGGCTGGATGTGCGCTTCTCGGCGGGGAAACCGCGGAGATGCCTGGAATGTACGCTCCCGGCCACTATGACTTGGCGGGCTTTGCCGTGGGCGCGGTGGAGCGCGACGAGCTCCTCGACGGGTCCAACGTTCGGCCCGGAGACGCCATCATCGGCCTGCCCTCCTCCGGCATCCATAGCAATGGCTACAGCCTGGTTCGCCGGGTGCTGGTCGACCCAGGCACACTGCCCCTCGACCAAGACCCGGGCGGTCTGGGTGCACCCTTGGGCGAAGTCCTGCTCCGTCCCACCACCATCTACGTCGACGCCGTCCGCAGCCTCATCCGGGACCACGGCGCCAAGGCCGCCGCACACATCACTGGGGGTGGCTTGCCCGGCAATATGCTTCGCAGCCTGCCCGATGGACTCGGAGCCCAGTTGGACCGGGCCTCATGGGACGAGCCGCCTATTTTTGGCCTCTTGAAGCGCGAAGGCAGCTTGTCGGAGCTGGACATGGACCGCACCTTCAACCGCGGACTCGGCATGTGCGTCGTCGTGCCTGCGGAGAATGCCGTTGCCGCGGCCCACGCCGTCGGTGGCACCCTCGTCGGCCGCGTGACGGAAGATGCCGCGGTGTCCTGGGCATGAGCCCCAAGATCCCGGTCGGTGTGCTGATCAGCGGATCGGGAACCAACCTGCAAGCGCTCATCGACGCCTGCGCAGACCCCAGCTTCCCCGCCCGGATCGCCGTGGTCGTTTCCAATAAGCGGCACGCGCTCGGCCTGGAACGAGCGCGGCGGGCGGGCATTCCGACGGTATGGCGCTGGCACAAAAAGCACCCCACCCGCGAAGCCTACGATCAGGTGCTCGTCGACACGCTTCGCGAGCATGGCGTGCAGTGGGTGGCCATGGCGGGGTTCATGCGCGTCATCACTCAGACCCTGCTCGACGCCTTCCCGAACCGGGTGCTGAACATCCACCCCTCTCTGCTGCCGGCCTTCCCCGGCGTCGATGCCCAGACCCAGGCCTTCGAGCACGGGGTCTGCATCAGCGGCGCCACCGTGCACATCGTCACGCTGGGCGTAGACGCGGGGCCCATCGTGATCCAGGGTGCGGTTCCCCGGCTCCCGACCGACACCCGCGACGATCTACAACAACGCATTCTGGCCATGGAACACCGCATCTTCCCCACCGCCCTGCGGTGGGCCGCCGAAGGTCGAGTCCGCGTGGAAGACGGCCAGGCGCAGGTGGAGCTGCAGGCGGGGGAGTCCCGTTCTCTGGTGCATGGGGTGGGTAGGGCGAGCGGGGGATCGTAGCAAAATTCGGATTAAGCTCCTGTTCTAGCTGAAATTGCTCTCGCTATCGGTGCTCTTCCCAGCGCCGCTACGGGCCTTGTCGGTCCCTCCGAAATCTCCGCGGAACTCTGCGCCCTCCGCGTCCTTCGTTCAGCCGCCCGCCCAAGCGCTAGGCACCCAGCTGCAGCCGCTCCACGCTTTCCACGCCGCGAACCTTCCGCAGGTTCGCCGAGAGCGAGTGCATCTCATCGACGTCATGCAGGCTGATGACCAGGGTGCAGATGGCGCGCTCATCATCGATGGGTCGGGCTTCGGCGCGGCTGATGTTCACCTTGGCCTGTTCGCAGACCTTGCTGATGTCCGCGAGCATCCCCGGCCGATCAGCGCAGACAATGCGCATTTCGCTGGTGTGCCGGGCGGCGTTGTCCCGGTCCCACTGAACGGCGATCCGGCGGTCTGCCTCGCCTCTGTGCAGCTGGGAGCAGTCTTCGCGGTGCACGGTAATGCCGCGGCCTCGCGTGATGAAGCCGGCGATGGGCTCGCCCGGCAGCGGGTGACAGCACTGTCCAAACTGGACCAAGACGCCGTCTTCGCCAGAGATCAGGACCGGGCTCTCTGCGCGGCGCCCGCCCCAACGACCAAACATGGTCTGCAGGGTGTTGTTGTTCTCATTCTTTGCTTTCCAAGAACCTTCTGGAAGCAGCTCTTTGGTGATGTTCGACAGGCTCAGGTGCCCGCGAGCGAGCTCTAGGTACAAGGCGTCGAGGTCGGCCAGGCTCTTGCCGTCCAACACCTCGGCCAGGTTCCCCTCCGTTTTGACCCGCGCGATGGTGAAGCCCAGCCGCTTGAGCTCACCATCGAGCATGTCTCGGCCGATCCGGATCCCGACTTCCTGTTCTTCGGCCCGCAAGAAACGCCGGATCTTCTGGATGGCGCGGCCGGTCTTGGCGATCTTGAGCCACCCTCGATTGGGCCGCTGAGAGGAGCTGGTGACGATCTCCAGGCTGTCGCCGGTCTGCAAGGCGTAGCGTAGAGGCACCAAACGTCCGTTGACCTTCGCCCCTGTGCAGCGCTCACCGACCTCGGTGTGCACGGCATAGGCGAAGTCCAAGGTGGTGGCTCCGGAGGGGAAGGTCTTGATGTCGCCCGCTGGGGTAAAGACAAAGACCTCGTCGGCGTAGAACTCGAATTTGAGCGCCTCCATAAAGTCGGAGGCGTTGTCCGCCTCTTGGGCGTGCTCAAACACATCTCGGATCCGGGCAATGTTCGCCACATCTTCGCGAGACAAGGCCAGTCGACCCTCTTTGTACTTCCAATGCGCCGCCACGCCCTCTTCATTGATCCTGTGCATCTGCTCAGTCCGAATCTGCACTTCCATCCGGCCTTCTGGACCCACGACGGTGGTGTGCAACGACTGGTAGCCATTGGGCTTGGGCCGGGCGATGTAGTCCTTGATGCGATCCGGAACCGGCGGGAAGTAGCTGTGGACCAGACCAAGCACGGCGTAGCATTGGCTTAGATCCTTGACGATCACTCGGAACGCGATGATGTCGTGGACCTCATCCACCGCCAAGCCCTGTGCCAGCATCTTCTTATGAATGCTGGAGGCCTGCTTGGCACGCCCGCTGATCTGGACCGGAACCCCATCGGCCTGCAGGCGTGTGGTGAGCTCGTCACACACGCGCTCGATGATGAGCTTCCGGTCGACTTGGGTCTCCGCCAAGTGCTCACGGATCTGTTCGTAGGCTTCGGGGTGAATCGCTCGGAAGCAGGTATCTTCCAACTCTTCTTTGAGCCGCTTCAAACCCAATCGATTGGCGATGGGCACGAATACGCCCATGGTCTCTTCGGCGATCGACTTCCGTTTTTCGGGCTTGTGGGCGTCGATGGTGCGAAGGTTGTGCGTCCGGTCGGCGATCTTGACCAGGATGACCCGCAGATCTTGGCTCATCGCCAACATCATCTTTCGGAAATTCTCGGCAGCAAGCTCCTTTTTGGAGCGAAACTTGAGCTTTCCGATCTTGGTGACGCCATCGACCAAGGCGGTGATGGTCGGCCCGATCTGCTGCTCCATCTCCTCGTGGGTGATCGGGTTGTCTTCGAGCGCATCGTGCAGCAATGCGGTGGCGATGGTCTCGGTGTCCATCCGCATCTCGGCCAGGATCTGAGCCACCGCCATGGGGTGGGTCAGATAGGCCTCTCCAGACTTGCGCGTCTGGCCAGCGTGGGCCTTGGCCGCCAATAAGTAGGCAGACATGACCGAATCCAGAGCAGCATCCGGGCTATAAGACCGGATGGTGTCCACGATGTCAGCGATGGTGAGCTCGGAATCCGTCACCACTTCAGTGTACCTCGGCGCGAAAAGATCTTCGCACTTCTTGGACACCCCGGCAAGCACGGCAAGTCCACAGGCTCAGCAATCCACCGCTGGCTCTGGCATTGGCCCACGGCCACTGACACTATCGGTTCACCCGCGACCTAGGACCCGTCTTGCTCCGCAAACCACTCGGTCACCTGCTGCACGAGCGCGTAACGATGAGACGTGCGGGTCAGCGCCGCAAGCAACACGCCCTGGAACACTCGGTGAGCGCTTTGAAGATGATCGTTGACGACCAGGTGGTCGAACTCACGGACCGCTTCGAGCTGACCCGCGACCTGGAGCATCCGTCGAGCGATGATCTCGTCGCTATCCGTGCCACGAGACCGGAGCCGCCGTTCGAGAGTGGCCAGATCCGGGGGAAGCAGCAGCACATGCACGCCCTGCAGGCCGCTCGCTAGCACTTGGCGGTGGCCCGCGACGTCGATGTCGAGCAAGATGGAGCGCCCCGCAGCCAGGGCCTCTTCGACGGCCGCGCGCGGAGTGCCATAGGCGTGATCATAGACACGCGCATGCTCCAAAAACGCGCCTTCTTCAACCTTTTTATCGAACTCTTCCGGAGTCATAAACAGGTAATCCACGCCGTGTACTTCGCCGGCGCGAGCCTCACGGGTGGTGGCGGATACCCCAAAGTCCAGATCTGGAATGAGAGCGCGGGCTTCTCGGATCAAGGTGGACTTGCCCACGCCCGATGGGCCGGTGACCACAAAGAGCACGCCTCGCGAGGGTCTACGCCAGCCTTTGAGCACCGCTACTCCACGTTCGCAGACTGTTCGCGCATACGCTCAAGCACGGACTTCATGTCCACCACCCGCTGGCTGATGGGGTGCTCCGCAGACTTAGACCCGATGGTGTTCACCTCTCGGTGCATCTCTTGCAGCAAGAATTCCAGGCGCCTCCCCACGGGTTCGCCGCTTTCCAGCGCATCTCCGAACTGATCACAATGGGACCGGAGCCGCGCGATCTCTTCGGAAATGTCCGCCTTGTCGGCCAACACGGCGGCTTCTTGCGCCAAGCGGTTCGGATCGAGCCTGTCCCCGAGAAGCCGCTTGAGACGGGCTTCGAGCTTGTTGTGGAGCCGATCGTTGATCGAGTCGGTGGCCAAGTCCACCTGAGCGTTCAGGCCCCGCAGCTCGGTCAAGTGCCGAAGAAGGTCTTCGGCCAATGCCGTGCCTTCGGTCCGTCGCATGTGCAGTAGGTCGGAGACAGCCGCGTTGAGCGCCGTCTCCACCACACTCCACTCGCGCATCACGTCGACTTCGGCCTCGGTCACCGTCACCACGCCGGGCTGCGCCAAGAGGAAGTCCAGCGACAGCGTCTCTTGGGACAAACCTGGAAGGTCTGCGCGCAGGGTCTGCACGGCGTCTACGTATTGAGCGGCCAACGCAGGATCAACCTGCACAACTTGGGCACCATCCGTGACCGACCGACGCACGAAGGCGTCGACGCGTCCCCGGTGGAACGGCTCCTTAAGAACCTGCGTAATCCGAGGTTCCAGAGGCATATATTCCCGCGGGCACCGTACCTGGAGGTCTCGGAAGCGATTGTTGACGCTCCGAAGCTCTACCAAGACAGTGACACCGCCACTGGAGGCCTCACCACGGCCAAATCCGGTCATCGATCGAAGCATCGGCGCGTCCTAACGCATGCAGCCTACCGCGCACTGAGTCGGCCCCACACCGGAGGCAGACGTCACTCAGCAGTTGCCGGTTTGGCCACTGGGGCAGCGGTAGGTGCAGTTGTCATTTTGGTAGGTCAGGTCGCAGGTGAACCCGTCACCGCTGACGGTCCCGCTGCCATTGCCCGCATAGTCCAGCGTGTAGGTCCACTCTGTGGACTGGTTCTGGCTAGTCTGCACGTAGCTGCGCTCGCTGGACCCGTCCGGGCCCGTGACGATGGTGCCCACGCGCTTCACCTCGCCGTTCCGGGTGCTGAAGGTCTGGGTGTATTCCCGAGACGAGGTTCGGTCCTCAACACTGCCAGTCTCGGTGCCGGTGTACGTCTGGGTATCCGCGTCGTACGAATAGGCTTGCTCGTAGCTGGTATCCGTCCAACGGGAGCCGGTGACAGTGTAGTCGAAGCCATCGATATCGGTGACTTGCGTATAGTCGTATTGCGTGCCCGAGTACGTGCCGGTCTCCGTTCGCTCCCGGCCCACAAGGTCGCTAAAGTAGCGGTAGCTGCTCTCTTTTTGGCAGCCGATCCGCTCGATCCGAAACTGGCTGTTGGTGGTCACGCCAAGGATGTCTTCGGCGCTGCTCTCACCGATGATGTCCAGGTCTCCATTGGGGTTGGCGTAGCCGTAGCCCTCGCTGTCAGACTGGACGAGCCAGGAGTTGTCGGAGCCGATC
>JBGCER010000652.1:0-5947 GCA_045106515.1 Myxococcota bacterium
TTGTTGTAGTAGCCGCTGCGCATGGTCGGCAGAACATCGAACAAGAACGACTGCATGGGCAGCCAGCCGAACACCAGCACAGAGGCCGTCAGGGCGACCGCGCCGGTGAGCCCAGCGGACAGAACGGCCTTCCATCGCCCACGAAGGACCCACCACAACACCAAGATCGCAGGGCTACCCTTGAGCACCACCGCCAAGCCCAGCAGCACCCCTCCGAGCCATGAGCGCTCCTCGTGGTCTTGCCACAAGCCCGCCAAAGCCAAGGCCATCACCGGCAGATTCGCCTGCCCCATCCAGTGATTATTCGGCACAGCCGTGGCCAAAGCCACCACTCCGAGCAGCACCAATGTGGGCTCCCCCGGCAGCTTCCGCCACCAGCGGGCCAAGGCCGCGACCGCCAAGGCTAGCGCGACCTCATTGAACCAAAACCAGGCTAAATACGCCGTCTTTAGCGAAAAGCTAGGTGCCCAAGACACCGCGAAGAGAAACGGCGGGGGGTACAGGTATGGGTAGACCATGCTGCGCGTACGGTCTGCGTGGGCTGTGCGCTCCAACAAGGCCCGATCGTAGGGGTCGCCCCCGTCCCTCACCACATCCGCAGCGTAGTAGTACGACGCAAAATCGCGGGCGTGATCCGCTTTGAGCGCCTTGGGCCACATGGTCGCCATGGCGAGCACATGCCAGGCGACAGCGAGACAGACGATGAGGAGCCGTACCGATCGAGACATACCGCGGAGCCTACCGCGCCTCCGATCCCTTGCCGACCCTCGCCGCCGTGACCAGTTCGGGACTTCGAGATACCCCGCCGCCCACGCGCCGCGGCCAACGCGCCAAGTGCGACAGTGGCCATAGCGTGAGCGCAGATGCGGACTTGGGAGGCAGAGTGGCAATCTTGAAGGTGGCACAGATGGGGCACCCCGTGCTTCGGCGCGTCGCGGATCCGATCGACCCGACAAAGATCGGCCTGCCTGCGGTGCAGCAGATGTGCCAGGACCTGCTGGAGACCATGGATGAGTACGACGGCGCGGGCCTAGCGGCGCCTCAAGTGCACCTGTCCATCCGCGTTGTGGCGCTCACCCTCGACGACGACGAGGGTCCAGAGATATGGTTCAACCCTGTGATCACGCCGATCACAGAAGAGCTGGCCAGCATGTATGAAGGCTGCCTCTCGGTGGCGGGCTTGCGCGGCCGCGTGCACCGCCCCGTCTGCATTCACGTGCGCTACTTCGACATTACCGGCAAAGATCGCGCCTATGTCCTTCAGGGCTTTCCGGCGGTGGTGGCCCAACATGAATGTGACCACCTCGACGGCGTGCTCTACGTCGACCGCGTGGACACCCAGACCCTGGCCTTCCTGCCTGAGTACCGCCGCTACCGCGGCGTCAGCCTAGACGAAGACGACGAGAGCAGCGATACTGACGCCGACGACGTCAGCAACTGGGGCGACGCGGTCATCGAAGTACCGCCCAGCCTCAGCCCCGCCGACGCCTACGCTACGGTCTCTCCCAGCGAGGAGGAATAATGGGCCTTTTCGACTTCCTGCGTCCATCACCCGAAAAGCGTATCGCCAAGGCCAGGCAAGCCCTGGCGGTCGATGATCCGGCCCTGGCCCGCGACTACCTCGACGGGCTGACCGGCAACGCCGAGGCCGACTCGGTCCGCCATGACGCCTTCGAGCGGCTCGTGACGCGCAACCTAGAGGCCGCTGTGTCCTGGGCGGAGGCGGGCGATGAAGAGCGGGTGCGCGTGCACCTTGAGCTCGCCGATGCGCACCACAACGGAGGGCACGAAGAGGCCTTCCGCGAGACTCGCCGCAAACTCCGCGAGCAACGAGAGCTCGTTCGCCTCGAAGAAGAGGCCAAGCAGCGAGCCATCGAGTCCAAGCTCATGGACATCGACCCCATGGGCATGAACGGCGGCACGGGCGCCCTCCTCGCCCCCGGCATCGAAGACCAAGTTCTAGGCAGCGACGCCGAAGAGATGCGCGCTCGCCTCGCGCTCGTCGTCGAGAACTACCCGGCGGACCTGCGCGGGTCCGTCACGGCCCTGGGCGCCGATTTCGCCCAGAGCATCTTGGACCTCGAGGAAGGACGCCCGGACCTCGCTCTGCAGTCCCTCCTCACCCTGCCCGATGACGCAGCATTGGTCCGCTGGGAGCGCGCTCGTTGCGCCCACATGCTGGGCGACCACAAAGCCGCGGCGCGGGAGCTGCGTACGTTCGCAAACCTGGCCAATGGGCACCAAAACATGGGGCGGCAGCACAGCGGTCTGCTGCTCGCACAGGCGCTGACCGAAGGCGGTGATCCCCACGGCGCCCTTCAGGTCATGCGCGACTTACGGGCGAAGAACCCCAAGCTTGGCGGGTTCCTCTTCGCTCAATTGCTGTTTGCAACGGGCAGCTTGGCCGACGCGGATCAGGTGCTGCGCGACCTCACAAAGCAGCACCCCATGGAGCAGGCCTTCTACAAGCTGCTCGCCATGGTGCGCGTCCGAGGCGACGACCGCATGGCCGCCATGCGGGCGCTAGAGCAAGGTCTACACCAGAACCACTGCGCGTCCGGCACATGCTCCGCGCGGCCCCCCGACCCCGAGGTCAAGCGCATGCTCGCCACCCTCTACCTGGAGGACGGACTCGAGACGAAGCGGGCCCTGCAACTGCTCGACGAGGCCCCCGTGCAGGGCGGCCCGAGCTGGGACGACCTCTACGTTCAAGCGCTCGCTGCCAAACATAGCGACCGAAGCAGGCTGCCAGCGCTGCTTGAGACGCTACAGCGCAACACCCCTGACGATGACCCGCGAGCCGAGCGCCTCCAGCGCTACCTCCAGGCTAGCTAGTCGACCCCATCGGAGCCCCAATGCCCCTGACCCCCAAGCAAAAGCGCCACCTCAAAGGCCTGGCTCACCACCTCAACCCGGTGGTATTGGTCGGTGGCGCTGGCGTCACCGAAGCCATCCAGAAGACGGTGGTGGCGGAGCTGAAGAACCACGAGCTCATCAAGGTTCGCATTCATCGAGACGCTCCAATCACTGCCAAGCTCGGCGGCAGCGAGCTCGCCGAGGAGTGCTCCGCAGAGCTCGTCCAGGTCATCGGACGCATGGCGGTGCTGTACAAGCGGCGGACGAAAGAGCCTTCCATCAAGCTCCCAACGCAGTGAAGCCAGGGCCGCACGCGCCGCTCAACCCCGCAGAGCGGCGTCTCCATCGGCTGCGCACCGCGCTGGATCAGCGCCTCGGCCACGTGGCGTGCGCCATCCAGGCCGTGCATCACCGCCACAACATCAGCGCCATCCTGCGCACCTGTGATTCTCTAGGCCTACATCAAGTTCACTTGGTTGAAGGTCACTTTACTCCGACCCGCGGTGCGACGCGTGGGGCCGAGAAATGGCTGGACCTCCACCAGCACACCAGCACGTCGGCCGCCATCGAGGCCCTGCGCGCCCAACACATGCGGATCTACGTCGCCGACTTGACCGATGACAGCGTGCCTCCTGAACAGGTGCCCATCGACAAACCGGTGTGCCTCTGGTTCGGCGCCGAGCTGGCCGGGGTCGATCCCGAGGCCGCGAAAGCCGCCGATGGCGTCGTTCACATCCCCATGCGCGGGCTGGCCCAGTCCCTCAACGTCAGCGTCGCCGCCGCACTGGCGCTGCGCACCGTCGCCGAACGGGCCAGGTCCGAACTGGGCTCCCAAGCGCTACTCACGGCGGAGCATCGCGAGCGCGTGTGGTCCATGTGGGTCCAACGAGAAGAGGCGCTGCGAGAGGCCCTCGCAGCGCGCTCCGATTCAGCTCGCTAGTTCACGCCGATTGGCAAGGCTAGGGGCGCGGTATCGCCGACGTCGCCGCCGAGAATCTCGCCGTCTCCGACGCCTTGCCACCCGTCATCCCACCCCTCGGCAGGCTGGTAGTTCTGCACGTCGGCCGAGCGGAACTCTTGGTCACGGACCCAGTAGCCTTCGACCCACTCATTACCATCGAACCAGCCAGGAACCCAGGTGTAACCAGCCTCTTGCTCGGCAGGCATCCAGTAGCCAGCCATGAAGATGCCATCGTCGTCATAGTACGAGCCGACCCAGCCAAAGCCGCGGCGGTAGCGAGGCCGCCAGAAGCCATCCACATAGGTCTCGCCATCGTAGAAGCCAGGCTCCCACTGGTAGCCCTGAGGGCCCTGCTGCGTGGGCATCCAGTAGCCCCAGACGAAGGCGCCATCGTCGAGGTAGTAGCCGTCGACCCAGGTCCAGTCGCCATCGGTCCGTCGCTGGGGACGGTAGTAGCCGTCGACGTAGCGGTCGTTGACCCACCACCCTTGGACGAACGTGTAGTTGACGTTGGAGCGAACGATCATCGTACGCCGAGGCTGGTAGAACCCGGGTCGCCACACGTTGCCGTAGTAGCCACCATCGACCCAAAGGAAGCCATCACGGCGAGGAGCTCGCCAGCTCGGGGTCCAGGGGTTGCAGTCCCAGCCAAAGTTGACGTAGACCGCCGTGCTGTACCGGTGACGGTAGTACGGGTGCGCATACCAACGGCTGTAGTAGGGGCGGTAGTAGGTGCGGGCCGGCGCTCGGTAGCGCGCGTCGGGATGGGTGCGCACGGTGCGGTAGTTCGGGCGGTTGTAACGGCGATCCGTCGTACGGTGGGCTGGACGCCAAGAATCGCGGGTTCGGCCAGCAGCGGTGCCGGGCCGAGAGGTGCCAGGGCGCGTGGTGCCCGGGCGGCCGCTGCCAGGGCGCGTGCGTCCGTGGTCCGCGTGTCCGTAGTCCGTGCCTCTGGTCGTGCCGCGGCGGCCCGACGACGTTCCAGGGCGAGTGCTGCCCGTGCCTGGGCGAGTGCTGCCCGTGCCTGGGCGGCTCGTGCCTGGGCGGCTCGTGCCTGTACCCGGACGACCCACAGTTCCGCGGGGGTTTGCCGCCGAGTTAGGACGCCGCACATTCGTGCTTGGCCGGGTCGTGCCGGTCCGGTCGGAGCCGGCGCCGGGTCGACCCACAGAGCCACGGGGGTTCGTCGACGTATTCGGACGCTGAACACTGGTGTTTGGCCGAGTCGTACCGGTTCGGCCCGAGCCCACGCCCGGTCGGCTCACCGAGCCTCGCGGATTGGCCGCCCTGTTAGGCTGCTGCACGCTCGTGCTTGGGCGCGTCGTGCCCGGCCGGCCAGAACCGGCGCCGGGCGTGACGGTGGCGCCGCCACGGTTCTGGGACGGCGAGGACCATGAGCCGCTGCCACCGCCGGTACCTGAGCCCGATATTGGGCGTGCATTTGACGGAACGCCACTGGAGCGAGTGCGAGGCACGGTGCTGCGGCTGGGCGCATCCGTCCGCATCGCAGCACCCGACTGTCGGGGACCGGTCGAACGGCTCGGCGCCGTGGAGCGAACCGGCGCCGTGGACCGATTTGGAGCCGCCGCGCGGCTCGGCGCAGAAGAACGGCTCGGCGCAGAGGAGCGGCTCGGAGCGGTCGAACGGCTCGGCGCAGAAGAGCGGCTCGGAGCGGTCGAACGGCTCGGCGCAGAAGAGCGGCTCGGTGCCGATGTACGGCTCGGCGAAGAAGAACGGCTCGGTGCGGATGTGCGATTCGACGAGGATGAGGGACGACTCGAAGAAGACGGCGTAGACCGGCTCGAAGAGGAACGGCTCGAAGAAGACGGCGTAGAACGGCTCGAAGACGAAGGCCGACTCGAAGACGAGGAGCGGCCCGCATTGGACGAGCGGTTGGAGCTGCTGGAGCGGCTGGACGAGCTTCGGCTCGACGAACGACGGCTGGGTTCAGCCTGGTCGACATCCAGACTAGGAAGGTCAAAGCCCCCAAGTCCAGCATCGGATGAGGCGTCAGCTGCAAACGCAGATGTGGCAACGAGGGTGCCGGGAAGGCCGAGGGCCAACCACATCAAAAGAGAACGCGTAGCCATGTGACACTCCAATCAGAGGATCCGTTGACGCCCTGCACGG
>JBGCER010000653.1:0-6061 GCA_045106515.1 Myxococcota bacterium
TCCGGAAAGTCGGAGCGGAATCGATGGCCGAGCTTCATGGGCTGGCGAAGGAAGCTTGGAAGCGGGTTACTCCCTTCGTCAACGGATGGATCAGGCACTGCGGCTATGCTCTATCAACTTGAACCCTCGGACCTGTATGCCGCTTCTCATGTGACAACGGATCAAGGCCCGGACCCGTCCGGCATGCGATCGCCGCC
Organism: Myxococcota bacterium; assembly: GCA_045106515.1. Lineage (GTDB taxonomy): Bacteria > Myxococcota_A > UBA796 > UBA796 > REDI01. The sequence continues at coordinate 198 of JBGCER010000653.1, forward strand.
GCAATGCGCCTGACGGGGTCCGCTCGAGTCCTATGGATTGATAAAGGTCAGAGCTTCGGGGCGGAAGTTGCTGGCTTTGGGACCGACGTGTCGGGCGTTGACGGTGTTGTACCCGGCAGCGATGGCCACGATTTCTCCCTTCTCACCCGGTCCACACACGTCGTCGGCACTCGCAGGGCAGAAATACCAGGGACCTCCAGAGTTTCCGGGAGACCCATCCCCCTTCAAACGAACCTTCTTGGTCGGCGTAGACGTCACTTCCGCGTTGGCGTGATGTCGCAGTCCCAGTCCCCATGCATTGGTCCCATCCACGTTGGATGAGCAGCTGCCCGAGCTCGTGAGCACATCCCCTGGGTAGCCCAGGTTATGTACCTTCGCGCCTATGTTCTCAAACTTGGAATCCGTGCCATCCCACAAGTCCATGTCCGGCATGTTGGTGGAAAAGCCGCTACTGAGCTCCAGTATCGCCCAGTCATCGCCGAAATCGGTCGGACTCGCAAAGTAGCTCGAGGCAACGGTGATGGAGTCCAATCCGCGAGACCAATCACTGCTATGCACATTGTGCACCGTATAGGAGTTGATCGGACTGTGGGGAAAGCCATTCGACTGGGCCACGCAGTGCGCCGCGGTGATGGCCCAACGCTCCAGCAGCAAGGTGGCGGTACACCCTGAAGATCCCGGTGATTCCAAAAACAGGGTCGTCGCTTGTCGGTCCGTCCACGGCGCCGTCTTCTTCGTGCGGCTCTCCCCGTTCCAGACCCGCACCTCCTTGTCGGGGTTGCTGTCGCAGTCCTTCTTCGTCCACGAGTACGGCGTCCAGGACACTTCTTGTCCGACCATGGTCTCCGGATCGGGCCGCCAGCGCTGCACCTGCTCGTCGGCGGCTCGCACAAGTGCATCGTTCAGCATGGACTCGTCCACGGCCACAAGGCGCCAAGCTTCGCCGTCGTTCATGTACCGCATCGAACCGATCAGGCGCTCTGCCAGTGGCTGGGGCCGATCGTCCTGCTCGATAAAGCTGACCTGTGTAGGGGGATCGTGGCGCTCCGGAAACCGGATCTGGCCCACGTACTGCCAGGTCAGCGCGCCCTCGACGATGACGTCCTCGCTGGACTGACGGTCGAGGGTGTAGGTGCCCTCCAGCGCCTCGGCTCCGGCGTCCGCCTCTGACCATCCCGGACCGGCGACGGCCGGCAACACAAGGCCCGCTCCGAGCATCCACAACATCCACGTACGCATCTTCATCACAAACTCCAGAGCTCTCGAGGAGCCACGGTTGGGGGGTGGATTTGGCGTTCGCGATGGCGGGCTCGAATCTGACAGGCTGGAATGGAAAGTCTTACACCTAGCGTCCTGACCCCTATCGGTGCCGACCTCAACCTACCGACTGGTCAGTCGTTTCTGGTCACGCTCATGGGGCATTTTCGACCCCGTGGTTGTGGGATCCGCAACGTCCGGTGTCACTACGATGGGCGTGTCCCTACGCCTGCGATAGGCCAGAGCACTAGTCGACTGTCAGTGAAGATGAGGTGAGCATGTCCGTAGACTTCTACAACCCCACCGAGGAGCACGCCCAGCTCCGCGAGATGGTGGCCGCCTTTACCCTGAACGAGGTCGAACCTCAGGCTGCCGAATTCGATGAAAAAGGCCATATGAACCTGGCTTTGTTCCGTCAGATGGGCGAGCTGGGACTCTTGGGCATCACCGTGTCCGAGGACTACGACGGCGCGGGCATGGACACGGTCGCTGCGTGCATCGTGCACGAGGAGCTTTCCAAGTCAGACCCCGGCTTTGCCCTAGCTTATCTCGCCCATTCCATGCTCTTCGTCAACAACCTCTTCCACGCGTCGAGCCACGAGCAGCGCCTGCGTTGGATGCCCAAGGTTCTGAGCGGCGAATGGGTTGGCGGCATGGGCATGACAGAGCCCGGCGCAGGGACCGACGTGCTCGGCATGTCCACCACCGCCGTCCGCGACGGCGATCACTGGGTGATCAACGGCACCAAGACCTACATCACCAATGGCGCTGAAGGCCACATCTTCATGTTCTACGCCAAGGTCGATGGTCGCATCACCTCCTTCGTCGTGGACCGGGACTGCCCCGGGTTCTCCACCTCGGGCAAGATCGACAAAATGGGTATGCGCGCCAGCACCATGACCGAGCTCATCTTCGAAGACTGCCGGATCCCCGCCGAAAACTTGGTCGGCGAAGAAGGCGGTGGCCTCACCCACATGATGCGCAACCTGGAGATCGAGCGGCTCACCTTGGCCGCCATGAGCGTGGGCATCGCCCGTCGCTGCGTCGACATTATGGTTCGGCACGGCCAAGAGCGCCGCGCCTTCAACCAGCCCATCAACCGGTTCGGGCAAATCCAGCGCTACATCGGCGAGGGCTACGCCATGACCGAAGCTGCCGCGGCCCTGGTCTACAAGGTCGCCCGCGAGTGCGGACCCGACGTGGAAAACCGCTTGGGCACCGATGCAGCCAAGCTCTTTGCAGCACCCGTCGGCAAGATCGTCGCCGACTACGCCATGCAGGTGATGGGCGGCTCCGGCTACTGCCGCGAGTACCCCGTCGAGCGCCTGTGGCGGGACGCCAAGCTGATCGAAATCGGCGGTGGAACGCTCGAAGCGCACCAGAAGAACATCACCAAAGACCTGGCTCGAAAGAACCCGCTCTAGCCGAGGCCCACGGCCGAGGCCCACGGCCGGGTCCCGGTCGGGTCCGGCGCTACCGCAGCGCCTGCTCGATGTGCCACCCATCGTCGCCCACCCACGCCACAGTCAGGGCCTGGTCGGTCAGGCTCACGGCGATGGGCTGGTCCGCGTTCGGAACGAGCGTGCTGATGACCGTGGGCTCTTCCCCCGCGAGAGTGCCCCACGCAATCTTGAGCCGACCCGCCGTCGTGACCCAAGCCAAGGCGTAGCCATCCTTGCCATCACCCGAGACGGCGATGGAGGAAATTCGGCCTTCACCATCGAGAATCACGCCTCGCGCCTGCACGTCGAACAGGTAGATCTGCTCCACGTCCGTAAAGGCGTACAGCGCCTGGCCACTACGAGCCGAGGTGGCGATATTCGCCAGGCTCTTATTGGGAACAATCGTGGTTCTATCTGTAATTTCCCCATCTCGAACGCGCCAGCGATTCAGCGGACCGGGCTGCTCATCGCCCGACAGCAACGGGTATCCAGCGCCGGTTCCTAGGGGCGCACAACGATTACCTTCCTGCTCCAACGAGACGTATTGGGTGGTCTCTTGAAATACGGACGAGGCCCACTCGAGCAGGCCGCTTCCACATCCGACGGACTGAATCTCATCGCCGACGACGGCCGATGAGACCCAGGTAGGGCCGTCGCCAGGGCGTTCAGCGATGACATCGACTGCGGACCCTTCGTGCATCGCAATCCCACCGACGAGCCGGTCTGTGAACCCGAAGACATCGAAGGGCGTGGTGCCGACCCACACCCGCACCGGAGGGGCCGTCACGGTGAAGGCGAGGACTTCGGTCTCGAAGACGACCGGCACCGCGCCTGTGCCCACGGGCATTTGTACGCTGTCCACCTCATCGCCAGGGCGCTTGGTCAAGCCACCAAAGAGCTGCCCATCGGGGGAGAAGCTCCAGTGGCCAAAGAGCTCGCCGTCGAACGGCGCGTCGAGGATGGTGCCCAGGTTGGGCTTGCCATTGCAGTCCTGGTCGATGTCGTCGCCCAGGCGTTCGGGCTCGCCGGGCCGAACGGTGGCGTCGTCATCATCACAGTCCAAGCCACCGCAGGACACGGCTTCAACGCCGTCTCCATCCGCGTCGCACTCCTCCACAAGAGGGTCGGTGTCGGGGTCGGTATCGGAATCCGTGGGGTCACTTCCGGTACACGCCGACAACACAAACAACATCGCTAGGGTGCGGGACATAGCATCCTCCGTCGGCAAACTTGCTCGATCGACGCCCTCGACGCCACCTCGCAGCCGATCCAGCAAGTTGAACGCCGGGAGCGCTCCGCTACGGCAAACCCCCATCCGTACGGATTCGGCGCACCGCTTCCACCACCCCGCCCAGGGTGTGAGGGGTCGCAACCGCCACATCGCGAACCCCCAATGACGACAAGACGGCCGACGTGGACGGACCGATCGCGATGACGCGGGTGGAGCGCGCCCAAGGCAGGGGTTGTAAGTCCAGGAGTCGTCGGGCCGCAGAGCCGCTGAACAGCACCGCGGCATCGACGGGCCACACCGACGCGAGCGAGGCCCTGGCCCCGGCCGGCAGCACATTGTCGTAGGCCACAACGCGCTCCACGAGCGCGCCACTGCGTTCTAGGTCCGCCTGCACCTGGTCCGAGGCCTGGTCGGCGCACGGATACATCCACCGCTGGCCCGCACAGTCACCGAGGGCCGACACCAACGAGCGAGCCGTTCCCCCTGGCGCCTGCACCCGCACCTGCCACCCCGCCTCACGAGCGGCGGTGGTGGTGGCAGGACCCACGCTGGCAACCCAGCCCGGTCCCGGCCCCACCCCGGCCTCGGAGAGCGCGCGCACCACCGCAGGCGAGGTCATGACCCATCCGTACACACCCTCAAGATCCATGGCCCTCAACGCCGACAATTTTGGCGTTCGTTTGATCAGCGGCACCACGACGGGCACCACGCCCAGGCCTCTCAAGGCGTCGACCACCGGCGCAGCATCGGCCGAAGCCCGTGTCACGAGCACCCGCATACGAACTACCTCTTGCCGCGCAGGGCCGCAGGATCCACATTGGCCCGGAGCGCTGCATCCAGCGCCTCGAGCTTCAAGGGCTTGGTCACAACGCCGTCCATGCCCGCGCGAAGACACCGGGTGCGATCGGACTCCAGAGCGCTCGCGGTCAGAGCAATAATCGGTACGCCAGCCCAACTATCATCTCTGTCTCGAATATGGCGTGTGGCCTCAAAGCCATCCATGACGGGCATGTCGCAGTCCATCAACACGGCATCCGGTTGCACCTGGTCGAGCATGGCGAGAGCCTCGTTCCCATCCTCGGCCACATGCACTTCATGTCCGCAGGCCTGCAGCACCCGACGACCTACGATCCGGTTGACGTCGTTGTCCTCGACAAGCAAGAGCCGAAGAGGACTCAGCTCCCCATGGTCCCGCGCTTCAAACGACGGCGGCGCCGTGGTCTGCAGTGGCAGGGTGACCTCGAACCTGGAGCCCTCCCCCACAGTGCTGCTCACCAAGATGGTGCCCGCCATGCGATCGACCAGGTCTCGAACCAATGCGAGCCCCAGCCCGGTGCCACCGAACCGCCGCGTGGTGGACGCGTCGGCTTGCACGAAGGGCTCAAAAATCTGGCCTACACGATGCGAGGGGATGCCGATTCCAGTGTCTTCCACCACCAGCTGCACGCCATCGTCCCGAGAGCCAACCTGCACCAAAATATGACCTTCGGACGTAAACTTCACGGCGTTGGAGAGCAGGTTCAGCAGCACCTGACGCAGGCGAGTGGGGTCGACCATCACCCACCGGGGCACGCCGGGCTCGATCACGATGCGCATCTCGATGCCGCGCTCCGCCACCAGCACCCGAACCCCGGCGCACGCGTCGCGCACCAACGTGTGGAGGTTCGCGCTGACTTGTTCGAGTTGGAGTCCGCCGGACTCGATCTTGGCCAGGTCGAGCACGGCGTCGATGACGTCCACCAGGGCGCGACCCGAGTCGGTCGTCGTGCGGACCAGGTCTTGCTGGTCGGCATCCAGTGAGGACTTGGACAAAAGCTCCTGAGCGCCCAAGATCCCGTGCAGCGGCGTTCGGATCTCATGACTCATCTGCGCCAAGAATCGGCCCTTGGCATCATTCGCGCTCTCGGCGCGCCGCGCGGCCTCGGACAAGGTCT
>JBGCER010000654.1:0-10493 GCA_045106515.1 Myxococcota bacterium
GCTCGTCGTGCCCGATGAGCCCACCCGCGCCCACATGGCGCCGGTCATCGAGCTCTCCGCGGAGCTCGCCCGCCTCTCCAAGTCGGACAACCCCAACCTCAAGGTCACGACGGCCACGGGCTGGGCCGGCGGGACCTTCGATGGACGACACGCCATCGTGCTGTCCAACCGCAGCGATGATGTGGCCTTCAACCGCATCTCCAGCAAGACCTCCCTCGGCGTCGAAGTCACCGCCGGCGGCGATCGGCGAGAGGCCACTCTGCCCTTCGTGCAAGAGGTCGTGTCCCCGTTCAATGACCAGCGCTTGGTCATGGTTCTTCGCGGAGAAACGCCAGAAGACCTCACCGGTTTGGTTCGACGCCTCTCCGACCCCGCGGAGCTGGCTCACTTCGAGGACGACCTGGCCATCGTGCAGCCCGACGACGAGCTGCGAACCTTGGCCATCGCTCGCACAACCACCCTAGGCTCCACGTCCATCTGGGGCTTCATTCGTGGCCTTCCGCTGGAGCGGTACTGGGTGCTCATCGTGCTCGGCTTGGTCGCGAGCCTGTTTGGTGCCGCCGCTGTCATCGGCAGCTGGGCCCGTCGTCACGGAGGAACGGTCGCATGAACTCCACGCAAGCCCAATCTGTCTGCGCCACGAGCGCGGTGGCCTTGGTCGGGATGATCTCGACCGCCCACGCCCATCCCCCCGACCTCCAGGCCAACCTGGAACGGAGCTGGACTCAATACATCACCACCTTCATTCAAGATGATGGCCGAGTGATCGACCGCGGAGCCGGCGATATCTCCACCTCTGAAGGCCAGGCCTACGCCATGCTGCGCGCCGCCTGGTCCGATGACCGAGCGACCTTCGAGCGGGTCCGCGGCTGGTCGATTCGCAATCTACAACGCGGGAAATCCAGCAACTTGCCGGCGTGGCGCTGGGGACAACGACCCGATGGCAAGTGGGGCACCCTCGACGGGCAACCCGCCTCGGACTCCGACCAACTTATGGCCTTTGCCCTGCTGATTGCGGCAGAACGCTGGAGCGAGCCGACCTACCGCACCGACGCTGTCGCCCTGCTGCACACCATCTGGGACCAAGAGACCCGGGTGGTTGGGGGCCGCCGGATGATCCTGGCCGGCCCGTGGGCCATGGAGCAGGACCCGGTCCAGGTCAATCCCAGCTACCTGATGCCCTTCGCGTACCGGGCCTTCGCCAAGGCCGACGCCGAGCACGACTGGAACTCGCTGGTCGACAGCAGCTACGACCTGCTTGAGCGCACCACCACCGCCTATGGCCTGCCGCCCGACTGGGCCTGGGTCGACGCCACAACCGGCGAAATCGTAGCGCCCCCCGGCAGCCAAACCCACATGTTGTCCTTTGGCTACGACGCCTTCCGAGCGCCGTGGAACCTCGCGGCAGAGGTTCAGTGGCACGACGAGACCCGCGCCCGCGTCCTGCTGGCGCGCATGTCCCCCCTCGGCACCATGTGGCGCCGCGACGGCCGCCTACCGGCCAAGATCGCGCCCGGCGGAGAGGCCGCCGCAGAGCACGACTACCTGGGCATGTACGGAGCGTTGCTCCCCGCGTGGCACCACTCCCGTCCCGGTGATGCCCACACCCTCTACAAGACCCAGATCGAGCCCAGCGATTCGCTAGGCGTCTGGGGTCGACCTGACGACTACTACGCGCAGAACTGGGTTTGGTTCGGTTTGGCCCTCTGGACCGGACTCGCCACACCCCCGGAGGTCCTCTGATGCGCCTCGCACTCCTCGCTGTCCTCGCCTTGGGGCAACCCGCCCTCGCGGCCATGCCCGCCCCCGAGACCACCCATGAGCTCGCTGGCCGTCCCTCCGACGCCTTGCTCCGGTTCCAGGTGGCGGAGGCCCTCTCCAAGTCCACAAACCACGCCGAAGAAGCCAGGATCGCCCTGGAGTCCATGCTGGGCGACCCCGCCGTGGGTCCCTCGGCCCGCAAGGCCCTGGTCTCCCTGTGCGTGCGTCAGCCCTCCAAAGCGGGCTGGATCGGCACCTACGAAACCTTGCTGGCGGGCCCCACCCCCGGCGAGGCGGAGCGCGCTCGACTCCAGCTGCGACTCGCGGCGGCCAAGGTACAGATCCCAGCCCTGCGCACCACCGGGATGACCGAGCTAGAGCGGATCATCGAGGTCCTACCCAATGACGTCGAGGCCCGCCTCGCCCTCTCGGACGCCGCCCTCGTTGAAGGCGCTGCAGACCGGGCGCTGGCGGCGCTGGTGCCCGTGATGTCCGACAACTCCATCGCCCGTGAGCGTGCGCTGGCAGGCCTCGCATCACGAGCATTGGCGAACGCCGCACTGGCCGACCTCTCCTATCCCACTGCCTCTGAAAATCCAGTTCTCGACCAGCGTATCAACGCTGCACTTAAGGACCCGAGCCCGCTCAACCGAGCCCGCGCCCTTCGCGAGGCCGGCTATCTAGACATGGCCGCGGCGGTCCTTCGCAACACCGATGGCACCCCCCCTGCGGACCCGGATTCCCTGGTCACTCTGTGCGATATCCTGGTCCAGCTCGACCGGGTGCGGGACGCCACCATCCTGCTGAAGGCGCTGACCACCACTCAGCCCAACGATCCCGAGTCTCTGCTGGCCCTCGCCCGCACCTTGTGGGCGAGCGGACAACCAGAGAAGGCCCTGGCCGCCCTGCCCAATGTGCAGAGCCCTGGCGCCCAAGCGCTGCTCGCCCAGCACCTGCTCGTGACGGCGCGGAAGAGCCGCGACCCCTCGGACGATGCCACCGCCATCACCCGCGCCTACGAACTCGCGCCCAGCGAGCCCGACATCGCCCTGGCTCAAGCCCGCCAGTGGCGCAATACAGGCTCCAACGACCCTCGCGTCGTGGACGCCCTGCGCACCACCCTCACGGCCAGACCGCTCGACAAAGAGGCCTTGGAGCTCTGGACGCGCACCGCGGCCGACAATGGCGTAGACCCACTGCCGGAGCTGCACGCCGCCTTGGCCGCCGCCCCAGCGAACCGAGCCGAGGAGCTGCGAGGCCGATTGGTGCTGGCCCATGTGCTTCTGGCCGAGCGCGCCAAGAACGCGCGCAAGGCCCAGACCGCTGAAGAGCACTACGCCATGGCGACTCTGATCAACCCACAAGACAGCGGCGTTCTCGCTGGCTTGGGTGGGCTGAAGTGGCAGCTCGGCCAGACCGAAGACGCCCGTCGGGCCTACCTGGCGGCGTACCGACAAAACCCCAAGGACGGCGGCGTGAGCCGAGCGCTGGTGGGCTTGGCGCTCACCGAAGGCGACCTCCCCGAAGCCCGTCGTTGGATGGCCCTGGTCCCCGACCGCAACAGCAGCGAGACCCGCCATCTCAAGATGCGCCTAGAGCTGGAGACGAACCTCGTCGACGCCCGCCAAGCGCGAAAAAAGAAGGAATACAGCCGATCTCTGGAGCTGTATTCCGGTGTTCGAGCCAGCCACCCATCGGCCACATGGGTGCTGTACGAAGTTGGAGATACCCAGCTTGAAGCCGGCAAAGCCAGTGATGCCCTGGACACCTACCAGCAGGTCGCTCGCATCGAGCCTGGCAGCCAGTGGGCCAGCGTGGGCGAAGCGAACGCCTTGGTCGCCCTGGGCCGGGTGCCCGAAGCCAAGGACCGCCTGGGTTCCGTCGTCGGCGTCGAAGACCCCGAGCTCGCCCGCCAAGTCAGCCGCGTCCGCGCCCGTGTTCACCGGGCCCAAGGCGATGCGCTGCGGGAGACTGGAGACAATGAAGGGGCGATGAACCAGTACCTAGCCGCGCTAGAGCTGGCTCCCGACACCTGGTCCCTCACCTCCATCGGGTGGCTCTACCTGGCGCAGCGCCAGACCGTGTCCGCCCTCGACGTCTTCAACGAAGCCGTCCTCGCCGACCCGAGCAATCAGGTCGCCCGACGCGGTCATGTGTTCGCCCTCGCATCGTCCGGCGCGTTGGAGTCCGCGCTGACCGAGGCCAGAGCCCTCGCCGAAGATCACCCATCGAGCGAAAACATCCAGCTTTCGTCGGATGTGCGCTACCAGAGCGACCACCGACAGGCGCTCTTGGCGAGGGCCGAGGGGAACTACGACGCGGCCCGCGAGCTGCTCGAAGACCTGAACACCCGCCGTCCCGACGATCCCAACATCATCGCCGCCCTGGGTGCGGTACGCCTCGACCAAGGTCGCGCTGCCGGCGCCATGGATCTGGCCGAGCGCGCCCTCGACGCCGACCCCGACAATGGCCTCGCCATCGCCACGCTCCTGTCATCGGCCGATTCCCTGGGCGCCCCCGAGAAGATCCAGCCCATCTTGGAGCGCGCCGTCACGAATGGCGGCGGCGCTCCGGCCCGCTTGGGACTGGACCGAGCCCGATTGCGGCTCACGCTGCACAGCGCCGAGACTCTGGCTGCCGAACGAGACCGCTCGGGCGCCTCGTCCATGCTCGAAGCCGCAGAGCGCACCGCCGCCGGGCGTCCCGATGAGCTGGCGATGATCGGAGGTTCTTACTTGAAAATTCGCGAGGCCACCGAGGCGCTCCGCGTCTTCGAAGCCGGCCTCGATGTCGACGATCGCCACGCCGGCGCCATCCTCGGCAAGGCAGGCACCCTGCGGGCCATGGGCCGCAACCGCGAGGCCGATCAGTGGCTGCAAGACTCCTTCGACGTCGATCGGGACCCCACCGTGGGCCTGGAGTACGCCAAGGTCTTGGCCGAGCAAGGCCGGAAGCGAAAGGCCCGCGCGGTGCTCGACGACGTGATCACCAATGGCCGAAGCCAGAGCGCGCACAGCGGTCTGCAGGCCAAGCCCCTGCCGCTCATCACGCTGCCCAGCGGCCGAAAGGTCGAGGGATCCGCGGGCTCGGCGCTGGAGGCCCCAGACGGTCCCGACGCCGAAATGAAAGCACGGGCCGAGGGGATCCGCCGATCCTTGGACCGGAGCCAGGCCCCCATCCTGTCGGTCTCCCCCATGGTCTTGGCTCGACCGGGCGTTCAAGGCCGCAACTTCCTCTCCGCCACCATGATTCACGGCGGCCTGCACGACCTACGCCTGGGCACCTTCCGCGTCTCCGCCGAAGTCTTGCTCGTCAACCTATTCGACGGCGAAAAGAGCCAGCAAGGCGCTGGATTCTCCGGTGGATTCTCCACCGCTCCCCGGCTGCCCTGGGGCGTGAGCGGCCACGTCGGCCTCTCTCCGTCGGGCTTCAGCGGCGACCCCTACCTCACCTGGTTCGGCCAGGTGCGGGGCCGGGTCGGCCAGACCTACCTCGGCGTGGAGAGTGGGCGTTCTCCGGTCAATGATAGCCTGATGAGCTGGGCGGGAACGCCGTCCTCATCGGGCCTCGTCTCCGGCCGGGTCGTTCGCACCTGGTTCGGCGGCTACATCGCCGCACCCCAGGGTCCCAATACCGAAGTCTCGGTGGCGGCCCGCGGCGGCTGGCTCGATGTCAGAGGCCGGGCCCCGGTGAACTACGTCGACGGCTCCGTGTCGGCCATGACCGTCATCAACCAAGGTCGCCCCTACCTTCGGGCCGGCGCCCAGGGCATCGTCAACGCCTATGCCGACCAGATCGGCGGCTTCGAATACGGCGAGGCTGGGGCCTTCACCCCCCAGCTCTTCTTAGCGGGAATGGCCCGCGTCGAAGGCGGCGCGGACTTCTCCGATGAGCGCGTGTGGACCGGCTTCCAAGCCGGCTTCGGCCCCCAGTTATTGGTGGGCGAAGACACCATCTACTTCGGCTCCGGCGCCAAAGTCGCCGCCGACGCCAACGCCTCCGTGGCGGCCCTCGTCGGCAGTCGCACCCGCCTGAGTCTCGCCGTTCGCTGGCAGACCACCGTGCCCGAGTGGTTCCAGACCTCGGTCATGGCTCGAATCGAATTTGTACCCCAGGGCTCCAAAGCCCGACCCGAACGAAACGCAACCTTCTCCCCAACCTTTGGCGATGGTGTTGTCACCTCCCAGGGCGCCCACCCGCGCTAGGGCGCAACCACCGACGAGGCATCCTATGACCCGTACACTCTCTCTTTTGGCTCTCCTGACCCTCGGCGCCTGCCTTGAGCCCGCCGAGCTCACCGATGACACCGACGTGGACACCGACATCGACACCGATGTGGACACCGACACCGATACCGACACCGATCCCCCCCTCGACCTCAACCACGGCGGCACGCTCTACGAAGCCCCCATGTTGGTCAACTGGGCGTGGACCGAGGCCTCGGACGCGGGCATCTGCGTGACCGTCATCGTCGAGAACATCGGCCCCGACGCCCTCGGCTACAAGATGACCCTGACCACCGACGTGGCCTTGGGCGACTTCACCATCTTCGGAGCCGCCGGACGGGCCCGGTCCCAACCCACGCGGCTGGAGATCGACAACCCCCACGCTGCCCTCGAGAGCGGCGAAACCGATGAGATCATCGTGTGCAATGACGAGCCCTTCGAGTTCGTCAGCCTGCTCGACCAAGAGTTCTTCTACCCAGAAGACCCACCGGACCGCATCGCCGGGTCGATCATGGACGCCAATGCCCAGTTCTTGCTGGGCTATGAGCAGAATGGCCGAGCGAACAATGGCGACTGCCTCGACCTGACCGTCACCAACATCTCCATCCACAGCTTCACCCGGTTCAACCTGGAGGTCACCTTCCCGGAACCCGCCGAGATCAAGCTGTACAGCGGCATGCCCGCCAACAGCACCGCCAACAGCTCCAAGGTCCGTTTGTGGCCCGCATCGGGAGATGACGTGCTGCCCCTGCACCCCTTCCAAGAGATGACCGGCCAGCTGTGCATCGATAAGGCACAACATCCCGGCAGTATGCGGGCGAATGATGTGGAGATTGTGGTGTGGGACTGAGGTCCGTAGGGCATCGACGATAAAGGTCTTCCCCCAAGAACTAATCGTCGTTCGCCCGAAGCAATACGGTGGGCCACTCAGGATCCAAACGCCATCCGGCGGCCGATCGCTGCATGACCTCGCGAAGCCCCTGCTTGCGCAGCTGCACCAAGGCGACGGACAGGCGGTTGCGAGCGGCGGCGGGCACGATCCGCTCCCCCGGCCATCCAGCCTCGATGAGCGCGTCGGCGTCGGACAGGTGTCCCGGCTTGCGCTCGGCCCAAGAGGCCAGGAAAGCCAAGATCCGGCAACAGGCCGCGTACCGAGCGATGTCCACGCGGGGTCCATCGGGTAGGCGGAACCACTGACCGCTCGGTCCGACGGTCAGCACTTGGGTAGCATCGCTCATCATCGACTCCAATAGGCGCAGAACAAGGCGCGCTTCATCGGACACATCGGCCAAGGAGGGAGAGCCAGTGATCGCCTCGGTGCGGCGGCGGAGTGCGGCGGCGCGGTCTCCGGCCTTCCACTCCAAAATAGCTCTCCAAAGGGCCATCTCACGTGTCGCATGGGGGGCTTGCAGCGGTTGAGCCAAGGCATCAGCCAGCTCATGGTGGGCGCGAGCCTGCTCTAGATCGTCTCGTTGGGCCGCCACGGCGCCACGGCGCGCGTGGCACAAGGCTTCCGAGGCGGGATCGGTCTCAGCGAAGGCCGAAAGGGCGCGCACATAGTGTGTATCTGCGGCATCGAGCAGACCTTCTACAAGGTCCACATTGCCGAGATTCACGTGGATCACCGCCAAGAATCGTGGGTCTGATTCCCTGGACAGCGCCCGGAGGGCGTCGGCGAGGGTGGCTCGGGCCTGGTCTGAGTCGCCTTGCTCCAAGAAGAGCGCGCCCAGGTTACCGCCAAAGATGGCTCGTAAACGGTCTTCTCCGAGGGTCGACGCGACCTGCAGAGCCCGACCATACCCCTGGGCCGCCGCCTCCAGCTCGCCCTTGTCGTGGCACACCGCCGCTCGGTTGGCCTCGCACAACATCAGCCCGCGAGCGTGCGCGAGGCCACGCAGAGCGGTCTCCGCCGTCTCGTACGCCGCGAGGGCCTGGTCAAGCTGCCGCATTCGCTGGTGAACCACGCCGCGCTCGACCCAGGCCATGGCCGCATTGGCGTCCGCGATCGTCTTCGGTACCGAATCCAGCACCGTGAGCGCCTCGGCCCGGCGGCCCAGACACAGCAGCGCACGGGCGTGACACCGCGCCCGAGACACCGGCGGCATCTCCGCTGAATCAAGGGCGTTTATCAGCGCTTCTGGCGCGACATCCGAGAGGCTCCACGCCTCGTAGAACCACGCTTGGTCCGACCCCGGCAGCCCCTGAAGCGTCGGCCAGTCCGCATAGGCGAACCAGGACCGGGCGCCGCCAAGCCGGTCCCAGGCCTCGGCGCGACGTTGGGCCTCGCCCAGAATCCACGCCTGATAGGGAGTGGGATCTTCGCTCTGCCACGGGGCCACCGCCTGGGCCAAGGCGCCGCTCACGCGGTACACCCCTGGCTCGCGCACACCGACCCAACCCGAGGCCACCAGGCCCGGAAGTCCCTCCTCGGCGCTGGCGGCAATAAGGCCGGCCCTAACTGCGGTTCCACCCAAGGCACACATCAGGCCCAGCGTCCGTCGGTTCGCCTCACTCAGGGCATCCCAGGCATCGCGCAGGCCGTCCCACCCCGGAGAGGGGTCGAGCAAAATGGACTGTAGACGTTCCAAGGGCCAACGCCGGGCTGCTGCGACGACCGCGGTCGGGTGTCCGCCGAGCGTCCGAACCAGCTGACGCACCAGCTCCACCGGCCGGGCGCCAGGCGCGTGGCGGAGGAAGAGGCGCACGCCCTCATCGGTGGGAAGTCCCCCGACTTCCTTCACGATCCAGCCTACGCCGGGCCGACCGCCAGTGGCGACGACAGGGCCTGCGCCTAGGTCCGCCCGATTCAGTCCCTCGGGTGCGTCATCGATGGAGCGCAACACCGACCCACCGAGGCCCGCCAAGGCCGCCAGGTCCTCGGACCAGGCATCGGGTCGGAGGCGAACCGCCGGTCCGTGCCAGCGAGCCACCACATCGACCAGCACCGTGCTTCGGCCGCCGCCTGGGGGTCCACGCAGCCACAAACCCTGTTGAATTGGCTCCAGTTCCGTGGTCATGGCAGGCGCGTCACGTCGAAGACCAAGGTCTCCTGTTGGGTTTGCACGCGAACCGACAGCATCGCGTCCGGCGCGACGATGGTGCCGACCGGCTCCACCTGAATAAACGAGGTGGCCCCATCACAATAGGTTCCGACCGAACTCCACTCTTCACCGTCTGGAAAGACCAGCAGGCCCGTTCGGCAATCGTTGGGCAAGGCGTCGTAGATGCCCCCCTCTCCCAACGGAGACAGATCGGAAACAAAGGCTTGGCTCGGGCCGATCACTTCGACTTCGCCGTCGAAGATCGCCGCCGACCAGTCGGCCCCTCGCAACACGCCGTCTTCGCCCGAGAGCCAGCGCGTCTGATCGATGCTGTCGCCTTGCCCGCATAGATAGCCGAGCAGGCTGCCATCGCTGTACTCCAGCACGCCTAGCATGCCGACGGCGCCAACACGGGTGTAGTAGCCGCCGACCTGGGTGACCTCCTCCGTGTCATCTGGTTCCCCAGAACAGGCCGTGCCCGCGCACAATAGCGTGACAATGTACATCCAACGGCATCGATTCATCGACCACCCCTTACGGCTCAGGCTTACTCTGGGGCACCGGCGGCGGCCCAGCTCGTGAGGATCTCTACCTCGGCCTCGGACAACGCCAACCCGCTGGGTGGCATCGGGGATGGAGACCCGTCGACCGCGCGGTTCACGATCGCGTCCGCTTTGGGAGACGCCGTCGCGTAGGTGTTCAACGTGCTCGGCGCGCCGTTACTCGGCGTATCTCCATGACACCCCGCACAGTTGGCCTCCAAGATCGGAGCCACGTCCGCATAGGCGACCTCCTCCTCCGCCGGATCGCCACAGGCCGCCAGAATCATCATTGCGGCCAAACAGTGCCAGATGCGCATCTCGTCTCCCAAGGTGTGCTCACAGCGTCACCCGGCGACGGCAGCGGGTCGGCTTAATCGGGACTAATCCGGGCTTGGGTGATGCGGTGGATTGCGTATTATGTAGCTTTATCCTGCTCAACTGCAACAAGGCGCGTCGCGAAGGTCCACAAATCAAGCCAGATCACGAACCAACATGAGACGACGCAGAGCAATTAAGACCCACGCCGGACTCGGTGCGGCAGCAATGACACCGATCTTCTTGTCACCGCCGTAAGTGCCGAATGGCGTCCTGCCCAAGGGCCGCAGCACACGGCCGTTGGGGACCGTCTCCGATGGCGTTCACTGCCGGATGGCAGTCGGGCTTCGCTCGCGTTGCGAGAGACGCCCGGCCATACGCGGAGCCACAACTCTTCCGTTCTTTCTAAGACCACGGCTCTCAAGAACTCGTGATGAAATGCCCTGGAGATTGCTCACCCCGACACAGGCATACAGGTCCGAGGGTTCAAGTTGATAGAGCATAGCCGCAGTGCCTGATCCATCCGTTGACGAAGGGAGTAACCCGCTTCCAAGCTTCCTTCGCCAGCCCATGAAGCTCGGCCATCGATTCCGCTCCGACTTTCCGGA
>JBGCER010000655.1:0-17230 GCA_045106515.1 Myxococcota bacterium
GAGGTGGGCCTCGGGGTGGTGGGCTTGTGCCCGCACCAATGGGTAGACGCGATCTGGGTTGGCATCGTCGGGTTCGAGCGCTTGGCCGTCGACCAGATCCACCAGCAGGCCTGGAGCCGCGAGGGCGCGTCGGAGCCAGGCGTCGAAGAGGGGTGGGATCATGGGCGAGGGCTAGCCGATTCCCGTCGGTTTGGCGGGGAGCCTGCGACCGCAGGGTCGGCTAGACCGTGCCCATGTTGGGAACGACCGACATCTTGGGCCACAAGTCAGCCATCGACCGGCTGTGGGCGGCCGTCCAACGAGACGGGCTGCACCACGCGCTGTTGTTCGAGGGGCCTGAAGGCGTGGGCAAACACTTGGTGGCCCGTAGGCTCGCCATGGCCTGCAACTGCGAAGCACCTGAACCCGTGCTTCCATGCGGGGAATGTCCGAGTTGCCGGTCCATCGCGCGGGGCGATTTTACCGATGTGATCGAGGTCGGGCCCGATCCCGCCAAGAAGACGCCCACCATCTCGGTGGCCCAGGTGCGCGAGGTGGTGCGAAAGACCGGCTACCACCGCTACACCGGTAAGCGCCGAGTTGTGATTATCGACCCCGCCGAGGCCATGGCCGCCCCGGCCTCCAATGCCTTGCTCAAGACCCTGGAAGAGCCTCCGGAAGGCACGGGGTTTATTCTCATCGCGCACAGCGCGTCCTCGCTGTTGCCCACCATCGTCAGCCGGTGCCAGCGGGTGCGGTTTTCGGCGTTGACCCTGCAAGAGGTGGGGAGCTGGTTGGAGGCTCGGGGCGTGCAAAACCCCACGGCCTTGGCTCGATTGGCCATGGGCCGGCCCGGTGCGGCCCTCGCTCTGGCCGATGGAGGCATCGAAGAGCGTGATGCCCTCATGCAGAGCGTGGTGAGTATCGTGGAAGGTGGAGATTTAGGCTCCATTTTCGAGTTGTCGCAGAGTCTGTGCACCGGGGACCGAATCGTGTGGATGCTCCGGGTCCAGCACGTGCTCGCCCTCCTAGAGGACCGACTGCGGGATACGGTCATCGTCGGATCCGGCGCGCCCATTGAGCTGCTGGAGCCGGCTCGCGCGGGAGCGGCTCAAGAGTGGGCGCGGCGTCTATGGCCCACCGGCGTGTCTCGGCTGGTGACCGCTCTGGAAGATGCGCGGGATCAGCTGGCCTTCAACGCCACTGGTCGGGTGGTGATGGATGCGCTCCTGGCGCGGTTCGCTGCGGAATTATCCGCTTAGCACGGGGCTAATACTGAAGCGTGTTTGCGCCTTGCGGCTCGCCACAGCTCGTGAAACCACGCCACCGCGTCTTCGTGACCCGCCGCGTAGGTCGCCGGTCGGCTCCATCGGCTGGTAAGCCCTGCGGCCACGCGCTTCACAACGGCTTGGTCTTCGGCTTCGGTCTGGTGCACATCGGCGCCCGCCCCTGATCCGCGCAGCGTATAGTCTGCTACATACGTCAGGTATCGCACGCGGGTCTGGGTGGTGGACAAGGGCTGAATCAGGTTGATGCTGGCGCCCCATGGATAGAGATTGATGATCGTGCCGGGGAAGATGTAGGCGTACAAGGCAGCGATTCGCTGTCCAGCGAACGGGTGATCGGCGGGCAGCTCCAGGCAGGCGTCGCCTGGGGCGGCCACCCCGATCTGCAAGGCCCCAGCGGGGTGGGTTTGGATTTCGTAGGCGTCGAGCTCTAGGCTCCGGGCCAGCCCAGGGTGCACAAAGGGGATGTGCAAGCCCTCTAGGTAGTTTTCCACGTAGGTGGCCCAGGGTGCTTCGATGACGTAGTCAACGCTATCGTTGGCATCGAAGGCCATAGATGGCCAGTCGGCGAAAGCGAGCGGCTCCAGCAGGTCCTGGATGGGCCGGAAGGGTGCTGAGGCCAGGTCGGTCCCGCCCCTGGGTCCCGCGTGGGCGAAGAGGAGCCCTCGCCATGCTTGATGGGCCACGGGGTGCAGGTTGGGCTGCGGGCCATCGAACCCGAGGGCCGAGCGGTAGTTCCCATCCAAGGCGAAGCATCGTCCGTGATACGGGCAGCGCAACACGCGGCCGTGGCCGGGGGCGTCCACAAGTTGTGCGGAACGATGGGTGCAAAGGTTCGCGAAGGCGCGAATCTGGCCTTCGGATTTTGTGAAAAGAAGAGGTTCGTTCAAGCTTCCTGGGAGCAGGGTCGCGGGCCACCACGAGCCGTCTTGGGTCAGGTGGCGATCATCCCCGACCAGGGCCCACCCCATCGCAAACACCGCCTCAAGGTCGAGGGAAAGCTGTGCTGGGTCCACATACCAATCGGAGGGAGGACCCCTGTCCGGGGGGCGTTGCATCTGTGCTCCAGCGCGGTTCGCGACCTTGCAGCACGGTGACTGAGACGGTCGATGTTGGGGATCCCCATGGTTTTCCTGATACCCTGGAGGAGCATGATTACGCACTGCGAGCTGTGCATATGAGGTTGTCCGCCGGAGGACTGGTCGGCGACCTGCGCGTTGTGGGCCTCCTAGGGGAGGGCTCGACGGCCGAGGTCTATCTAGTGGAAGACCCCAGCTCGGGCGCTCGGTACGCGCTCAAGCTGCTCTCCGTCTTGGGGCGTCACCACCGGCGCCGCATGGAGAAGGAGGTCGAGGCCTTGTCGAGCCTGCGGCATCCCAACATCGTTGGACTCGTGGGCATGGTTGAGCACGAGGGCGCGCCTGGACTGCTCATGGAGTACGTCGGCGGCCCGACGCTGCATCGGTGGCTCGCCTCTCATCGACCGGATTTCGACGAGGCCTTGCAGATTTTCCGGGGCCTGCTCGCCGGGGTTGAGGCGGTGCATCAAAAAGGCCTTGTACACCGAGATTTGAAGCCAGGGAACGTGCTTCTGGACGTGGACGGGCGGGGGCTGCGGCCTCGGATCGCCGACTTTGGCTTGGTCAAAGAGATCGAAGCCCGTGATCGCCAGACCATCACCGGCACCGCCATGGGCACGCCTACCTACATGCCGCCAGAGCAGGTGAAAGACGCCAGCCGCGTGGACCAACGCGCAGATCTGTTCAGCTTGGGCTGCATCCTCTTTGAGCTGCTCACCGGGAGTCCGCCGTTCCGCCGCGAAGACTGGTGGGAGACCTACAAGTCCATCGAACAAGGGGAGTTTGTGGACCTGACGCCGCTTCCCGAGGCGGCCGGCCCGTATTTGCGTGGCACGGTGCAGGCGCTCTTGGCACCCTATCCGGAGGGGCGCCCCGACAATGCGGCCGAGGTCATCTACTTGCTCGATGGGGAGCGTCCCCAGGGCCCATTGTCGGTGCCCCCGCGCATTCCCTTGACCACGCACAGCGCGCGGGTCGCGGGCCAGCTCGCCGAAGAGATCGAGCAGGCTGCGTTGGGTGTGATGACCGGAGAGCAGCGCGACTTGCGAGGATTGCCGCCCACATTGACCGGTGGGCAGCTCGAGGAGTATCTGCGGAGCTCCGGCGCAGCGTCCGCCGGTTCGTCCACCAGCTCTGTTCGGGTGATCGCGCCGATGCCGGAGCCCGTCGTCGTCGAAAAGCGCAGCTATGGCATCTGGCCTCCATTGCTCTTGGTGGCGGGTGCGGTGGCGTTGCTGGGCCTGGTCTCATTGGTCTTGGTTCTCGATCCCTGGGAACGACGCGCTGCAGCTCAAGTTGAAGCACCGGCCAGCGCCCCTACGAACGTGGTCATCGACCGGGGCCCAGAGCGCGTGGTGATCGGGGTGCCTTCCCCGGGCGAACCCTCTCAGTCGGTGGAGCCGGACGCGGTTGTTCAACCGGCCCCCCTCAGTCCGCAGAGACCGTTCCGCACCCCGACCGAGCGTGGCACGCCCACCCGCTCTACGGACGGGGTCGGCGTGGTCCCCCAAGCCTTCGGCGCTTCTGAGCCCGCGCATCCCGATCCCACGCCCACAGAGCTCACCGCCACAACCTCGGCGTCTGCAACTCGGGGCTCCCCTTCGGATGGGCGGGCCGAGGCAGCCTCTAAAAAAAGAAGGAAGAAGGGCGGTTTACGTCGCTGGCTGGAAGGCGGATCCGACAAGGACTAGCGACGCTGCGAGGCTCTCGCAAAGTAGGCCTGCACCTCATCCTCGGTGGCGGGCACCCATTTGTGGGCGCCCTCGGAGTTCACGCGCTCCACCACAAGATCGCCGTGCTCGCTCACGCGCACGTCGCCCGTGGGTCGCCACCCCTCATCGGGCTCCCCCGTCCCAAGCACCTGCTGAACCAGAGCGTCGGGGACGGTGCGCGCAAAGAAGGCGAGCCGGACGGCTCGTCGAAGCGCTTCGGTGGGCCCCACGCTGTCCAAGCGGGCGAGGGCCGAGAGCATGCGTTCTTCGGGGCTGGGAAGGGACACTGAAGTGGGGCACATGGGCGCCTCCTGTCGTCTTGGACCGCCTCTCGGGGTCGCAGGTCGTCAAGGTCCGGTCCGCAAGCGGTCAACGGTTCGTGTGCTCCGTCAAACGCACGTCTGGGGCAGGACGAGCCGACGGCGGCTGTCTGTGCAACACTTGGCCATACCTAAGAGGCGGAGGTCTAATGCGACTGCTGATGGTGGCTGTGCTGGTTTCGGGGTGCTCCGTCGCCCGCGAAGACTTCTCCGAGACCTTGGCGAGCGCGTACTGCAACCGGGCGGAACGCTGCGAGGAGCTCGATGGGCCTCTTGAGGACTGCATCGACGGCGTGTCGGTCTTGGTGGAGCTCTCCGTCGATGCGGACGAGGTCCTCGATCGTCAATATGATCCGGTGCAAGGAGGTATATGTGTGCGCCATGTGCGCTCGCGAGAGTGCGATGAGCTGACCGACTGGCTGGATGATGATGAGTGCGACGTCACCGTTGACGAAGGCTAAGCGGGAGGCCCTGTGACCCTGTTTCAGAAAATTATCGACCGAGAGATCCCCGCCGACATCGTCTACGAGACCGATGCGGTGTTGGCCTTCCGTGACATCAACCCCACCGCCCCCGTTCATGTGCTGGTGATCCCCAAGCTGCCCATCGACCGCGTGGCCAACGCCACGGCCAAACACGCCGATGTGCTCGGACAATGCCTATTGGCCGCCGCTGAGGTTGCTCGCATCGAGGGTATCGAAGACAGCGGCTACCGCTTGGTCATCAATAATGGCGCCAACGCCGGCCAGACCGTGTTCCACCTGCATGTGCACGTCATCGGTGGCACGCCCCTCGGGTGGCCTCCCTTTGCGAGCTCCCCCAAGTGAGCCTAGAGCGTCATGGAGACGTGATCCGCTGGGGCGGTAAGCAGGTGTCGGTCGGCGCTGTGACGGGGTTGCACGAGCGCTACAGCGGCTGGACCGGTCGAGCGTGGCTCCAAGTCGATGGGCCGGGCTGGCGCTTGCCTGTGGACCAGAACTACGGCGAAGTCCGTCAGCAGCTCCGTGAATGGTTGCCCGATGTGCCGTTCACCGCGGACTGGATGGATGGGCGCTTCCCCTCGGCGCCTGCGGGACTGCCGGGGGATTTGGTCTTTGTCATCGGCATTATCGTGGTGGGTCTGATCTCCGGTGGATTGGGCTGGCGGTTCGGGTGGTACGCCGGATTGGCCATCGCGCTGGTGGCTGCGTGGCCCCTGGGCCGTTTGCGCGACGCCTGCGTCTTGAGGCCCGAGGGGCTGCGGGCGGGCCCACCGTGGGGCGGTGTGGTGCCCTGGTATGAGGTCGAGGAGCTGCGTGTTCGGACGGGGCGACGTCGGGTGTGGCTATGGGCGCGAGGCCGGGGCGTGGCGGCGGCGTCCATCCCTGCCGCGCTGCTGCCGGCGGCCCGCGCTCGGGCGCGCCGGCTCGGGGGCTTGGAGCTTATCGAGGCGGATCCGGACTCCGATGATCGCTACCAAGCGTGGCGGGCCCCAGCCGTGGGCATCCCATGGGGGATCGGCCTTGGAACGGCATTAGCCGCCTTCTTTTTGCCAGATCCGTGGATGTTCGTCACCGCTGGCGCACTATCGATGATCGCCACAGGCTTGTTGGGCTTGGTCGTGGTCTTTCGGGCCGATGGCTGGGGGTTCGGCAGCGTAGTGATGGGCACCTTCTTATATGGCGTGGTGCTGCTCTTGGTGGGCCTGGCGATGTGAGAGCCCAGCCCTACACGCCGTTCAACAGCGTCAACAGCGCCGGATCGGTCACGACTCGTCGGGCGCTGTCCAGGAATTCAGTCGTATCTACACCCTGATCTCGCTGGTAGCGTATGGCCTGAATCGCCATGTCTAGGCGGTCGAGCTGACGGACGAACCGAGACTCGGGATCGATCTGGGCCTCGTAGTCGTGCCAGGCGGCGAGCAATGCGGGGCCGCGAGGATGATCCGCGAGCAAGGCGTGCATCGCCACGGACTCCTGGTGTGCTTTGTCCGCCTTGGCCACCCCATCATGAGGGGTGATGTCCCCGGTGCGAACCTCGGCGAGGTCGTGGAGGATGGCGTAGGTGAGGGCCCGCTCTCGATCCAGGTCGGTTGGCAGCACGAGCAGCACCAATAGCGCGATCCCCCACGAGTGGGCCGCGACGGATTCTGGGCGGTCAATGCCCACACGCAACCAGCCCGCTCGGTCGACGGCTTTGAGGCCAACCAGCTCGACCAGCCGCTCCAGCTCGGTCACGAGCGCACCAATCTCGCTCGCTGCGGCGCGATGCCGAAGGACAGCAGCACCGGATCTTCGGCCTGTCGGGCGTCGAAGCTGGCCCGGTCACGCAGGCCTGCCCAGCCCATCCGCTGCAGGGCGCGGCTCACGGGTCCGCCGAGGGCATTGCCAGGTCCGAGAAGGACAATCACGTCAGCGCCGCAGTGGGACAAGGCGGATTCGAGCCCGGTGTAGAAGTCGTATGGCTCTGTCACTTGGGCGCCGAGCGTGTACGCCTGCAGGGCCTGTGGGTCGGCCCAGCGGGGGCGGAAGACCAAGCCGCGGCCATCGGTCAGCGGCACGTTTGGCGCTTGGAAGGCGAGGTGTTGCAGGTCGACCTGGGCGCGCTCGCTGGTGGGGCCGAGCAAGGGCGTGTGGAAGGCCGAATGCAGCGGCAAGCGAATCGGAAAGGTGCGGGCTCCTGCGTCGATCTTGGGCAGCTCCGCCTCCAAGATCTTCAGCCCATCAGCGTCGGCGCCCAGGACGGCGTGGCTGCCCAGGTCGATGCTCCACCACGCGCCAGCCCCCGCGGTGCGGGCGGTCTGGATCGCGGCGTCGACCGCGGCGCGCAGCTCAGGGTCCGGAGTGACGCCTTCGACCGTGAGGGCGGTCATGATCTGGCCGCCGATCACGCCCTCTTCTTGGTACGCGCCCATCGTGTCGACGAGCTCGATGGCGTCGGCCAACGGCAAGGCGCCCGTGGCGGCGAGCGCCGTGTACCAGCCCATCGAGTTTCCGCAGACGCCGACCACCTCGTAAGCCTCTCGGTCGAGCTCGACCCAATCGCACAGGGACGCGGCAAAGGTCAGCAACGACGCATTGTGGCCCGCCACGTGAAGTGCGCCGCGAAAGCTGGGTTCTGCGTCGAGGTGCCTGAGCAAGGTCCGGCCCGCCCGACCGCGCGCTTCGTCGCACTCGTCGATGATTGCGGTGGCTTCTGGGCTTCGATCCTTGAGGATTCCTAGGGTCCCGCGGCCGTAGCTACCTCTGCCTGGGGCGACAATGAGGGCTCGCTTCATGGCTGGGCCTCGTCGAGGAGGGTTCGTAGGCCGGCTTCGATGTCGGCTTCTTGGACCAGTACCAAGTTCGCGGCGGCGCCGAGCGGAATGTAGGTGTCCGGAGCCATCACGCGCTTGAGAGCGACCCGGCCGCGGAAGCGCTCGTGCAGCTCGGCGGTCAGATCATTGGCGATGCCGCTGCTCGCGCGGCACTCGTCGACGATGAGCACCCGGCCGCAGGCCTCTGCGTGGTCGACCAATGCGTCGAACGGCAGGGGTTGAAGCCAGCGCAGGTCGATGACCCGAACGTCGACGCCTTCGGCGCGCATCCGCTCCGCGACCCGTAGGCTCATCCACAGCCCGTTGGCATAGCTGATGATGCACGCGTCGGTGCCTTGGCCGTATTGGCCGACGGTGCCCACTTCCAGGTGAACCGATGGCTCTGGGTAGGTCGTGAGCCACTGGGCATCACCGTCGGAGTGAAGGTCTTTGGCGTGATAGAGCGCAATGGGCTCCAGGAGCACGCTGACCCGTCCATGGGCTCGACCGGCGGCGACCATGGTCCGCAGCATGGCGGCCGCCTCATCGCCGCGGCTTGGACAGCCGACCAGCAGGCCCGGGATCTCCCGGACGGCTGCGATGCCATTGTCATTGTGAAAGTGGCCGCCAAAGCCCTTTTGGTACGCGAGCGCAGCAATGCGAACGACCATGGGGTTGGAGAGCTGGCCATTGGAGAAGAACTGTAGGGACCCCGCCTCGCCGCGCAGCTGATCGACGGCGTTCATCAGGTAGGCCAGGTACTGGATCTCCGCGATGGGAAGCAGTCCAGCCTGGGCGGCCCCCAGAGCGAGGCCCAAAATGCTGGTCTCGTCCAGAAGGGTGTTGAACACTCGCCCGACGCCGAAGGTCTCGGTGAGCCCGGCCGTGACGTGGTAGACGCCGCCCTTTTTGGCCACGTCTTCGCCAAAGACCAGCGTGTTCGGGTCCGCCGCCAAGATGTCGTGTAGGGCCCGGTTGAGCTGAATGGCCAGCGTTCGGGGTCGGTCTAGCGTCTCCGGAAGTCCTCGAGGAAACGTCTCTTTCCGGGTTCTTTCTTCTGCGACGGGGACGGCAGCTTTCACGGTGGCGTCGTGGTGGCTGAAGAGGGGGGCCATGACCTGAGCGGCGGTCTGCAAGCGAGGCCGACGCGCGGCTTCGTTGGCCAAGGCGGCGATGCGATGGCGTGTGGTTTCGTACAGGTCCAGCACGTCCGCTGGGGAGAGGACGCCGGCTTCGACCAGGAGCCGAGCGGTGGCGAGCACGGGATCTTGAGCCTCGGCGGCCTCGATCTCTTCGGTCGTGCGGTAGAGCTGTTCCACGTCCGAGCCGGCGTGACCCAAGAGCCGAACCGTGCGCAGGTGGAGGATCGCTGGACGTCTGCGGGTGCGCACATGCTCGATGGCCTGACACGCCGCATCCCAGGCGTGTGGCACGTCCAAGCCGTCGCCGTGGAAGTAGGCCACTCCGGGCAGGGACGACAGGTGGTCTGCCACCCAGCCCTTGGGCGTTCGCACGCTGATGCCGAGCCCATTGTCCTCGCAGATGAACAAGGTGGGGCAGGGCACGCGTTGATGAGTGGTCCAAGAGGCGGCGTTAAACGCCGTGGTCGCAGAGGCGTGGTTGCTCGATGCGTCGCCAAAGGAGCAGGCGACGATCCGCGTCTCGAGGTGGCCCCTCCACCGCGCCATGCGGTCGAGCGCCACCGCATGACCGACCGCTTTGGGTAGATGTGATGCGATAGTGCTTGTTTGAGGAGGAATATTCAGCGGCACGGAGCCGAAGACCTTGTGTCGGCCACCGGCGATCGGCTCGTCGGCTGAGGCACAGCATCCACGGAGCACATCGAAGGCGCCGGCTGGGCCGGGCACCTGCTGCGCCCGCGCCAGGAAGAAGGCGCCGGATCGATAGTGCAGGAAGGCGGGGTCGTCCGGCTCAAGCGCTGCGGCGACCGCTGCGCTGCCTTCGTGACCTGCGCTGCTGATGGTGTAGAAGCCTTCGCCTCGGGCCTTGAGATCCCTGGCGGCGAAGTCCACATGTCGGCTCTCGACCTGGGTCTCGAACAGGGACAGGGCTTGTCGAGCCGTGAGGCTGCTGTCTGGGCGAATGGGCTCATCGAGGTGAGGTGTGGGCCGGCCAGGCATGGACCAGGCCTGCACTTGCTCGATGAAGCGCCGGTCCACGATGGCGGCGCGGTTGACGGCCATGAAGAAGCTCCCGAGTGGCGGCTGGTGCCCCTACTCTTCGATGGGAAGGATCGGATAGCGGGCCCAGTTGCGGTCGGGCTCGAGGAAGGTGATCTCGACCCGGTAGCCCTGCTGACGAATCTCGACCGAATCAGGGAAGTAGGGCTCCATCGCCGACATGACGCTGCGATAGAACGAACGGTCCAGGTGCACCACCGACCGCAGCTCGATGCGGGCTCGGCGGGGTGGGCTGATGCTCGCGAGGAAGCCGACGAAGTCCACCATGGCGCGGACGGCCATGGCCGGGGTCGCACGCTCAAGAACCAGGGTGAAGGGAAGATCTGGCTCGACAGAGTATTCCAAGAAGGCTTGTACGGGGTACCGGGCCGACAAGGCCTGTGCCTTCTGGAGCGCGTCGGCGAGCCACGGCTCCTCTACATGGCCGAAGCGCGGCCCACGCCAGGACGCGGCGGGCCCTTCGAAGGAACCGCCGGTGTTGGGGTCGCCGATGGTTTCGGACTTCAGCGTGTAGCTGCCGGTTTCGGCACGGTTGTAGGCCCCCCCGGAGCCGGGGGCCGCGAGACGGCGACCGCTCGGAGGTGTGGGAGCGCTGCCGGGCGCGCGATAAGAGAGGGCGCCACCAGAGTTTAGGCGACGGGAACCCGATGGTGGCGTCGCGGCGGCTGGGGTCTGGTACATCGGGCTGCCCGGTGTCCGGCCCGTGATGGGTGGGTGAGTGCCAGCGCGGGACGGCGATGGCGCCGGCGTGCGCGATCCGAACGCGGCGGGGGCGGGGGGGCGGCTACCCAGTGGCGCCGGAGCCCGGTCGATCGAGCGCGGACCGCGGCTGGCCGGAGTCGCGGGCATCATGGGGTTGAGCGGTTCCCGCATCGTCTCATACTGCAGCGTTCCGCCTGGAGTGGGAACGGGCGACCGGTGATGGGAGGCGGGGTCGACCGGGAAGCTGGGCCTTGGTGCGATGAGATTCGTCGATGGGTTGAGTCGCGTATTCGGCATCCGCAGCGGAGGCGGCTCGTCCATGCTGGCATCGGCCACGAGTCCCGAGGCGTTGCCAGAACTGGCTCCAAGGACCGTGAGCTCGTTCTCGATGGTGCGACGCTCGTTCTCTTCCCAGGGCAGAAGGGGGCAGTCGCGGGCGATCGCCAGGGCCGCCTGACCGGCTGTGAGCCAGGAAACACCCATGAGCAAGGCTAAGAATAGGGCGAAGATGGGGAATGGGAACGGCAGCGCTTCGTCGACGCTCGCCATCGTCAGGGCGAAGTTCGGCAGCGCCATCGGCAAGATCAAAGAGCCAATCATGACCACGCCGCACAGAATCGTTAGACCCAGGAATACTCCGCGAGCAATGCGGCTAATATGCCAGGGGTGCGAGTGTGCCAGCCGACTTCGAAGCGTGGGCGAGGTTCCATGGCGGAGGTCTCGTAACTGGCTTTGAAGCTCGCTGATGCGAGCCTGGCCCGCTGCAGAACTGTCGTGAAAGGCGTCCATGAACTCCTCAGTTCGGTCGCACTCTACACCGGGCGGTCCGGTGAGTGCATCTCGCTCCGCTCTTGCTCAGCGTCCACGGTTAGTGTTGATCGCACGTCGACCTTCACGGTGGCACCGAGGGCTCGTTGCAGGCTCTCGGAACGCTGAACCACCGCCCAGCGTTCCAGGTGCGCGGGCCCACGGGTCGTGGCGGCGATGGTCAGCACGTCGTCGTGCAGGGTGGCGTCCACGTCGCTGGTGTTGCGATCATGGCCCCGATCTAGGCCATCCGCGACGGCGAGGATCGCAGCCAGGATCGTTACCTTTCGGCCGTCGTTTTC
This sequence comes from Myxococcota bacterium, assembly GCA_045106515.1. Taxonomy (GTDB): domain Bacteria; phylum Myxococcota_A; class UBA796; order UBA796; genus REDI01. Next base: position 11,663 of record JBGCER010000655.1, read on the forward strand.
TGTGAGACGAGCCAGATCCTTGCGCTTGAGGGGCTTGCCGCGGTGGTAGCGCACGATCAGAGATAGCTGATCGATCTCCGGTGCCGTAAACCCACTCATTCGGGTGTGCCGAATCAGATACTGCCCGTGTTTGTGGTGGTCTTCACCGGAGATGTGGTGGCCGACGTCGTGAAGCATGGCTGCGAACTCGAGCAATCGGCGGGCGCCAACCCGAAGGCGGTGTAGCGGTGCCGATTCGTCGAAGAGTCTCAGGCTGACTTCGGCGACGAACTTGGCGTGCACGGCGTCGACTTTGTAGCGCTCCATCACGCCCATCACGCTGCGGCGCCGTGGGTCCGCTTCCAGGCGAGTGCGCTCAAGATCGGGCTTGTTCCTCTGAATCCAGTCCCACAACAGGCCGTCTCGGAGCGAGTAGGCGGAGGTGACCAGCCGGGACTGGCCGGTCATCTCAAAGACCTCGTCGACGATGACCGCTCCCGCAGCGAGCGTCTGCAGGCGGCGGTCGTCCATGCCGGGCAGCTTCGAGATGCGGTTGGCCGGAAGCTTCTGGAACTGACGAATAAAGGACTGAACCTCTTTGCGGGTCAGCACGAGCCCATCGTCATGCTCGGTAGGAACGCCCCCGCGCTTGAGCGTCGCCATGCGCGCTAGGCAACGAATTGTGCCGCTTGTTCCAACTAAACTCCCCACGTCTTCCGCGTGAATGCGGGCGCGGAGGGGAGACAGGGTCTGCTGGGTCCACTCTGCGATAGCCGTCGCTTCGGCTTTGGTCATGGGATCGGAGGGGCGGTGCAGAGACGTGGCGCGCAAGTGGCCGACGGGGATGCTGGCTCGGATGTGCGCGGACTCGGCATCGCACAGGACAAACTCGGTGCTACCGCCGCCCAGGTCGACCAGCAGCACGCTGCCCTGGCTGAAGTCCACGTGGCGTCGGGCACCTAGGTAGATCAGCCGCGCTTCGTCTTGGCCATTGATGATCCGGACATGGATGCCGACTTCGGCCTTGACCCGGCGGCAGAACTCGACGCCATTCTCGGCCTCGCGGACGGCTGAGGTGGCGGCGCAGTGGATGTCGTGGACCTCCAGGCTGTCGCAGGCCGTCTTGAACTCGGTCAAGGCCGCGACGGTGCGGTCCATGGCCGCTTGGGTCAGCTTGCTACCATCCATGCCGCCTTCACCAAGAGCGACTTGGCGCCTCTGCTTTTCGACGATGGTGATGCCTTCGTCGGCGCTCACGTCCGCCACCACCAGGTGCACGGAGTTGGTGCCGACGTCGATGGCGCCGATTCGGATGGTTGTGGGTTGGCTCAAGACAGCGGCTCGTGGTCGGGGAGGGCGAGTCCGGCCGCTTCGGCCGCTTTGGCCACGGCGCCGACCAAGTTGAACTCATCTGCCTCGTCGGCACGGCGGCGTGCGTCTTCGAGGTGTTGCAGCGCGAGCTCCGGTTGCGCTTGGGCCAGGACCATGCCGGCGAGCACCACATGGCGCACGTCCGCATGTTCGATGGCGAAGTCACGAGCGCGATGTGCCAAGGTGGTGGCCTCTGTTGGACGCCCGGCGCTCACTGCGGCCGTAGCTCGCTCGACGAGCAAGGCGGCCTTCTGTTCCGGGGAGGTGACGCCGGCGAGTAGCTCGTCTGGGTCCTTGTCCGCGAGTGCCCGGAGCGTTCTGCGGCGGGCCTGTTCTTGGAAGTCGGCGGTGATCGCGACCCCGATTTGCTCTTGCAGCTCTGTGACAGCGCGGGTTCCATCCGCATCTCCGAGGGCGGTCAACGCCTCGAGCGCGGCGCGCAGAGGCACGCGCGCTTCGGAGGGTCGGCCAGACTCCAACAGCGCTTGGGCGTACAGCGAGCACACCCGCGCGTAGATGTCTTGCAGCTCCTCGGCGGCTGCAAGCTCATCATCGGTGGCGACGGGAGCCAAGAGTTCTACCGCGTCCTTGGGGCGACCCTCCCGAAGGGCTTGCAGCCCTTCGGTGAGTTGAAAGGCCAGGTCCAACCTATCCTCCGGTCTGGTCTAGGGCTTCGAGAGCGAGGGTTGCGGCCTGATCTTCGAGGGCCTCGCTCACCATCACCTCGCCCTTTGGCAGGTCGGAGTTGGCGACCCAGTCGAGCGCCAAGCCCAGCAGCGCGTACTGGAGCAAGACGGGCTCGGGCGAGCCGGAGTTGAGCACGATGTTGAGCGGGTATCCCTTGCCCAAGATCGTCACACGTGGCCCGCCGTGCAGTCGGTAGCGCACGACGTCATCGGAGATGTTGTCCACCTGCGCGGAGGCGCTGGCGATGCCCTCCATGTCGAGCTCATCGCCGCCGTGGCCCGCATTGAGTAGGACCAGACCATCGCGGGCTCGAACCAAGTGTTCCATGCGAATGCTCTTTGCGCGGCCCGTCGCGGTGACCAATACGCCGACGCGCTGGACGGCGTCGCGGAGGGACGGCGTAGGATAGCCATCGTAGTGAGCGAGCAATCGCTTGACTGGGCTCCGCTCCACCACCTCGACAGCCATGCCTGCTGCCCGGGCATAGGCGGCCAAGCCCTTGCCGACGGGACCGTAGCCAACCACCGCGACCCGGCGGCCGGACAAGTGCATGCCGGTGAGCCGCTGAACGGCCTGCCAGACGGCTTCGCCCACGCCGTGTCGGTTCTCGACGGCGGTCTTGAGCCGGCCGTCATTGATGTTGACGACGGGGAAGGGGACTGAGGCCTCTTTCAGCCGCACCGTCCCGGATCGGGTTGCTTCGACGGCACCGCGCATGCGGCGGTGCAGGTCTTTGCGCCGGTCGAGGGTGGCTTGGATGAGGTCAAAGCCCACGTCGACCAGAAGATCCGGGTCGTGGGACAGCGCCTGGGTGTGGCGGTCTTCGCCGTCTCCGCCGGTGTAGACGGTGATCCCCTGATTGCGGAGCAGGGCGACGGTCCGTTTGTCGGTGGTGGCCTTGCTGGCGGCGCTCACCACAAAGGTGCCACCGCCTAGGGTCAGCTCGCGGACGAGGGCGCCGCTCAAGGTGGTGAGATGCAGGTTGAGGGCGACCGTTCGCCCCTCCCATGGTCTGGAGGCCGCCCACCGGTTGCTCAGCGTGGGCAGAATCGGAAAAAAGGCGTTGATCCTTCCGATTTCTTGTTCTGCGGCAAATGCTCCGTCATCGCTGCTGCTCATGGCACCTCCGGTCCGGGCGCCGTCCGTAATCACTTCCCGCGTCCGTTGCGCGCAGGGCTACGGCGTCGGTGGAGCGGCGGGGGCTTGTGGGGCGGCGGGGGCTTGCAGTGCGGCGGGGGCTTGCAGTGAGGCGGGGGCTTGCGGTGAGGCCGGCGGCAGATCCCGTACGGCGGCGTGGAAGTTGATCCGCACAAACTCGTCGGGGCGGACGGTGAGCGGGTGCTTCTTTTCGCCGTGGTCCGTGACCAGTGTCACGGTGTGTGTGCCAACGGCCAAGCGGTAGCCTTCGATGGGCACCATGCCGATGTGCTTCCCATCGACTTTGACCGCTCCCGACACCGGGGCCGCGACCACCAGCGTGGCGGCGTGGGCTTGAGCCAGGCTGTTGTCGCACTCGACCTTGGCGTCATCGCCCAGGCCCTCGACCCGGCAGATCACGTCGTCGCCCGGGTAGAGCGGGTAGAACGGCCGGACCGTTTGTAGCGCCGCGGTCCCATTGTCGGGGGTGGCTGCGACCAGCTCAAGCTCACAGCCCCGGTTTGGCAGGGCATCGAAGGTGCCCTTGCCTGCGCGCAGGACGCGCTCCTTTCGAAGCCCGTCACAGTCGACCTTAGCCACCAGGCCCTCCGCCGCCGTGACGGTGGCGGGGCCTTCTGGATTCCACCCCGGGCCCTCGGTGCGAATCACCTTGGGAACGCCGCTTTCCACCGGGGTCTTGTTGGCGGCCACCCTTGAATTAGGCGCCTTCGTCCAGCTCATTGGAGTGATTGTGAGCCACATGGCCACCATCACCAAGCCAACGGCGCCGATAAGAAGCAGCAGCAGGGTTCGATTCGTGATCTGCACGCGGTCTCCGAGAAGAGGCTTAATCTATCAGCGATGGTCGGCTCGAGGGGGAATCAAGCCCCGTTCTGCGAGCTCTGCGAGCACAAAGATGGCGCTGTCGATGGCGGGTTCCGCTGTCGCGCCGACGATGATCTCGGGCGACTCTGGGGCTTCGTACGGGGCAGATATGCCGGTAAAGTCCTTGATTTCGCCGCGCCTGGCCTTGGCGTACAGACCCTTGGGGTCTCGGGCCTCGCACACCTCGATGGGGGTGTTGACGAAAACCTCGATGAACTGGCCAGGGCCAACGCGCTCTCGAACGAGCTGCCGGTCGGCTCGATAAGGACTTACGAAGGCGGCTAAACAGAGTAGGCCGGACTGGCTGATGAGCTGGGCCACCGCGCCGACGCGTCGGATGTTCTCGGTCCGATCGGCGGGAGAGAAGCCCAGGTCCGCGTTGAGGCCATGCCGCAAGTTGTCCCCATCGAGGACGCACACCGCCACCTGTTGGTGCAGCAGGAGCCGCTCGACTTCACGGGCCACCGTGGACTTGCCGGAGCCCGATAGCCCCGTGAACCACACGACCGCCCCTTGGTGTCCGAGCAGCGCGGCGCGCTCGTCTGGGTCTACAAGTCCGTGGTGCCAGACGACATTGGTGGCGCGACGTTCCATAGGGCCTCCGAGGGCGGGTCGGGTATCGCCACCCCTTTGAGGTGGCCACCGTGGCAAGATGGGCGGTGTGGAGGTTGGTTCTTGATCACAGTCGCGGTAGACGCCATGGGTGGCGATCTGGGTCCCGAAGTCGTCGCCGAGGGCGCCGCTTGGCTCTCTCAGGAGCCGGTGGACATTCACGTTCAGCTCGTTGGAGATCGGGCGGCGATCGACGCGGCCTTGTCGTCTCTTCGTTACGACCCGCAGCGTCTGTCAGTGGTGTCGGCGGACGGTTTCATGGCGCAGACCGACGATCCACGACGGGTGCGAGAACGTCCGGACTGCTCGGTGTGCAGGGCCGTTCGGTTGGTGACCGATGGGGATGCGCAGGCGGTGGTGAGCGCGGGAAACACGGGTGCGCTCATCTTGGCCTCCTCCCAACATATGCCTCGAATTCCGGGCATTCGACGTGCGGCTTTGGCGGCTGTGCACCCGACGGCGAAGCGCCATGGCCCGCGGCGAGACCCGTTCGCGCTGATCCTAGACGTGGGCGCGACGGCTGCGGCTGATGCCCAGAGTCTGGTCGGATTTGCCGCCATGGGCAGCGCGTACTCGTCCATCGTCAGCGAGATCGAGCGGCCTCGTGTTGCCCTGCTCTCCAATGGCAGCGAGGAGGGGAAAGGGACACCCCAGATTATCGAGGCACACCAGCTGCTGAAGGGCGGACCCCTGAACTTCCTTGGCAACGTGGAAGGGCTGGAGATTCCTCGGGGTACCGTCGACGTGATCGTCACCGACGGCTTCATTGGAAATGTCGTGCTCAAGATGCTCGAAGGGGTGGGCGAGGTGCTTGGCGATGTGGCGCGCGAGGCGTCTTCTCGCCGGATCGAGTGGAAGGTGGGGCTGTCGATGCTAGGCGGAGGTCTCAAGGAGCTT
>JBGCER010000656.1:0-6713 GCA_045106515.1 Myxococcota bacterium
TAAGACCAGCCTTGGCAAGTCTATCGCCCGCGCGACAGGCCGCGAATTTATCCGGCAATCGCTGGGCGGCGTGCGTGACGAGGCAGAAATCCGCGGCCACCGGCGCACCTATATTGGAGCCCTGCCCGGCCGAATCACTCGGGCGCTCATCCGGGCTGGAACGCGAAACCCGGTCTTGGTGCTCGACGAGCTCGACAAGGTCGGAAACGACGTCCGCGGTGATCCCGCTTCGGCCCTGCTCGAAGTCTTGGACCCCGCCCAAAACGACACCTTCGTCGACCACTACCTCGATGTCCCGGTGGATCTGAGCCAGGTGCTGTTCATCGGCACCGCCAACGTCATCGACAGCATCCCAGCGGCGCTGCTCGACCGCCTGGAAATCATCCATATCCCTGGGTACACCCACGAAGACAAGACCGCCATCGCCCGGCAGTTCCTGGTTCCTCGGATCAGCGAGGCCCACGGTCTGGCCGGCAAGAACGTGTCTGTCACCACATCGGCCGTGCAGCAGGTCATCCAGGACTACACCCGAGAAGCGGGCGTGCGCGAGCTGGAGCGGCAACTCGCCAAGCTGCATCGCAAGGTGGCTCGGCGAATCGTCGAGGGACATGACAAGGGCGTGCGCATCACCGAGAAGTCCCTGCAGCGCTACCTGGGACCCGCCAAGTACTTCCAAGAGCTCGCCGAGCGCGTGGATCAGCCGGGCGTGGTGATCGGCTTGGCCTGGACGTCCGCCGGCGGCGAGATCCTGTTCGTCGAGTGCACGCGTATGCAGGGAAAGGCGGGGCTCAAGCTCACGGGCTCCCTCGGCGACGTGATGAAGGAGTCCGCCGAGGCCGCCATGAGCTGGCTGCGGACGAACGCCGCGGACTACAACATCTCAAGAGAGGCCTTCGAGGCCATGTTTCACTTGCACGTCCCCGCTGGAGCCATCCCCAAAGACGGGCCATCGGCAGGCGTCACCATGGTGACGGCCTTGGCGAGCGTCACCACGGGTCGCGCGGTTCGCGCTCGAGTCGCCATGACCGGCGAGATCACGCTGCGCGGAAAAGTGCTGCCCGTCGGCGGCATCAAAGAGAAGGTCCTAGCCGCCCGTCGCGCCGGCGTAGAACACCTCATCCTTCCCCGCCACAACCGCAATGACCTGCTGGACGTGCCCGAGGTCTTGCTTCGGGACCTGACGTTCCACTACGTCGACACGGTGCCCCAGGTACTGGCGATTGCACTCGTAGACCCGCCCGCCCTTGACGAGGCCCCCGCCATCGGTTGAGCTACAAATACGTCTTTTACCGGAGACCGCGTGCAGCTTCCGGCGACCTTTGGAAAGTATGAGCTGCTGGAGCGTCTCGCGACGGGCGGCATGGCCGAGGTCTATCTGGCGCGGAGCTTCGGGGTGGCAGGCTTCGAAAAGCGTCTTGTAATCAAGCGAATTCGCCCAGAACTCGCGCGAGATCCTCACCACGTCTCCCTGTTCATCAACGAGGCGAAAATCGGCGTTCATCTCAACCACGAGAACGTGGTTCAGGTCTATGACCTAGGTCGGGTGGGCCGCGACTGGTTCATGGCCATGGAGCATCTGCACGGCCGAGACTTAAATAAGCTGGTCAAGGTCCTGCGCGCGGAGGGTCGGTTGCTCCCTCGGCCCATCGCGGTCCACGCGGTGGCAGAGGTCTGCCGAGGCCTGGCCTACGCCCACGCACTGGTCGACGCCCACGGAAGCCCCCTCGGCCTCGTGCACAGAGATGTGTCACCTCACAATGTGCTGCTCACCTTCAACGGAGCGGTGAAGTTGGTGGACTTCGGCATCGCCCGCTTGGTGGGCACGGGTAGCGTGCCCAAGGCCGTCGTCGATCCCGCGGGCACCGAACCAACCAACGCCACCCCATCCGCCCCCCGCAAGCCTGGGGGCGGCAAGTACGCCTACATGAGTCCAGAGCAGGCGCGCGGCCAAGAAGTCGACCACCGAACCGACGTGTTCAGCGCGGGCATCGTGCTGTGGGAGCTGCTCGTCGGACATCGACTTTTCGACGACCCAGATCCCGCTGAGAAACTAGCAAAAGTGCAAGAGTGCAGGATCCCGTCCTTCGAGAGTGAGGGCATCGAGGTCGACCCGGAGCTGTCGCGCATCGTGCTCAAGGCCCTCGCCGCGGACCGAGACGACCGCTACCCGTCCGCAGGGTTCCTAGAGGAAGACCTAAGAGCCTGGCTCTTCCAACACCAAGCCGGCGACCTTAGAGGCGAGCTGATCGCTCTGCTCAACGAGGGCTTCCCCGACGATGCGGCGACCCGACGTCGCGCCCCAGGCCTCGAGAGGATGCTCGCCGACGTGGACCGACTCGGCGGCGATGCGCAGTCCACGTCCACGCCTGCCCAGACTCCATCCCAAGGGGCCCTGCCCGACAAGCTCCGACCCGCCGACGGCGAGCGCAAGCGCGTGGTGGCCTTGGTTATCGATGTCGACGGGATGACGGACCTCTCTCTAAGATTGGACCCAGAAGCGTTGTTTAAGCGCCACTATCAGTTGCTTCGGTGGCTTCGACGATCCGTCGACAACTACGACGGCCTGGTCCAGCGCGTCGTCGACGATCAGATCTTGGTCCTCTTTGGCGTTCCACGCACACGCGTCGATGATCTGAGTCGGGCACTGGAGTGCAGCCTGGAGCTCGTGCGCACCTCTGTGGAGCTACAGCGACACGGCCTGCGGGTGCAGCTGGCCATTGGAGCCCACGTCGGCGACGTGACTGTCGTGCTCGGCAAGCGTCAGGCGAAATACACCGCCCGAGGCAACACCACTCGGCTGGCCCGCCGACTCTCCGCCATTGCTGACCACGGCGACATCTTGGTGAGTCAGGCGCTCGTCGACGGCACCGAAGGCCTGTTCCGCTACCGCAGCGGCCCCTCCATCATCAACCGCGGCGGCAGAGCCCCCGGCACGTCCTTTCGACTCGAGGGTCGGCGACGTGGCCTGCGCACAGCGGGCAAAGGACCTTGGCTTCGACGCGGAAAGGAGATCGAGGTCATCCGTGCGGCCCTCGGCAGACTGGCCCAAGGCAAAGGCGGTGTCATCGGGCTCGCCGGTGCCGTCGGCTCCGGAAAGTCCCGCCTGGCCCGAGAGGTCCGCGACCTAGCCCTCAGGCGGGGCGTCCCCGTCTACCTGGGCCGCGCCCGGGCCTGGCGCGACGACAAGCCCTTGGCGCTCTTTGCAGACCTCATCCTCGATGTGCTGGGCATCGAGTCGGATACGCCCCGGGCTCGGATCACAGAGGAGCTGGAGCGGCTCCCGCAGTTGGGCCTGAGCCCTCGGGAAGTACAAGGAATCGCGGCGTTACTCGGGGTTAACCAAACGGAAGGCCCCGGTCAAGACGAGGTGTGGCGCGCCCTGGAACGCACCCTGAAGGGGCTCGCCCAAAACGAGCAGAGCATCGTTATCCTCGAAGACGTGCACCACCTGGCAGACAAGGGCCAAAATTCGCTTATTTCCTTGCTTCGCAGACTATCTGCAGCCTCTATTCTGGTGCTGCTCACCTACACGGGCACCCTACCGCCAGAGCTGGCGAAGCTGGGCGAGGCCGTGGAGCTCGGGCGTTTCTCCAGCCAAACGCTACGGCGACTGCTCCGAGAGCTGCTCGAGGTCGAAGACGTGGACGAGGGCCTCGTGGAGCTGGTCGCGCGCACGTGCGAGGGCAATCCGCTGTACGTGGAAGAAATGGTCAAGTACCTCCTTGCGAATGGACGCGTCCAGGTCGATGAAGCCCGCGCCACGCTGGTGGCGGCGCCCAATGCCAGCGACATCCCCGACAGCCTCGCTGGGCTCATCGCCGCCCGGATCGACGCCCTTGAGCCCGCGGGGAAAGGCGCACTGCAGCTCGCCGCAACACTAGGTCAGACGTTTACTCTGCCACTGCTGAGCCTCGCGATGGGCATCGGTGACCCGACCCCCGTGGTGTCCGAACTGTCCGCCCACGGGCTGATCCAACGGGTCGAGGTCAGCCACGTAGACGCATGGACCTTCGTCTCCAACCTGGTTCGCGAAGTCACGCTTCGCAGTATTCTGGGCGTACAACGAAGAATATATCACCGCCTGGTCGCCGAAGCCCTCGAAGCCCATCACGAAGACGACCTCGAACCCCACGCGACCAAGATCGCCGCCCACTGCGCCGCCGCAGGCCGCCATGTGGACGCCGCCCGATACTTGTTCATGGCGGGACAGCGACTCAATAAGGGGCAGTTCCTCGAAGAGGCCCGCACCACGTTCGAGCGGGGGCTGAAGTACATCCAAGAGGTGCCAGAGACGCCTGAGACCTGGGATGCCCGCGTCCAGGGCGAGGCCATGCTCTCATACCGTTCAGGGGCTCTATCCAGGCTTCTTGGCGAAGAGCAACGGGCCGAGCGCAGCCTGCAGACCGCCCTCGACATCTCCAGCGATTCGGGCCTGCCCTGGATCGAAGTCCGGGCTCACCTCGAGTTGGGCCGGCTCTATCTCACCCGCGGACACATCCCGCTCGCCGAGGCCCACACCGGGCAAGCCCGCTCCCTGGCCCGGATCGAGGCCGACCCGGAGCTGCAAATGGAGACCCTCGAAGCTTCGGCCAACCTGGCATATGAACAGGGTAAGAACGAGGAATCCGAGGCCCTGTGGCGCGAGGCGCTGGAGCACGCCGGCGACGACACCAGCGCCCATGCACGCTGCCATCTAGGCATGGCCAGCCGCTGCATTCGAGACAATGAGCTGCAGCCCGCTGCGGAGCTTTTGGAGAAGGCACTGGGGAGCGCGCGGCAGAGTCGCGACCGTATCCTGATCGGCCGGGTGCTCAATAATATGGGGCTCCTTCACTATTGGTCGGGTCGCTTCGATGAAGCGCTCGCCGCGTTCCGGGATGCCCTTCAGGTCCGCGAGGGCATTGGCTACAGCGCCGGGGTGGTCGTCAACCACCACAACATCGGCGACGTACACTTCTCGAGGGGCGACCTGCCGCGCGCCTGGGTCGCCTTTTCGCGAAGCAAAGAGCTCGCGGAGACCATGGGGTGGGCCCGAGGCGTAGTGCTCAACGACGTCTACCTAGGCGCCATTGCGGCCATGCGCGGTGAGGTGGAGGTGGGGTTGGCCCAGGTGCTCGCGGCACGCCAACACGCAGTGGAGCTCGGAGACGCCGAAATCGCAGCCAACGCAGCCCTTCTGGGCGGCCGGATCCTCATGGGCGAACACCGACTCAACGAGGCAAAGAACCTGCTAGACGAGGCCCACACCCAAGCGCAAACCTTTGGCCTGCGTACCATGGTTGCCAGCCTCGACGAGCTTCGAACCGGCCTTATCGAGGACTAACTCTTGGCGCACCGCCTGGCGCTCCAGTATCGACGAGCGCTTTGGGTCGGCCGACGACCCGGCGCCGCAGGCGCGCCACCCACCCTCGCAGACGCAACTTGAGCGGGCTCGGCGCGAAGCCCCGGCGAACATGAAGCCACGGCAACAACTCGGGTTGGGCGCCGGGCCCCTCGTAGAGCTGATCCGGCAGCAGCTCGGAGAGTAGCTGCACCGACTTCTCGGTCATGGCCACACCAAAGACCACCTGACTCTTCCTCTTTCGGACGTCTTCCGCGATCGCGCGAAGCAGCACCAACCGGCCCCACTCTGGAACTTCCGCAGCGACCCACAAGGCCATCAGCTCACTCGCACGGCGATCCGTGAGGATGACGCCCTCGGGCACAACACCGCTGTCTTCCAGCATCCGCGACGGCGCCAGCACGTAGCCACCGACGAGGCGGCCCCCATGAACGAGCCGGCGAGCCTGTCCATGCATGGCCCACGCGGGATCAGACACCACGCCCACAGCTTCTTCGAAGCCGCGCATCAGGCGCCGTGCGTCGCGAAGGTTGCCGATGGGCTCAACGTGCATTCACGTCCTAGTGTGGGTCAGATCTTGGCTTGCGCGCAGCGGTACACCGATTTCAGTCGACTACGCATCGCCGGACGACGACTCTGTCTTGAATCGACTCATCGCGAACTGTCGCAACAAGGCGGCGCTTTCGTCCGAGATGTCTTTGGGCACTACAACCCGCAGACGGACCGTCAAGTCCAATGGCGCGCCCTCGGTATTGGACGGCCCTTTCCCACGCAAACGCAACTTTTTATCCGATGAAGTGCCTGGGGGCACGGTCAACCGAACCCGACCTTGTGGCGTGAGGACCTCAACTTGACCCCCCAGCGCCGCGATGACCATGTCCACGTCAACGGAGAGCTCCGGGATTACGCCATCGTGCGCGTTCGGCTTTTCTGTGGTCGAACCCGTTGATTCCGTTCCGTGGTCCCGACCAGCCGACCCGTCCTGCTGGGTGGCTCCGACCACACGCACCCGCACAATCAGGTCTCCGTAGGGCCCACCATAGGCCCCGGCGTCTCCTTGGCCCTTCTCGTGGAGCACTTCACCGTGGCCGGTGCCCGGCAGCAGTCGCACAACGGTAATGTCGCGGATCTGCAGGATGCCGGCGTCGGGCGCGCCAGGTCGCCAGGAATCTGAGCGCTGCATGCGACGGTAGACCGCGTCCACCGTGCCCCCATCACGCGCGACGTGAGCCGGTACATCCAGATCGATGTGAACATCATTGCCGGGCTGAGGCATCGGGGGGCGCGCCGTGCGCTCCCGACCCGCTCGGGCGCGCACGTCAGATTGTTGGAACGGGCTGTCTTTAGGGGCGGACCGTGTCTTTTCGGCCCC